>NZ_JCBAJA010000008.1:0-179617 GCF_059834885.1 Microbulbifer sp. SE14 | reverse complement strand
ATCCAAATCTACCCCTCGCCATACGAAAAAACCGGCAAGAAGCCGGGTTGTGTTTGGCGGAGGGGCAGGGATTAGCTCGCTGCGCTCGCTGGTCTCCGGCGCTGCGCGCCTGCGGCTCGAACGGGGGTTCTCATCCAAATCTACCCCTCGCCATACGAAAAAACCGGCAAGAAGCCGGGTTGTGTTTGGCGGAGGGGCAGGGATTAGCTCGCTGCGCTCGCTGGTCTCCGGCGCTGCGCGCCTACGGCTCGAACGGGGGTTCTCATCCAAATCTACCCCTCCGCCATACAAAAAAACCCGGCAAGAAGCCGGGTTTTTCTGTATGGCGGAGGGGCAGGGATTCGAACCCTGGGACCTGTTACAGTCAACGGTTTTCAAGACCGCCGCTTTCGACCACTCAGCCACCCCTCCAAATTGTCCGGCGCATTATACCGGGCGTTTTTTCCGGTACAAGGGCGCGGACGATTTTTTTAGGCAGTTCAATGGGTTAGCTGATTTATTGACCAGCTAACCCATCGAAATGGCTGCGTCAGCTGGCCGCTGCGGAGTCGTCGCCAAGACTGTCGTTGGCCTGTACCGCCTGGCGGGCGACGCGGGGGTCGTTGGTCGGGCGGGGCAGGGGGCGCGGCTTGTGCTCGATGGCTGCCGGCTGCGCCGTGTCCAGCGGCTGCAGGAGGCCGAGATCGCGGTGCTCGGTTACTATGGATAGCTCCTGCAGCGGCTGCGGGTTTACCCGCGGGTCGTTGCTGGCGCGGCCGTGGGGGCCTTCCACCGCTGCTTCCGCGGCCACTGCCTCCTCTGCCTCGGCCAACTCAGCGGCCGGTTCTTCCTTCACCACGGCTTCGGCGATGGCGCTCGCCTCCGCCATTGCCACTTCCGCGACCGGCGGTTCGGCAACCTCAGTGGCCGGGGCCTCCTCGACAGTGGCGGCCTGCTCGGGTTCGGCCTGCTCGGCAACCGCCGGGGCTTCCTCTTTCACCACCTCGGCTGCGGTCGGCAGTTCTTCGGCGACGGTTTCGGCGCGGACCGGTTCCGCAGGAACTTCTTCTTTCTTCACGGCTTCCGCTGC
The DNA here is from genome assembly GCF_059834885.1 of Microbulbifer sp. SE14. Taxonomy (NCBI): domain Bacteria; kingdom Pseudomonadati; phylum Pseudomonadota; class Gammaproteobacteria; order Cellvibrionales; family Microbulbiferaceae; genus Microbulbifer; species Microbulbifer sp. SE14. The sequence goes on along the minus strand of NZ_JCBAJA010000008.1, from coordinate 178,548 downwards.
TTCGGCAACAACTTCTACCGGCGCCGCGGCTTTTGCTTCAGCCTCGCGGGCTTCGGCTGCCTTGCGCTCGGACTTCTTGGCTTCGCCCTCGGCCTCGTCGATGGCCTCGTTGACTTCGCGCTCCAGCTCCTCCTGGCTTTGGGCTACCGCTGCCGCAGCGACATTCTCCTCGCGGCGACCGCGGCGGCGGGGCTGCGGGCGGCCGCGCACATTGCTCGGGCGGCGTGCCGGGCGCTGCTCGGACTCCTCCACAGCCTGCTCGGTGCTTTCCGCGCTCACCTCGCTGACCGCGGTTTCCGTAACCTGGGGCTGGCCCTCCTCGCGGCGGCGCCTGCCCTCACCGCCGCGGCGGCGGCGCCGGCGGCGCTGGCCCTCGGGGCGCTCGGCTGCGGCTTCGCGGGCTTCGTCGCGCTTGGCTGGGCGCTTCTCTTCCCGCTGCTCCTCGCGGCGCTCTTCGCGCTTGGCCTCCTGTTTGCCTTCTTCACGGCGCTCGTCCCTGCGGCGCGCGGGACGGCCGCCGCGATCACCGCGACCACCACGGCCGCGCTGGCTGCGGCTGCGCTGCTTCTGGTAATCCTTGCCGCGGCCCTTGGCCTTCTTGTGCTTCTTGGTCTTTTCCTCGCCAGAGAAGAGGGCGGCGATGGCGCTGATCAGGCGGCTGAACAGGCCTGGTTCGGGTTTCTTCTCGGGGGTCGGGGCAGGGGCCGTATGGGCTATCTGCTGTACCGCGGGCTGGGCCGGCGGACGCACCGGCTCCTCTTCCAGCTTGGCGCTGGTGTCCTCGACGGTGCCGGAAATCTTGTAGGAGGTTTCCACCGTGCCGGTTTCGTCGTCGCGCAGGCGCTGCACCTCGAAGTGGGGCGTCTCCATATCGGCGTTGGGCACCACCACCACGCGGGTGCCGTTGCGGGCCTCGATCTGGGAAATGGTCTTGCGCTTCTCGTTCAGCAGGTAGGTGGCCACGTTCACCGGGCAGATGGCGCGGATCTCGGCACTGCGCTCCTTCTTAGCCTCCTCTTCCACCAGGCGCAGGATGGACAGCGCCAGGGACTTGGTGCCGCGGATGGTGCCCTGGCCGCTGCAGCGGGGGCAGACGCGGAAGGTGGTTTCACCCAGGGACGGGCGCAGGCGCTGGCGGGACATCTCCAGCAGGCCGAAGCGGGAGATGCGGCCAATCTGCACGCGCGCGCGGTCCATACTGAGGGCCTTCTCCATGCGCTTTTCCACTTCGCGCTGGTTGCCCTTGTTCTGCATGTCGATAAAGTCGATGACCACCAGGCCGCCCATGTCGCGCAGGCGCAGCTGGCGGGCGATCTCGTCCGCGGCTTCCAGGTTGATGTTGCGCGCCGTCTCCTCGATGTCGCCGCCCTTGGTGGCGCGGGAGGAGTTGATGTCGATGGATACCAGGGCCTCGGTCACGTCGATCACGATGGAGCCGCCGGAGGGCAGTTTCACTTCGCGCTCGAAGGCGGTCTCTATCTGGCTCTCGATCTGGTAGCGGTTGAAGAGCGGGATGGCGTCTTCGTAGTATTTCACCTTGTTGGCGTAGTGGGGCATCACCTGGCGCGCAAACTCGGCGGCCAACTGGTAGGCGCCCTTGTCGTCGACGATGACTTCGCCGATATCGTCGCGCATATAGTCGCGGATGGCGCGGATGATGACGTTGCTCTCCTGGAACAGGAAGTGGGGTGCCTTGGAGCTGTCGGCTTCCGTCTTGATGGCGTCCCACAGCTGCAGCAGGTAGTTCAGGTCCCACTGCAGTTCCTCGCCGCTGCGGCCGACACCGGCGGTGCGCACGATGATGCCCATGCCGGAGGGCACTTCCACGGCGGACAGGGCGTCGCGCAGGTCGGAGCGCTCGTCGCCCTCGATGCGGCGGGAAATACCGCCGGCGCGGGGGTTGTTCGGCATCAGCACCAGGTAACGGCCGGCGAGGCTGATAAAGGTGGTCAGGGCCGCGCCCTTGTTGCCGCGCTCTTCCTTGTCCACCTGTACGATGACTTCCATACCCTCTTTGATCACGTCCTTGATCTTCATGCGACCCTCGATGTCCTTGGGCTGCTTCATGAAGTACTCGCGGGAGATTTCCTTCAGCGGCAGGAAGCCGTGGCGCTCTTCACCATAGTCGACAAAGGCTGCTTCCAGGGAGGGTTCTACGCGGGTGATCTTGCCCTTGTAGATGTTGGCTTTTTTCTGTTGGCGGGTGCGGTTTTCGATATCCAAATCGTAGAGCCACTGGCCGTCGACCAGGGCTACGCGCAACTCCTCAGGCTGAGTTGCGTTGATTAGCATTCTCTTCATGCGTGTCTCATATTCCTTGCGTTGCGCGAAGGCGGGACACCGAAGATCGCAGGCTTGTTGTGCGGCTGCCGCGCGGCCGGAACCGCGGGGCGGGCAGGGGGACTTTGGGAGGGCGCTGCCGACCGCCTCTACGGGCGGGGCAAAACGGGTTTCTACCCAGTTGTCACACTGCTGTAACTCCGAATGCGCGCAAATGGCGCGGCATCCGTTGGTACCTTCTAGTTGAGTACCAGTACCTTTAGCACCTTTGTATCCAGTACTACCCAGTTCCGGTTGCGCACCTTTAGCATTGGCATTCGGGCGCATTCAGGCTGGGCGCCGCCCTCCGGTTACGGTCGTTGCGGGCGGCGAGGTTTGCGTCTCGTTCGGCTCTGTCCGGTCGGCTTGTGGCCGATTCCCCTCAAGTTCTGTGTGTTGTGTCGCCGGGTCTAGCACCCGGGATGCCAGTGCGGTCGCTGGCGGCTTCTACAGAGCGGGACGCAAGTGTTTGAGTCGTCCTTTCAAGCGCTGCGGGCTTCGGCCCGTCTTACCTTCGCGATAGTTACCCGCATATTTGCGGGAGTTGTAGCCGGCGAGGCGCCCCGGGAATCTTTGGGATGGGCTCACCTTGCCGGCGAAGTTTTGTCAATGACGCGGCCATCTGATGAAAAGAGGCGCGCACCGGCCGATTGGCGGTATTTTCTCTGGAACGATGCCTGTGGCTTCTAATGTGTTAGCCGCGCACCGCCGAAAACCAGCCCAATTCAGGCCGGCCGAATATAGCACGGCCGGCGGATCGCTTCAATTGTGCTCCGGGAGGGGGCAGTATCTGGGGCTTGTCGGGGCTGCTGTAGGCATTTCTTCGCGGGCGGGGGTATGGGGTAAGAGGGGCGCCAGGCCCCCCGGGGGGGCCGGCGCGGCAGGGTTACTTCTGGATCACGATATAGGGGGGATTGTGGTCCGGCTCTCCCCAGGGGGAGAAGTACATATTGGCTTGTACCGCGTTGGCCCGGTTGCCGTAGGTGTCCACTGTGGTTTCCAGAATGTTGAGCAGGTGGTTGGTGACCCACATGTGGTCGATGGTGTTCTGGAAGCTCTTGGTGTCGTAGGTCACCAGGCCATTGCCCATCATATGGGGATAGGTGTAATCGGGCTGGGCAGTGGCGAAAGTGAAACCGGAGTGGGCTTCCATGGAAGCCAGGGTGTCGATGGAGTCACAGTTGCCGTTGCCGGGAATCTGGTCGTTGAAGTCGCCCGGGGCGACAAAGTTCTGCTCGTCCATGCCGGCCCAGTTCACCCAGTCCACAAAGGTGTCAACCTGGTCCCTGCGAAGCTGGCACTCGGAAGGGGTGGTCTTGGCCTTGAAGTGGATGCTGGCGGTGGTGAAGGTGGTAGAGGAGTTGTTGATGGAAAAGTTCGCGATATAGGGGCGGCGGCCACTGCAGTCGTCCCAGATGTCGTCATTTTCGTCGATAATGCCGCCGCTGGTTTCGCTGTTCAGGTCGTAGCCGGACTCGAAAGTCACGGAACTCTTCCTCCACATGGTCACCTGCTTTAGTGAGCAGCCGGCCTGGGAGATGCGATAGTCCCAATTGCTGGCATTGCCCAGGTGGTTGTTGATGAAGTCATCCCAGGATGCCGCATCCAGGACCTCGTTGGCCACTAGGACGTCGAAGTTGTAGTGGTTGATCAGGTCGGCGATGGCTTGCTTTTTCTCTGCATCGTCCTCGCTGTCGTACCATTCCAGGTTCCAGGAGGCGACTCGAACGCCGTCGGAAATGGAAGAGCCGCAGTACACATGGGTATCGGTGGTGGCCGCGGAGTTGATGTACTTGTCCACCTGCTTGCCCTTGCAGGCCCAGCCGCTCGGTGCGGACTTTCCATAGACGCGATACTTGGTGTTGTTGCGGAGGCTTACTCCGAAGGAATAGGCGCCGTCGTCGGTGACATCGATTTCTTTGGCGTTTTCGAAGTTGGAGCCCCACTCCAGGCGCAGGGTGATGGTGCCAGGATTGGAGTGAACATTGCCACCCACGTCTCCGGCAAAGGCAGTGCCCGTCAGGACCGCCATTCCCAGAAGAGAGCTCAGTAAAGTGCGCAAGCTGTGTTTCATGGTTCCGATTCTCCTTTTTTTACTGGGCTCGGCGTAAGGCCGGCCCCGAAAAAGCTCCGGGGCGGGGAGAGAGTGGCAGGTGGGTATGTCATCAGTGCGCTACTTTTATGACTTTTAAAGTAGTGTGGCCGGTGTGGCGGAGGAGCGTTTCATCGATGGCCCTGCCTCGGCTGTGGCGCTATCATGCGCCCCATGCGAAGTAGACCCCCCTCTAAATTGGCCCCGGCGGCCACCCCAACCGATACCTGGAACCCCTCCGGTGGCGTGCAGTTGCTGACCGTGCCCGACGAGCTGGCCGGGCAGCGCATCGACAACTTCCTGCAGGCGCGCCTCAAAGGGGTGCCGCGCTCGCGCATCTATCGCATCCTGCGCAAGGGTGAGGTGAGGGTTAATAAAGGAAGGGTGAAGGCCGAATACAAGCTGGGCGCTGGCGATGTGGTGCGGGTGCCGCCGATCCGCGCCGCCGAGCAGGTCCCGGCGCCGGTGGCCGGTGACCAGCTGCGCCAGTTGGTGGAGGCATCCATACTCTATGATGCGAAAGGCCTGCTGGTGATCAACAAGCCGGCGGGGCTGGCAGTGCACGGCGGCAGCGGCGTGCGCCTGGGGTTGATCGAGGTGCTGCGGCAGATGTACCCGCAGAGCCCGTTCATCGAGCTGGTGCACCGCCTCGATCGGGATACCAGTGGCGCCATCATGGTCGCGCGCAAGCGCTCGGTGCTGCAGCATGTGCAGGCGGAGCTGCGTGCGGGCCGGGTGGGCAAGTCCTACCTGGCGCTGGCTGCCGGCAAGTGGCCGCGCGGGCGGCGCGTCGTGGAGGCGCCGCTGCGCAAGAATACCCTGAAGAGTGGCGAGCGCATGGTTTCCGTGGATCCCGAGGGCAAGTCGTCGGAGACCCGTTTCCAGGTGCTGGAGCGCTTCAAGGGCGCCACGCTGGTTTCCGCGGAGCCGGTGACCGGTCGCACCCACCAGATCCGGGTGCACGCCCAGTTTGTCGGCTGCCCGCTGGCGGGGGACACCAAGTACACGGCGGACGAGGTCAACCGCGGGTTCCGCGAGCTGGGGCTGAAGCGGCTGTTCCTGCATTCGGCGCTGGTGCGCTGTACATTGCCGGGTGGCGAGAAGGTAGAAGTGAAGGCGCCCATCTCCGCAGAGCTGGAGTCAGTGCTGGCGGCGTTGCGCGGGCAGTAGGGTTGGAGGAGCAGTTATGTTGGTAATCCTCGATTGGGACGGCACCGTGTGCAATTCCGAAGCGCGTATCGTGTCCTGCATGCAGCGCGCGGCCGAAAGGGTGGGGCTGCCGGTGCTGGCGCCGGAGGCCATCGGCAATATCATCGGCCTGGGGCTGCCGGAGGCGATTTCGTCCCTGTTTCCGGAGGCGACCAGCGAGCAGCGCCAGCAGCTGCGCGACTGCTATTCCGAGGAGTGGATGGTCGCGCGCAGGGAGCCGTTGCCGCTGTTCGATGGCGTGCTGGAGACGCTGGACCAGTTGCTCGGCACCGGTCACCAGTTGGCGGTGGCCACCGGCAAGAGCCGCCGCGGGCTGAACCGGGAGTTCGAGGAGCACGGCATCGGCGGGTTGTTTATCGCCAGCCGCTGCGCTGATGAGACGGCCTCCAAGCCGAACCCGTTGATGCTGCGCGAATTGCTGGATGAAACCGGCTCGGCGGTGGCGGATGCGGTGATGGTGGGCGATACCGTTTACGACCTGGAGATGGCGGCTTCGGCGGGTATGGCCTCTGTCGGTGTCAGTTACGGTGTGCACAAGCCGGAGCGGCTGCAGGTCTTCAGGCCGCGGGCGATCATCGATCACTTCTCCGAGTTACTGCAGTGGCCGCCCCTCATACCTTGATGGCTGCCTTGATCCGGGGGTGCCAGCGGGCTGATTCCGAATTCCCCCAGCAAATCAACCAGTCGAATTAATGGAAGACCGATCAGTGAATTAAAGTCTGACCCTTCCATTTTTTCGAAGAGTGCAATCCCCAGGCTCTCTACTTTAAACGAACCCGCGCAATCGTAGGGCTCTTCCAGCTCCACGTAGCGTTGGATCTGCTCATCGCTCAGTCGCCGGAAGTGGACACTGAATGTCTCCACCTCGGTGCGCTGCTTTCCGCTGCTTGTGTCCAGCAGGCTGATGCCGGTGTAGAAGTGCACTACCTGGCCGCTGCAGGATCGCTGCTGTGCTATGGCTCTTTCGCGATCACCGGGCTTGCCCAGTGCGCGCCTGTTGCATTCCGCCACCTGGTCCGAGCCGATGATCAGTGCATACGGGTGTCTGTCCGCCAGCGCGCGGGCCTTCTCCTGTGCCAGTCGCCGGGCCAGCTCGGGGGCCAGCTCACCGGGCATTGCTTCTTCATCTATATGGGGGGATGCACATTCGAAGGGCAGTCGCAGCTGCTCGAGCAGGGCTCTTCGGTAGGGGGAGCTGGAGGCTAGAATCAAGGTGCGGGCCATGGATAAGGGTGTCCACTCGAGTTGTCTGGAAGGGCTGTCGGGGCCCGATACTGCGGCGGTTGATTTGTTTTGACAAGGGTAGGGCTTGTCCATAGAATTGCGCGCTTATGTCGATACCCCCCTCTAAAGCCGCGCTTCCGAAGAGCGTCGATGCACGCAAATTGGCGCAGCGCGAGCAGCAGTTGGCCGGCATACTGCCGCACGCAGGGCTCGAGCGCCTGAGTGCTGCGGTGGAGTCGGTCGACGGGGATGTCCGCGTCGAACTTGCATTCGGGCGAGACCTGCAGCGCCACCTAATGGTGAGCGGAAAACTGAATTGCAGGGTACAGCTGCAGTGCCAGCGCTGCCTGCAGCCGATGCCCGAGCAGGTCGAGGCGGAGTTCCACTGGGGGATAGTGTGGTCCGAAGAGCAAGGCAAAGCGCTGCCCAGGGATTTGGACCCGGTGGTGCAGGAGGGCGATGAGCTGAACCTGCACCAGGTGCTGGAAGATGAGATTTTGCTCAACCTGCCCATGGTGGCATACCACGAAGAGGAGTGTGTCGCCCGCGACCGCTTCCACTACGGGGAGGATACCGATGAGGCGGGTGAGCAACGGGAAAACCCCTTTAAAGTGCTGGAACAGTTGAAGGGTTCATCGAAGAAGTCCTGAGCTTGGCATTAAGCAGGGGGTTCTTGGATGAGTTTGGGCTCGCCGGTAGGCGCCCCGGTTCCAGTGTAATTTGTTGATTTTAGGAGCAAGCCATGGCTGTTCAGCAAAACAAAAAGACCCGTTCCCGTCGCGGTATGCGTCGCTCTCACGACGCCCTGGGCGCCGGTGCGGCACTGTCCGTCGATCCGACTACCGGTGAGAAGCACCGTCGTCACCATGTGACCAAAGACGGTTTCTACCGCGGTCGCAAGGTGATCGAAGTCGGCGGCTCTGAAGAAGAGTAAGCTTTGTCCAGCCAATTGCGATTGGCCGTGGATGCGATGGGCGGGGACTTAGGTCCCCGCTCTGTCGTTCCGGCCTGTGCCAGATTCCTCAAAAGATTCCCCGAAGCGGAGCTGAAGCTGTTCGGCCCCCGCACCCAGCTCCAGGCCCTGATCGACGAAGAGCACCAGCCGCAGCTCGCCTCCCGGCTGGAAATAGTGCCCTGCGAGCAGGTCATCACCCAGAGCTGCAACCCCCTCCAGGCAGTCCGCCACAAGCGCGAATCCTCCATGGCGCTGGCCCTGCAGGCCGTGGCCCGCGGTGAGGTCCAGGCGATGGTCACCTCCGGCAATACCGGCGCCCTGCTGGCGCTGTCCCGCAGTATCCTCGGCAACATCGAGGGCGTGCGCAAGCCGGCACTGGGTAAGTCCCTGCCGACGGAGAGGGGCTCCTGCTTCCTGCTGGACCTGGGCGCCAATATCGACTGCAGCGCCGAGGACCTACTGCAGTTTGCCCGTATGGGCATCGAGGCCCAGCGGGTGCACACCGGCAGGCGGGATCTCCAGGTGGCACTGCTCAACATAGGTGCTGAGGCGCACAAGGGCACCGAGGAGATACGCCGCGCGGCCGAGCTGTTTGAGGCAGACTCGAAGATCCACTACGCCGGATTTGTCGAGGGGCACGACATCTTTACCGGGGTGGTGGATGTCGTGGTCTGCGACGGCCTGATGGGCAATGTGGCAATGAAATCCGCCGAGGGCGTCATCAGACTGATGGGTCAAAAGGCGTTCACTATCGAGAAAAAGGGTGCTTTTAAGCGCTTTTTTGGCCAGTTAGCCATAAAGCTGTTGCGAAAATGGCGTACACAGGTGGAACCCGCCCGCTATAATGGCGCCAGCTTTTTAGGGGTGAAAGGCAACGTGATCAAGAGTCACGGCGGTGCCAGCAGCGAGGCATTCTACCGGGCGATGATCACCGCCAAGGAGTGCGCCGAGGCCGATCTGGCCGCGAGAGTCGGCCGCGCCATGGTGCAGACTGCCGCCGAGGCCTGAAGGTCCATCGGTGGCGGGGCCGCCCCGGTGCCTAAATCGGACCCGGAATCACCCTCCGAATACTGCCAACCAGGTTTAAGGATGTTCCATGACCAATGCAAGGCTCGCATTCGTCTTCCCCGGCCAGGGTTCCCAGCAGATAGGTATGCTGGCGGACACCGCGGCTGAATTTCCCGAGATACGCTCCACCTTCGCCGAGGCGTCCGACGTGCTCGGCTACGACCTCTGGGACCTGTGCCAGACCGGTGAACAGGCCGACATCAACCTGACCGAACGCACCCAGCCGCTGCTGCTGACCGCCAGCGTCGCCCTCTATCGCACCTGGTGCGCCAAGGGTGGCGCACACCCCGCGCGCATGGCCGGCCACAGCCTGGGCGAGTGGTCGGCGCTGGTGTGCGCCGGGGTCCTGGCCTTTACTGACGCGGTGCGCCTGGTGCGCGAGCGCGGCCGCCTGATGCAGGAGGCGGTGCCGGCGGGCGAGGGCGCCATGGCCGCGGTGATCGGCCTGGATGACTCCGCGGTGGAGAAGGCCTGCGCCGAATCCGCCCGGGGCGAGGTGGTCGCCACGGTAAATTACAACTCCCCCGGCCAGGTTGTCATCGCCGGCGGCAGTGCTGCGGTGGATCGCGCCATCGAGGCCTGCAAGGCTGCCGGCGCCAAGCGCGCCATGCAATTGCCGGTCAGCGCGCCCTTCCACACCGAGCTGATGCGCCCGGCGGCGGAAAAGCTCGCGCCGCAGATAGAAGCCACTGTTTTTCACGCCCCGGAAATCCCGGTCATCCACAATGTGCACGCCAGGCCGGAGGCGAATCCGGAGGCAATCAAGGCGCTGATGGTGGAGCAGATCTACAGCCCGGTGCGCTGGACCGCCTGTGTGCAGGCCATGGCGGCCTCCGGCACCGGTCAGTTGGTGGAGTGCGGCCCCGGCAAGGTGCTGGCCGGCCTGGCCAAACGCATCGATCGCGGCCTCGGCAGTCTCAATATCGACACGCCAGCACAGTTTCACGAGGCGCTGATCGCCACCGCCGGATAGGTGGGGGCCCTGCGCCGAAATACCCTGGAGAAACAATGACACTAACAATTTCACTGAATGACAAGGTGGCGCTGGTAACCGGCGCCAGCCGCGGCATTGGTGCCGCCATCGCCGACACCCTCGGCGGCCTGGGTGCCACTGTGATCGGCACCGCCACCAGCGAAACCGGTGCGGAAAAGATCAGCGCGCGCTTTGCAGAAAAGGGCATCAAGGGTGCGGGCAAGGTGCTGGACGTGACCAGCGCCGAGAGCCTGGCCGGGCTGCTGGAGTCCGCCAAGGGTGAGTTCGGTGCGCCGACCATCCTGGTCAACAACGCCGGCATCACCAAAGACAACCTGCTGATGCGCATGAAGGACGAGGAGTGGGATGCGGTCATCGACACCAACCTCTCCGCTGTCTACCGCGTTACCAAGGCCTGCCTGCGGGATATGACCAAGGCGCGCTGGGGTCGCATCATCAATATCAGTTCGGTGGTGGGCAGTATGGGCAACGCCGGCCAGAGCAACTACGCGGCCACTAAGGCCGGGGTCGCCGGCTTTGCCCGCTCCCTGGCGGCGGAAGTGGGCTCGCGCGGCATCACCGTCAATACTGTTGCCCCCGGCTTTATCGACACCGACATGACCAAGGTACTGCCGGAAGCGCAGCGCGAGGCACTGCTGGGCAAGATCCCGCTGGGGCGCCTGGGTGCGCCGGAAGAGATCGCCTCGGTCGTTGCATTTTTGGCCAGTGATGCCGGCGGTTATGTCACCGGTGAGACGATTCACGTCAACGGCGGCATGTATATGGCGTGAGATTTTTTTTCGAAAAATCGCCATAACTGATTGATTATTAAGAGTTTTTTATTCAAGCTAACGGCGGTGAAAGGCGGCGCATTACATCCCGAAAAAGTTGGGGTACAATGCCGCCTCGCATTAACCAGAAGCTGTGTGAGCCGGTCGTTATCTCCGCAACTCAATGCGGCCCAATCCCAAAATCAGGGAACAATAACGACTACAACAGATTTTTATCCACTAGGAGTTAAATTGAATCATGAGCAGCATTGAAGAGCGCGTTAAAAAGATCGTTGCTGAACAACTGGGCGTGAAGGAAGAAGACGTTAAGCCTGAAGCCTCTTTTGTTGAAGATCTGGGCGCTGACTCCCTCGACACAGTTGAGTTGGTAATGGCTCTGGAAGAGGAATTCGAGACCGAAATTCCCGACGAGGAAGCCGAGAAAATTACTACTGTTCAGTTGGCCATTGATTACATCAAGGAAAACCTTGGTTAATTCCCGCTGGGTAGTTTAGGGCTCGAATAGCCGTCTGCTGTTCGGGTCCGTAAATCGTGAGAGCCGTTCTATGTTGCATAGTACGGCTCTCCTTTTATCAGCGCTAAAAAAATGTGACTGCTGTATCGGACTCCGTCCGACTGTTCCGGAAGGGCGGTTGCGGCAGCGCAGGAATGAATTTCGGGGGAACACGAGTGTCGCGTAGAAGAGTTGTCGTAACCGGAATGGGTATGGTGAGTCCGCTGGGCAATACTGTGGACGATACCTGGTCCGCCATGCTCGCCGGCACCAGCGGTGTAGCGCCGATTGAAACCTTTGATGTTTCGGCATTTTCCACCCGCTTTGCGGCCACGGTGAAGAATTTCGATCCGACGCCCTATATGCCGGCCAAGGAAGCGCGCAAGATGGACGTGTTTCTGCAGTACGGCATGGTGGCGGGCATCCAGGCCGTCGAAGACAGCGGCCTGGAAGTGAGCATTGATGATGCCCCGCGGGTCGGCGCCTGCATAGGTTCCGGTATGGGCGGCATCGCCGAGATCGAGCACAATGCGATGCTGATTGCGGAAAAGGGCCCGCGCCGCGTGTCCCCCTTCTTTGTGCCGGGCGCCATTATCAATATGGTCGCCGGTAACCTGTCGATCAAATACGGCATGCGGGGCCCGAATCTCTCCACCACCACCGCCTGTACCACCGGCACCCACGCCATAGGCCTGGGCATGCGCGCCATCCAGTACGGCGACGCCGATGTGATGGTATGCGGCGGTGCGGAAATGGTCACCACCCCGGTGGGCCTCGGCGGCTTTTGTGCGGCGCGCGCCCTGTCTACCCGTAACGACGACCCGCAGGCGGCGAGCCGCCCCTGGGATGTGGATCGCGATGGCTTCGTACTGGGCGAGGGTGCCGGTGTGCTGGTGCTGGAGGAGTATGAGCGGGCCAAAGCGCGCGGTGCCAGGATCTATGCGGAGCTGAGCGGCTTCGGTATGAGCGGCGACGCCTATCACATGACCTCTCCGCCGGAAGACGGCGCCGGCGCGGCCCTGTCGATGCAGAATGCCCTCAACGACGCGGGCCTGGACCCGAGCGGCATCCAGTACATCAACGCCCACGGTACCTCCACCCCGCTCGGTGACAAGGCGGAGATCAAGGCGGTGCACTCGGTATTCGGCAGTGCCGCCGACAGGCTCGCGGTCAGCTCCACCAAGTCCATGACCGGCCACCTGCTGGGTGCCGCCGGCGCCATCGAGGCGATTTTCTCGGTGCTGGCCCTGCGCGACCAGGTGGCGCCGCCGACCATCAACCTGGACAACCCGGACGAGGCCTGCAACGGCATCAACCTGGTGCCCATCGAGGCGCAGAGGATGACCATCGATGCGGTCCTGTCCAACTCCTTCGGCTTCGGCGGTACCAACGGCTCGCTGATCTTCAGGCGCGTCTGATTCGTTGCGCCAGCCACCAGGCTTCGGCTGGGGCGGGCGCTTCTCTCCTTTTCGGGGGCACCATGTCAGCACTCCCGCGCTTTTTCCACTGCGGCAAGACCGCGACCTCCCTGCCGCCGGACGATGACTACAGCGACGGGCTCCTGGAGACGATGCGCTGTCAGTCCGGCCGCCTGCCCCTGTGGCCCCTGCATCGCGCGCGCCTGCTGCGCAGCGGGCAGATCTCCGAGGTGGAGATGGCCCGGATCGAGACCTTTTTGCCGCAGATCGCGGCTTCTTGCCCTGGGAAGTCGGCCAAGGCGCGCTTTCGCTGGGGAACTATCGATGGCCGGACGCAGTGGGACCTGAGCCTGCTGCCGCTGGAACCCACCCCCGAGCTGGAGCGGGGGGCGCGCCTCTTTCTCTGCAACACGCGGCTGCAGACTCTCGAAACTGCCAACCCGGGCTGCAAATGCCTGCAGCGCGCGGGATATAATCGCGCCAAGGCAGAGCTGCCAGCCGGAGAGCCCTGCGACGGCCTGTTACTGGACGCAGAGGGGCGGGTCATCGAGAGCCTGCGCTGCAACCTGCTGGCCTGGCTGGGCGGCGATTGGGTCACGCCGGACCTGCGCCGCTGCGGGGTCCGCGGCGTGATGCGCGACTGGCTCGGCAGTCGCATACCTCTGCGGGAGGCCGATATGGACCTCGAAACGCTGTGTGCGGCGCAAGAGGTGGCCCTGTGCAACAGCCTGCGCGGTGTTATGCCAGTGCGGGAACTGATCGGTCGTCACAGCTGGCCCCTGGGGCCTGAGACGCGCCGGTTGCAGGTGCTGGTGGCGGAACACTTGTGGTGAAGTTCGCTGTTAAGCTCGTTATCTAAGCTCGTTGTCGAAGAATGTATCGTGGTGAAAAAGAAACAAGCAAAGCCCCGTAAACGCATCTGGCGCTACCTTCTCGGTGGAGTCTTTCTGGTGCTGTTGTCGGCAGCTGCCGGCCTCTGGGCGCTGCAGACTGCCCTGGTGCAGCCGCTGGCGGTCGGCGAGGATGGCCTGCGTTTCGATGTGAGCAGTGGCAGCAACCTATCGGCGGCACTGCGGGAGTTGGAAGAGCAGGGGGTGCTCAAGTGGCGCCGCCTGGTGCTGGCCTACGCCTACTGGCAGGGCCAGACAGGCATTCACGCCGGCGAGTACCTGTTGCCCCAAGGCAGCAATGCGATGGACCTGGTGGGACGCTTGAACCGCGGCGATGTGACCCGCTACCGCCTGACCCTGGTGGAGGGCTGGACCTTCCGTCAGGCACTGGAGCAGGTGCGCGCGGGGCGCAATATCGTTCACTCCGAAGCCGGTAACAGTGTGGACAGTGCGGCCCGCGCCCTGGGTTTCGACAGCGCCAATGACGAGAGCCCCGAAGGCTGGATCTTCCCCGATACCTATATCTACCGCTCCGGCACCACGGATATCGACCTGTTGCACCAGGCCTACCAGCGCATGCAGCGGGTGCTGGACGAGGAGTGGCGGGCGCGCGCCGACAATCTCCCCTACGGCTCGCCCTATGAGGCCCTGATCATGGCCTCCCTGATCGAGAAGGAGACCGGCCAGCCGTCAGAGCGCAGCGAGATTGCCGGCGTCTTTGTACGGCGGCTGGACAGGGGCATGCGCCTGCAGACGGATCCGACGGTCATCTACGGCCTGGGCGAAACCTTCGACGGCAACCTGACCCGCGCTCACCTGCGCCAGTCCACCCCCTACAACACCTATGTGATCGACGGCCTGCCGCCCACGCCCATAGCGTTGCCGGGGCGGGAGGCCATACGCGCAGCGCTGAATCCCAAGGAGGGCAACAGCCTCTATTTTGTCGGCAAGGGCGACGGCTCCCACCACTTCTCGTCCACACTGGCGGAACACAACAGGGCGGTGCGCGAATACCAGATGAAGCGGCGCGCCGACTATCGCTCCAGCCCCGCGAAAGGAGACTGAGGGTGCAGCGCGGAAAATTTATCGTCCTTGAGGGCGGCGAGGGGGTAGGAAAGTCCACCAACCTGCAGTTTGTGACCGACTGGCTGCGCGCGCGGGATATTTCCTTCGTGCAGACCCGCGAACCCGGCGGCACGCCGCTGGCCGAGGAGCTGCGCGAAATGCTGCTGCGCAGGCGCGAGGAATCGGTGGACCCCACCGCGGAACTGCTGATGGTCTTCGCCGCCCGGGCCCAGCACCTGGCCCAGGTGATAGTGCCGGCGCTGGAGCGCGGTGACTGGGTGGTTTGCGACCGCTTTACCGATGCCACCTATGCCTACCAGGGCGGCGGCCGGGAGCTGGACCGCGAGTTGATCGCACAGCTGGAGCAGACGGTGCAGGGGGGCCTGCGCCCGGACCGGGTGCTGCTACTGGACCTGGACCCGCAGACAGGCCTTGAGCGCGCCGCCAATACGGGTGCCGCGGACCGCTTCGAGAGTGAGCAGCTGGCATTTTTCCAGCGCGTGCGCGCCGCCTATCGCGAGCGCACCGAGGTCGCCCCGGAGAGGTACGCGGTGATCGATGCGAGCCGGCCGCTCGAAGAGGTGCAGCGACAGCTGCAATCAGAACTGGAAAAGCTTCTCCCGTAGGAGCGGCCAACGGCCGCTCTTACAAACTTATAGAAAGATCGACAACCAGTGCCCGAAACCGAACATTCGACAGTCCCCTCACCGCTGCCCTGGCAGGCGGATCAGTGGCAGCGCCTCGGCGCCCAGTGGCGCGCCGGCCGATGCCCGCACGCGCTGCTGTTGAGCGGCCAGGCGGGTCTCGGCAAGCGGCGCTTTGCCGAGGCCTTTGCCGCACTGGTGCTGTGCGAACAGCCGCAGCAGGGCCTCGCCTGCGGCCATTGCCGCGGCTGCCGACTGTGGCAGGCGGGCTCCCATCCGGATTTCCTGCGCGTGGAGCCGGAAAAGCCCGGCGGCCCCCTGAAAGTGGAGCAGATTCGCCAGTTGGGCGGCTTCGTCGGCCGCACCAGCGGCCGTGAGGGCGCGCGGGTGGTGTGGCTGGCGCCGGCGGAGGCGATGAACGTCAATGCCGCCAATGCACTGCTGAAAAACCTGGAGGAGCCGGCGGCCTCGGTGATCTTCCTGCTGATTACCGATTCTCCGTCTGGCCTGTTGCCGACCATTCGCAGCCGCTGCCAGTCAGTGGGATTTCCGGCACCCAGCGAGGAGTCGGCGCTGCGCTGGCTGCGGGAGGGCGGACTGGACGGCCAGGTCGCCCGGCGCGCCCTGGCCCTGTCCGGCGGCGCGCCGCTGCTGGCATTGGCGCTGGCGGAGCCGGAAGCCCGCGAGGCCCGCGAACAGTTTCTCGCCGATCTCACCTCACTGGCCCAGGGCGGCGCCAGTGCCGTGCCCCTGGCGGGACGCTGGGAAAATCCGCCGGAGGGCGTGGAATTGAGCCAGCTGTTGCAGTTCTGGCAGCAGTGGCTGGCGCAGATGCTGCGCGCGCGCAGCTGCGACCTGACCGCCGAAGGGCAGGTGATGGCGCTGTTGCAGCGGCTGCCGGGCACGGGCGAGGAGAGCCTGCGCCCGCTGTTCAATTTCTACGACCAGCTGCTGCAGGCGCGCCAGGCTCTGGTCGGCGGCGCCAACCCGAACAAGCGGCTGTTGGTCGAGGAGCTGATGATCCGGTGGGCCAAACTGTACAAGTAGGGTGCGCCGTGCGCACCATTTGACCTTGTTGGTGCGCGCGGCGCACCCTACCCGAGTCCCGAGTCCCGAGTCCCGAGTCCCGAGTCCCGAGTCCCGAGTCCCGAGTCCCGAGTCCCGAGTCGCGGAATTCTGGACACAACCGGTACGCTCAGATAAGTTACCGTCAAATCAAGAACAACGAGGTCCGGCCATGAAAGCCATGGGTGGCGGTGCCCGCAACGGCATCCTTTCGCTGAAGATCCAGGACAAGTCCGTGCTCTACGCGGCTTATATGCCGTTTGTGAAGAACGGCGGCCTGTTTATCAGCACCGACAAGTCCTACAATCTCGGCGACGAGGTATTCCTGCTGCTGAGCCTGATGGACGAGCCGGAAAAGGTGCCGGTGGCCGGCAAGGTGGTGTGGATCACTCCGGGCGGCGCCCAGGGCAACCGCACGCCGGGTATCGGCGTGCAGTTCAGTGACAAGGACAATATCGCCCAGAACAAGATAGAGACCTACCTGGCGGGCTCACTCGAATCCAACCGCCCCACCCACACGCTGTAATGTTTTCATGCTTGTAGATAGCCACTGCCACCTCGACAGACTCAAACTGGATAAATTCGACGGCGACCTGGACGCTGTACTGGACCTGGCCCGCAGCCGCGGCGTGGGCAAGTTCCTGTGTGTGGGCATCAGCCTGGAAAACGTCGACCGGGTAGTGGAGCTGGCGGGCCATTATGGCGACGTGGTCTGCTCCGTCGGCGTGCACCCGCTGGATGTGGACTCCGGTCTCGCCGATGTCGACAAACTGCTGGAAATGGCGCAGAAGCCCAACGTAGTGGCCCTCGGCGAAACCGGGCTCGACTACTACTACAGCACCGAGACGAAGGAAGTCCAGCAGCAGAGCTTTGTCGCTCACCTGCGGGCGGCCGACCGCGCCGGGCTGCCGGTCATAGTCCACACCCGCGACGCCCGCGAGGACACCATCGAGCTGATCCGCGAACATGGCAGCCGCGAGCACGCCGGTGTGCTGCATTGCTTTACCGAAAGCTGGGATATGGCCAGGGCCGCGCTGGATCTCAATTATTATATTTCCCTGTCCGGCATCGTGACCTTCAAGAATGCCGGGGAGCTGCGCGATGTCGCGCGCAAGCTGCCGCTGGACCGACTGCTGGTGGAAACCGATTCCCCCTACCTGGCGCCGGTTCCCTACCGCGGCAAGCCGAACATTCCGGCCTACGTGCGTGAGGTCGCTGAGTTTATCGCCGAGCTGCGCGGCATGCCGTTCGAGCAACTGGCCGAGACCACCACTGAGAACTTCTACCGATTGTTCCCCCGGGCCGCCTGAGCCCGTCAACTGGATTCAACCTCGATGATGAAACAACAATTGCAGACCATGCTGGCGCTGCAGGATGAGATCAATACGCTGGTCAACAACAACTGGCGCGCACAGAACTTTGCCTGGTACCGGGCCATCTGGGTCGAGAGCGCCGAGCTGCTGGACCACTACGGCTGGAAGTGGTGGAAAAAGCAGGAGCCGGATATGGACCAGGTAAAGTTGGAACTGGTGGATATCTGGCATTTCGGGCTCAGCCTGGAACTGCAACAGGGCAGCCCGGAGCAGGTGGCGGCCCATATGCTCGAGGAGCTTGGGGCAGCACAGCGCAGCGCAGGCGATTTCCGCGCGGATCTGGAAGCCTTCACGCTGAACACGCTGGCCAGCAAGCAGTTCGACCTGGTCGGCTTTGCCCAACTGCTGGCGGACGCGGAGATGTCCTTCGACGAACTCTACCAGCGCTATGTGGGCAAGAATGTGCTTAACCGCTTCCGCCAGGACAACGGCTACAAGGACGGCAGCTATGTAAAAAACTGGGCCGGTCGCGAGGACAACGAGCACCTGGCAGAGATTGCCGGGCATTTGGACACTTCTTCGCCAGATTACAGTGAACGCCTCTACACGGCACTCGACAGCCGCTATCGCGAAGTCGCCATTGCCTGAGTCACGCCTGCGCATCGATCAATAATTGCGCAAGTGCCATCCTACGACCAGGGTCTTTAATATCGCCGCGCGAGATGAAATTTGCTCGCAAGGCTCTATAATGCGGGCCGCTTACAAACGAGGGAGAACTATCGTGAAAGCACCTGTTCGTGTTGCTGTTACCGGCGCCGCCGGTCAGATCAGCTATTCGCTGCTGTTCCGTATCGCTTCCGGCGAAATGCTGGGCAAAGATCAACCGGTTATCCTGCAGCTGCTGGAAATCACCCCGGCCCTGGAAGCGCTGAAGGGCGTTGCCATGGAACTGGAAGACTGTGCCTTCCCGCTGCTGGCGGGCATCGTCCAGTCCGACGACGCCACCGTGGCCTTCAAGGACGCCGATTATGCGCTTCTGGTAGGTGCGCGCCCGCGCGGACCGGGCATGGAGCGCAAGGACCTGCTGGAGGCCAATGCCGCCATCTTCTCCGCCCAGGGCAAGGCCCTGAACGACGTTGCCTCGCGCAATGTGAAAGTACTGGTTGTCGGTAACCCGGCCAACACCAACGCGCTGATCGCCCAGCGCAATGCGCCGGACCTGGATCCGCGCAACTTCACCGCCATGACGCGCCTGGACCACAACCGCGCCCTGTCACAGCTGGCCAACCAGACCGAGTCCAGCGTGAACGACATTTCCCATATGACCATCTGGGGCAACCACTCCTCCACCCAGTACCCGGATCTGCACCAGGCCAAAGTGGCCGGCGAATCCGCGATGGACAAGGTGGCCCAGGACTGGTACGAGAACGACTTTATCCCGACCGTGCAGCAGCGCGGTGCCGCCATCATCAAGGCCCGCGGCGCTTCCTCCGCGGCCTCCGCTGCCAACGCCGCCATCGACCATATGCGCGACTGGGCACTGGGTACCAAAGAGGGCGACTGGACCAGCATGGCCGTGTACAGCGACGGTTCCTACGGCATCCAGGAAGGCCTGATCTACTCCTTCCCCTGCACCTGCAAAAACGGCGACTGGGAAATTGTCCAGGGCGTCGACATCAATGCGTTCTCCCGCGAGAAGATGACCGCCACCGAGCAGGAGTTGGCGGAAGAGCGCGACGCAGTGGCGCATCTACTGCCGTAAAATCGCGAACTTTATCGGCTTGTCGATATAAGACCCGCACCTCGGTGCGGGTTTTTTATTGACTGGGTGTCGAGTGTATGGTGTCTTGCGGATTGGCCAGTTATTTCAGCAATTCTAGAGTATGGGAGATATATACAGCGCTCCCAAAAGCGATCTGATGATCGATAAGTGTCAATCTATTGCAGACGAATTTGCCAGGGAAGAGAGCTACATTCTCAGCATCTTCTTCTGCCGTGCTCTTACGAGCAGGAAAAACCCCTGTATCGTATAAGGCACAATATCAAACCCCGTAAACAGGCGGTCTGCGGTGG
This sequence comes from Microbulbifer sp. SE14, assembly GCF_059834885.1. Taxonomy (NCBI): domain Bacteria; kingdom Pseudomonadati; phylum Pseudomonadota; class Gammaproteobacteria; order Cellvibrionales; family Microbulbiferaceae; genus Microbulbifer; species Microbulbifer sp. SE14. The sequence continues at coordinate 158,956 of NZ_JCBAJA010000008.1, read as the reverse complement.
CAGTCAGGTCGGTAGTTGAACCGGCGGCGGAATAGCTCTCATTATATTTTCATATCGGGAAACAGGAGGGCCGATGCTACACTTTTAAAAGTGCAGTATCCGGACCAGCCCCCTATGGTTACTCAAGTCGGCCGCACCTCGCCCCGCAGCGCCTGTATCCTGCTGCAGCCCAATCAATCCCTGTCCCTCTCCGGCAATCTGTGGGTATTCATCTCACTGGTGGCCGTGTCACTGGGAATCAGTCTCGCCTTTGCGCTGGCCGGCGCCTGGATGATACTGCCGTTTGCCAGCCTGGAGCTGCTGTTGCTGGCGGTATTGTTCGGCTATGTGTACATGGAGGGTACCCGTCGGGAGGTGATCCGCATCAGTGGCGAGCGGGTGGTGCTGGACTGCTGCAAGGGGCATCGACAGCAGAGTGTGTATCACCGGGAGTTCGCGCGGGACAGCCTGGCGGTGCTGGTGCGCGTGGGGGGCAGTGCCACCGAGCCGGCCTCGGTGAGTTTCAGCGGCCCCGAGGGCTGCCTGGAGGTGGGGGACTTCCTGACCGACGCAGAGCGGGCCGACCTGGTGCAAAAGCTCAACCAGTGCGGTATCTGCGCCCGCCGGGAAAAGGGTTATCGGCTGCAGGAGTTTTGACTCCGGCTATCAACCCCCATTCTTTCCACACTTTTCGCTATAATCGCCCCTCATTTCGCAGCAGTTAACGGGGGGACTCATGGCATTTCCGAAAATCGGCAACCTGGCGCCGGCCTTCACTCTGACCAACCAGAATGGCGACAAGGTGTCGCTGAAGGACTTCCGCGACAAGCGCAATGTGGTGCTCTATTTTTACCCCAAGGCGTTGACACCGGGATGCACCACCCAGGCCTGCGGTATCCGCGACAGCGCCGCCGACTTCGCAAGGCTGGATACCGTCGTGCTGGGTGTGAGCCCGGACCCCGAGGCCAGGCTGCAGAAGTTCATCGACAAGCACGAGCTGAACTTTGACCTGCTCGCCGACGAGGATCACAAGGTCGCCGATAAGTACGGCTGTTGGGGCCTGAAGAAGTTCATGGGCAAGGAGTACATGGGCCTGCTGCGCACCACCTTCATCGTCGACAAGAGCGGCCGCCTGCGCCATATCATCGACAAGGTGAAGACCAAGACCCACCACGACGAGGTGTTGAACTGGGTTGCCGAAAACCTGGCCTGATCGCAGGCCGGGCTTCCCGGGCGGGGCGGCGCCGGAGCCCCCCCCCGACGCCATTTCCCTCCCGTTTCTGCGCGTAAAGCGTCATTTCATTACGTCAAAATGTACATTCGTACCATTTTGGCGCTGAACTGTCTTTGTGACAGGATCTAAAAAAACTGGTTGTCGCCCCTTGCATTCTGATTTCTTGGTCTATACTGGCTGATGTGAAGGAAAGGTGCGCCGGCATCGCAGTGGTATCCCCCTGGGAGGTTGCCGGTGCAGTTAGTGTAAAAAATGTACAGCTCTGTGAAGGATTCGATGTCTGTTTCAGGTGCATCCCCCGCACCCGGGTAGTAGCCCGCTCCTATAGAAGATGGTTTTGAGCAGGTTGAGGCGATAGGGGTTCGCAGGAGGCGGACATAGAAAAAATAACTGCGGCTCACGGAACTCAAAAGGAGCAGCTCGATGAACCAATTCCAACCCGACCAAGCCTCGCTTTCAGAAGACAAGCCGCTTCAGCAGGCCAGGATATCCGGAGATCCCAATATCCTGGACCAGTTGCTGGCACCGCCGGAGGCAACCAGCTTCGGCATTGCCGCGCGGGTCATAGACGTACTGGAGCAACGCATCGGCAAGGCGTCGCTGGCTATCCGCCCGGTGGCCTCCGACCTCAGCATGTCCACCCGCACTCTGCAGCGGCGCCTGCAGGAGCACAACCTCAGTTTTGCCTCGCTGCGCGACCATGTGCGCTTCCGCCACGCGGTGCATTTCCTGAAGGACACTGCGCTCAGCGTGGATGGCATTTCGCGGATCCTGGACTTCTCCGACAGGACCAGCTTTACCAGTGCCTTCAAGCGCTGGACGGGCATGTCGCCGACCGGCTATCGCCGCCAGGTGCGTCAGCGTTTCTGACCCCGGGCGTCGGCAGTGCGGGGTGATCACACGACCGACGATCGCCCCGTTGCGTTGCCTCGGCAGGGCAAACCCGTTAGAGTTGGGCGCAATTTTATAGGCTGACTCTTTGAGGATTTGCATGAGCTTCTTTATTCCCTCTGCTGTGGCACAACAGGCAGCTCCGGCGCCGCAGGGTAACCCTCTGGTAACCCTGCTGATGTTTGCAGGTCTGTTTGCGTTTATGTGGTTTTTCATTATCCGGCCGCAGCGCAAACGCCAGAAGGAGCACCAGGAGCTGGTCAGCGCGCTGAAGAAAGGCGACGAAGTCGTTATGACCAGCGGCATGCTGGGCCGTATCGACAAGGTGGACGACGATTACATCGTGCTGGAAGTTGCCGACAATATGTCGCTCAAGTTCCAGAAGGTAGCCGTCCACGCGATACTCCCCAAGGGTACCATCAAGAAGATCTGATGGATTGTTGCGATTAGAGATTGAAAACCCGGCAGCTGCCGGGTTTTTTATATTAGGAATAGGGAGCTACGATGGACGTCACTTATCCACCGCGGGTCGGGCTGGCCCATTTGCCTACCCCGCTGCAACTGCTGGACCGTATCACGGAAAAATTCTCCACTCCCCACGGCGGGCCGCGTATCTGGGTAAAGCGCGATGACCTGACCGAGACGGCCATGTCCGGCAACAAGCTGCGCAAACTGGAGTTTATCGCCGGCGAGGCCCGGGCACAGGGCTGCGACACATTGATCACCTGCGGCGGTATCCAGTCGAATCACTGCCGCACCACGGCTCTGGTGGGCGCCCGCCTGGGGATGCGGGTGCAGCTGATACTGCGCGGCGAGCCGGAGGAAATCCCCGACGGCAACCTGCTGGTGGACCAGATCGCCGGGGCCTCGACGGCCTTCTACCCGCCGCGCAAGTTTTTCGAAGAGCTGCCCGAGCTTTTCTCCCACTGGCAGGAATTTTATGCTGAGCGTGGCCACAAGGCCTTCTGCATCCCCACCGGGGCCAGCGACGGCCTCGGCATCTGGGGCTATATCGCCGGCGCCGAGGAGCTGCTGATGGGCTGCCGCGAGCACGGCTTCGAGCCGGAACATATCGTCTGTGCGACTGGCAGCGGCGGAACCCAGGCCGGGCTGACGCTCGGCTGTCACCTTCTCGGCTCGGAGGCCTGTGTAACCGGCTATGCGGTTTGCGATAACGCCGAGTATTTCCAGCGCAAGGTACGCGAGGATGTTCGCCAGTGGGCGAGCCTGAGCGGCAATTCCATTGACGAAAATGCACTCAATGTGCAGGTCAATGCGGACTATATAGGGCCGGGATACGGGGAAGCGGAAGAACCCGTGTACCGCGCCATCGCCCAAGCCGCCAGCCTGGAGGGCTTGCTGCTGGATCCGGTGTACACCGGCAAGGCTTTCTACGGCATGTTGCAGGAATTGCACAAGGGCAGCTATCAGGATTGCGAGAATCTGGTATTCGTCCACACAGGCGGTCAATTCGGCTTGTTCCCGCACCGTGAGATGTTCCCTTTCGTTTTATGATGGGACCATTACTGTTCTACTGTTGCGGAAACTGCTAACCTGCGCAGCAAATTACAGCTGCATCTGTATAGAAAACAATCAGAATTAATTTAGAGTAGTGGGGGTCAGTTTGGAATCCTTCAATCAACTGCTGTTATCGCTGGATGGCATGCTCGGTTCAGCGCCCTGGTTTCCCTGGGTGTTGCTCGGTGTGGGCCTCTTCTTCACCGTTTATCTTGGCTTCCCGCAGATCCGCTACTTCGGCCACGCGATAAAAATCGTTCAGGGCAAGTACGACAAGCCCGGCGATCCCGGCGATACCTCCCACTTCCAGGCGCTCTCCACCGCGCTGTCCGGCACCGTGGGCACCGGCAATATCGGTGGTGTGGGGCTGGCGATCTTCCTCGGCGGGCCGGCGGCCCTCTTCTGGATGTGGATGACGGCCTTCCTCGGTATGACCACCAAATTCGTCGAGGTGACCCTCTCCCATAAATACCGTATCAAGGCCGCCGACGGCTACTACGCGGGCGGGCCCATGTTCTATATGGAGCGCCGCCTGAACATGAAATGGCTGGCGGTGCTCTTTGCAATCGCTACCGTAATCAGTTCCTTCGGCACAGGCAGCCTGCCGCAGGTGAACAATATCGCCCAGGCCATGCACGACACCTTCGGCCTGGACAAGATGTTGACCGGCGGCGTCTTGGCCATTCTGCTGGGCATGGTGATCATCGGCGGTATCACCCGTATCGCCAAGGTCACTTCGACGATAGTGCCGGTTATGGCGGTGTTCTATATCATCGGCGCACTGGCGGTGATCCTCTACAACTACCAGAACATCATCCCCTCCTTCCTGGCCGTATTTGAGAACGCCTTTACCGGAAGTGCTGCGGCTGGCGGCTTCCTCGGTGCCACCTTCGCCTACGCCTTCAACCGCGGTGTCAACCGCGGCCTCTTCTCCAACGAGGCGGGGCAGGGCTCGGCGCCGATTGCGCACGCCGCGGCACGCGCCGACGAGCCGGTTTCCGAGGGTATGGTGTCCCTGCTGGAACCGTTTATCGACACCATCATCATCTGTACCCTGACCGGGCTGGTGATCCTGTCTTCCGGTGTCTGGACAGAAAAGTTCATGAACAAGTTTGAGCGCGCCGACCTGTTCGCCGTGGCTGGCAGTTACAGCGACAAGGACCCGGAAGACGTACAGGCACTGTTCAACTACCTGAACGGTCGCGAGAGCGATGTGAAGCCTTACAGCGGCTCAGTGGTCGTGGCGGACGGCCACGCGCTGAACCAGAAGGAGTTCACCCTGATTCACGCGCGCTCGGTGGCGGAGGATCTCGAATTCCGTGTTGGCGGTGACAATTTCAGCGGCGTGCTGACAGTGGTGGACGGCAACTTTGCCAACCCCAATGTGGATATCTGGGGCAACTCCCTGGTGCACTCCGTGGCCCTGACCAACAAGGCCTTCCAGCGCGGCTTCTTCGGCGATTACGGCAGCCTGATCGTAACCCTGGGGATACTGTTGTTCGCCTTTTCCACGGCTATCGCCTGGTCCTATTACGGCGACCGCTCGATGATCTACCTGTTCGGGCCCAGGGCGGTAATGCCTTACCGCCTGGTCTATGTTGTGGCCTTCTTCTGGGCCGCGATCGAGGACACTACCATCATCTGGAACCTGTCTGCGGTGGCGATTGTGATCATGACACTGCCCAACCTGTTCGGCATCATGGTGCTGCACAGGGAAATGAAGGATACGGTGAAGGAGTACTGGAAGGATCCCAGCCATAAATAGAATGATGACAAATTTGTCGGGAACAAATTTGGACAGCCCGAGGCTGCCCGCGAAGCGGGGGAGGCGCAGGGAAGTGCCTCATCAATGCGGAATGATGAATGCGCCATGAGGTGAGGCCCTGCTACCGGTGGCGGCTGGCAAATGTTTACCGATCAGGTTTTTTGCCAGCCTGCCACCGGTGGCAGGGCCGGGCCGGAGCTCTCAGCAGCGTGGATTCCGCAAGCATTGATAGGTCCGCACTTCAAAATGAAAGGGGCAGCCGATTGGCTGCCCCTTTTTTGTTGCATCAATTTAAAGTCACGGATTTGCCTGGGCCTCCAGGGTCACTCCCGAGTAGGAGGAGTAACCGCGGATGCTGATATACCAGGTGCCCGACTGCGGGTTGCTGAAGCTGCAGGTCTCGTCGTTGCCCCAGCGGTACGGACGGCAGTCCCAGCTGGAGGTCGTGGGCTGGGCACCGTAGCGCACATAGAGATCGCCGTCACCGCTGCCACCGGACATCTGCACGTCCAGGGATGACATGCCTGAAGACACGTCCAGGGTGAAGTGCTGCCAGGAGCCCTGGCTGCCGGAGAGGTTGGTCTCCACCCAGCCGTCGCCGCTGCCGCCACCGTCTTCATCGAAGCTGCCCACCAGGCTGACGCCGGAGAAGCTGCTGTAGGCGCGTACCATCACATAGTAGGTGCCGGCCTGGACGTTGGAGATGTTGCAGGTCTCGCTGTTGCCGTTCAGGTAGGGGCGGCAGTCGTAGCTGGAGGTGGTCGGGGCCGAGCCGAAGCGCACGTAGAGATCCGCGTCTCCGCTGCCGCCGGAGATCTGGAAGCTCAGGTTGCTGGCGCCGGCGGGCACCTCCAGGGTGTAGTGGATTTCGTCACCGGTGCTGCCGGACAGGTTGCTCTCCGCTACGCCGTTCTCAAGCTCACCACCCCCCGGGTTGCCGCCACCGCCACAGTTGGCAGTCGAGACGCCCACCGTATCGAAGGCGGAGGTTACCGCGGCCTGGTCGTAGCCCAGATCGCTGGTAGCGGAGAGAACACCGCAGGCGGCATCGATATAGTCGGAGGTTGAGCTCCAATACATCTGGTTGGCGAGCACGAAGATATCGAAGGCCTTGTGCGTATCCCAGCCGCTGGTGTTGGCGATCAGGTAGAAGGCGCGGTTGTAGACCCCGGAGCTGTAGTGCACGTCCATGCCCGAGTAGTAGTCCGAGGCGTGGCCGATGGACCTGCCGTCCCGAGTGGGATCGTCCATATAGCGCAGGGCGCCGCTGGCCTTGTAGATATCCGCACCCACCATCCAGTCGTTGCTGCCGCGCATATAGAACTCGGCCGCCTCGCCGGCGATATCGGAGAAGGCCTCGTTGATACCACCGGGCTGCGCCGAGTACTGCAGGTTGGAGTTCTGCTCGGTAAAGCCGTGGCTGACCTCGTGGGCGGACACGTCCAGGCTGACCAGCGGGTGGAAGGTGCTGCCACCGTCGCCGAAGGTCATCTGGGTGCCGTCCCAGAAGGCGTTTTCATAGTTGTTGCTGTAGTGCACGCGCATACGCAGCTTCTGGGTCAGCGGTGCAGTGCTGTACCAGTCACTGTACATGTTGAAGACCACATTGCCGAAGAAGTGGGCATCGTTCAGCGGCGAGTAGGCGCCGTTGATCGTCTTGTAGTCGTTGTACGGACAGGTGAACTGGAAGATGCTGCCGCCGCTGGTGGCGTGGTTCATGTCCACCGTTTCCACATTGGCCGTGTCCATGCGGCAGCTGTCGTCGACGGTCATCACCGGGTAGTCGGTGCCGTACTCGTAGAGACCTGTCTTCTGGTTGCCGCCGGGGCCGGTGGCATCCTGGGCGTGGGCGATGCCGTCCCAGTGCTCCAGTACTTCGCCGGTCAGCGCGTCGATGAAGTAGAAGGGGCGGGAGGGCTCATCGCCGTACTCGACCCAGTTCACCAGGTAGGCGAGACGTGCACGGTCCTGCTCATCCACGTGGATATAGAGCTGCTGGTGCTGGTTCTTGGCCGCCAGCTTCAGTGCGGGAACCGAGAGGGCGCCCTGGATCAGGCCCTGCTGGGCGCGCTGGTTGACCAGGTGGCCCATGGCCCTGTCCAGGGCATTGTCGGCCTTGATGGAGGCGCGGACAGACGGCACCTCCAGGCTCAACCCTGTGAGTACTTCGCCTTTCACCTCAGCGGCAACTCCCTGGCCGCTACTGGTGATCGTCTGACCCCAGACCGGAAGACCCTGGTGAGTCTGCCGGTAGCGGGTGACAACTTTGCCATTGGGGAGGGTGCGCGAGCGCACCTGCTCCAGGGCGATATCTGAACCCGCGACAGCGGTGAGCGCCTGGGGCGAGAGCATGTCCGGGGTTGCCGGAACCCGATCCGCCGCCTGGGCGCTGACTGCCATGGCCAGTGTGCAGGTAAATCCTACTAGATGCTTCATTGCTAGCTTTTCCTTATTGCTTTTATCTAGAAAGCGGCCGTGTATCGGCGAGGGATTGCCTCGGCACAGGGACCGCCGCAGCGGCGGCAACTGTGTGATACAGGCCGGGCGTCGTTGGATGGTCAGACTGCAGAAGATGGCCGGGCGCCGGAGGTGGGACCGTCTGCACGGTATGGCGCACCGCTTTCTCAAACCGGGTGTCCGGGATTGCCGGACGAGTCACAGAGTACAGCTTGTACTCCGGCAGGCAATAAATAGGTGATGGGAAGTTTAATTAATTAAAAAGTTTTGATCTTGTTTGCGCCATTTGTCACAAAACTGAGATAGTTGTCCTATCCAATTGGTACTGGTGAGTATGTTAGCCGGTGTGTTTGCACACAGGCAGGGTAGAAGGCGCCGTGAATACGTGGAACGGCTGGACCAGCCGTCATACACAGCCGAAGGCTGCCCGCAGGGTGAGCGGCTCGGCGTTCCGAGCCATGGATGATCCGAATGAAAAAGCCCCGATGACGGGGCTTCTTCCAGAACTTGCGAAGGGCACTATACGTTCAACAGCAGGTATTCCCTCTCCCAGGAACTGATCACCCGGTTGAACTCCTCGTATTCGTCGCGCTTGATGGCGCTCCAGGCGCGGACGAACTTCTCCCCGAACATCTCCGCCGCCTCTTCGCACTCCAACAGCAGGCTGAGGGCGTGCTCCTGGGTGCGGGGCAGGGTAATCGGCTCCATGGAGCAGTCGCCCTTGTAGGGGGCGCTGGGGTTCACCTTGTTGATCATGCCCAGGTAGCCGCAGGCGAGTGACGCAGCGATCGCCAGGTAGGGATTGCAGTCTGCACCCGGGAAGCGGTTCTCCAGGCGTTTCCCCTGGGGCGAGCTGTCCGGTACGCGCAGACCCGTGGTGCGGTTGTCGTAACCCCAGTGCAGGCTGGTCGGCGCCGCCATTTCCGGCGTGAAGCGGCGGTAGGAATTCACATTCGGGGCGAAGAAGCTGATAAAACCCGGGGTGTATTTCTGCATGCCGCCGATAAAGTGCATGAAGGTGTCATTTTCCCTGCCGTCGTCATCCACGAAAATGTTCTTGCCGGTCTCGGCATCAACGATGCTCTGGTGGAGGTGCAGCGCACTGCCGGGCTCGTCCTCCATCGGCTTGGCCATGAAGGTGGCGTAGATGCCGTGGCGCAGGGCGGTCTCGCGCACCGTGCGCTTGAAGGTAAACACCTGGTCGGCGAGCGTGAGCGGGTCGCCGTGCAGGAAGTTGATCTCCATCTGCGCGGTGCCGGACTCGTGAATCAGTGTGTCCACGTCCAGGCCCTGGGCCTCGCTGAAATCGTACATATCCTCGATGATCGGCTCGTATTCGTTGGCCGCGTCGATGCTGTAGGACTGACGGGTTTTCTCCGTGCGACCGGAGCGGCCAACGGGGGCGGAGAGCTTTTCGTCCGGATCCAGGTTGCGCTTGACCAGGTAGAACTCCACCTCCGGTGCCACTACCGGCTTCCAGCCCATGGCGTAGTACTTGTCCAGCACGAACTTGAGGATATTGCGCGTGCTGATCGGGTGGGGCTTGCCGTCGCGGGTGTAGCAGTCGTGAATGATCTGCGCCGTGGGCTCGTTGGCCCAGGGGTTCAGGCGAATGGTGTTTGGGTCGGGTTCCAGCAGCATATCGGTGTCCGCCGGGTCCACCAGTTCATTGTGTTCGTCTACGTACTCGCCGGTAACCGTCTGTACCAGGATGCTCTCCGGCAGGCGGCTGTCTTCGGTCAGGAACTTGTCCGTGGGGGTAAACTTGCCCCGCGCATTGCCGGACATATCGGGCACCAGACACTCAACCTCTGAAATATCGTGATCTGCGAGCCACTTTGTAATCTTGTCCATTTTGCACCTTGATCGAAAATGATCTTTCCCCGTTTGGGTTGCATTAGTATACGCCCGGCCGATATCCGGCGGGCCTGTGTCATCGAGTGGGGATTGCCCGATCACAGGCTTTGATTATGACAAGAAACCGAATTATTATTCAATATAAATTGAATGATTATTCGGTTTTTCGGGCGCGGGTCCGGGAGACCTCATCGGGAGACGTATCTATGACTGCCACTGGCACTGTAACCAAGCTCGTCGGCCACACCGACTCCTACTATGCGTCGAGTGCCAATCCGGCGCCGGTCTACCCGGCGCTGGATGGTACCGTCGAGGCGGACGTCTGCGTGATCGGCGCCGGCTACACCGGCCTGTCGACGGCGCTGCACCTGGCGGAGCGTGGCTACAAAGTCGCGGTGCTGGAGGCGGAGCGCATCGCCTGGGGCGCCTCGGGCCGCAACGGTGGCCATGTCGGGGTAGGGCAGCGCAAGGGGCAGGAGGACCTGGAGAAGATGCTCGGCCTGGATACCGCGAAAAGACTGTGGGACATGAGCGTCGAGGCGGTGCAACTGGTCGAGGGCCTGATCGACAGGCACAACATCCAGTGCGACCTGAAGCGCGGCATCATGCACCTGGCCGCCAAGCGCAGCCACAACGAGGACCTGAAGGAGGAAGCGGAACTGCTGCGGGAGCGCTACGGCTACGAGCAGATCCGCTATGCGGAGGAGGCTGAGGTCCGCAGCCTGGTCGGGTCCGAGCGCTACTTCGGTGCGCAGATAGACAGTGGTTCCCTGCACCTGCATCCCCTGAATTACGCCCTGGGACTGGCCGACGCGGCGGCCGCGGCCGGGGTCGAGTTTTACGAGCACAGCCGCGTCACCAGGTACAGTGGCGGCTCCCCCTGTGTCGTCGAGACCGCGAAAGGGCAGGTGAAAGCAAAGAATGTGGTGCTGGCCTGCAACGGCTACCTGGGTAAACTCGAACCGCGCATGGCCGGCAAGATAATGCCGATCAACAACTTCGTGCTGGCCACCGAGCCCTTGCCGGAGTCCCTGGCAAAAGAGCTGATCGCCAACGACTATGCGCTCCAGGACACGTTGTTCGTGATCGACTACTGGAAGCTCTCCGGCGACAACCGCCTGATCTTCGGCGGCGGCGAGAACTATACGTCCAGGTTCCCGCCGGATATCCGCGGCTTCGTGCGCAAGTACATGCTGCGCGTCTACCCGCAGCTGGCGGACACCCAGATCGACTTCGGCTGGGGCGGCACCCTGGCGATCACCCTGAACCGCATGCCGCACCTGGGGCGCCTGGAACCCAATGTCTATTACAGCCAGGGCTACTCCGGCCACGGGGTGCCCACCGCTACCCTGGCCGGCAAGCTGATTGCGGAAGTGGTGTCCGGTACCGAGGAGCGCTTTGATATACTGGCGCAAATTCCGACACCGACTTTCCCTGGCGGCACACTGCTGCGCTGGCCCGGCCTGGTGGCGGGAATGCTCTATTACAGCCTCAAGGACAAGTTGGGCAGCTGACGGCTGCCCTCCGCAAGCGCATTTCCGGGGCGGCAATTAGGAGCAAATTTTCATATTTGAATAATTGTTCGGTTTGTGGGATAACAGACTTTCCACTTCATTCGCTGGGGTGAAGCCATCGGCGGTATCGGATGAGCAACCCTGATAAAAAAAACGACGGGGGCGACCATGCCTGAATCAACCAAAGCTCTGCACAACAACAAGCACGCGCTGGCCGCGGCCATAGGTGCGGCGGTAATCGCCGTCAGCACCGGCGCCGCGGCGGCGGAAATCGAAGAGGTGACGGTGACGGCGCAGATGCGTGCCGAGTCCCTCAAGGATGTGCCCATGGCGGTGAGCGCCTTCACCGGCGACACGGTCAAGAACAGCAACCTGAACGATTTCAAGGACCTCTTCGCGCTGACGCCCGGCGTGTCCGGCGAGACCAACGATTCCTTCTTCGACGCCGTCTCCGTGCGCGGCGTCAACAACAACAGCTTCGGCAGCGGCAGCGATCCGGCCCTGGGCGTATTCCTCGACGGCGTCTACCAGAGCCGCACCGGCGCCACCCCGAGCATGTACGACCTGGAGCGGGTCGAAGTGGTCAAGGGCCCGCAGGGCACCCTGTTCGGCCGCAACACCGCCTCCGGCGCCATCTCCATGGTGTCCCGCAAGCCCGGCGACAGCTTCGCCGGCGAGGTCTCCGTGGGCGCAGGCCAGTATGGCCGCCAAGAATTCGAGGGCAGCCTGGACATGCCCCTGGGTGAGAACCTGGCGGTGCGCATCGCCGGCATGCACCAGCAGGAGGACGGCCATGTGGAGAACCTGGCCGGCGGCCGCGACCTGGGCGCCAGCGAGACGGATGCGATGCGCTTCACCGCCGTCTACGACGGCCTGCAGAACACCACCGTCACCCTGATGGCCCAGTACGAGGACCGCGTCAGCGACGGCACCATCTACCGCGCGCTGGATACCGGCGGCGACTACGACCAGGTGTACAACGACGTGCAGGGCCTGGACGAGTCCGGGATAGGCGACGTCATCCTGACCGTGGAACACGACCTGGCCGGCGGCAGCACCCTGACTTCCATCACCGGCTACAAGACCCACAATTACACCTACGTCGAGGACTTCGACGGCACCGCCGATCCCGTCGACACCTATGTGCGCGATCAGAGCGGCGACTTCTTCAGCCAGGAGTTCCGCCTGACCTCCAACAACAGCGGCATGTTCAACTATGTCCTCGGCGCCTCCTACTACCAGGAGGACCTGGAGGCCTTCTTCGCCGGCATCGACCACGAGGACTTCATCTGCGACGGCATCTACGCCGACGAGTGGGAAGAGGGACTGGGCAGCTTCGACACCTGTGCCAGCCTGCCCCAGGACGTGATCGACGAGGCCTTCGGTTTCGAGGGTGAACCCTGGGAGTATGCGCCGGGCATGCTGTCCATCGAGGCGGCGGACACAGTCGGCGACTACTCCGGCTGGGGCGTCTTCGCCAATACCACCTTCGATTTCACCGACACCACCAGTCTCGGCCTGGGTCTGCGCTACACCCGGGACGAGAAGACCTACAGCGTCGATTCCCCCTGGCCGGATACCTGGACCGGCGGCTGGAATTACCAGTCGATGTACACCGACGGCCCCATTACCGGCGAAAACACCTGGAGCAACGTCTCCGGCCGCGCGACCCTGACCCATCACTTCAACGATGCGGTCACCGCCTACGCCAGCGTCGCCACCGGCTACAAGTCCGGCGGTTTCGACTACCTGTCCTACCACATCACCGACCCGGCCTACGGCAGTGATGAAGACAGCCAGTACGAGTGGCTGGACGAGCAGGGCTACGAGGTCAACGCCGACAACGCCGAGCCGAGCCGCTTCGACGAGGAAAACGTGTTGTCCTACGAGCTGGGCCTGAAGGCGCGCCTGCTGGACAACCGCCTGGCCCTGAACGCCGCGGCCTTCCAGTACACCTACGACGATTTGCAGCAGGCCTTCTTCGTCGGCGCCGCGGCCATCACCCGCAATGTGGGCGAATCCCAGGGGCAGGGCCTGGAAGTGGACGCCCGCTGGCTGATCACCGACAACCTGGACCTGTATATGGGGCTGGCATGGCTGGACACCGAGTTCACCGGCGCGCCTGCGGAATTCTGTGAAGGCTGTGATGGCAACGAGATGGCCTTCTCGCCGAACTTCTCCTCCGCCACCGTGCTGACCTACCACCAGCAGACCGGCCTCGGCGAGATGACTTACTCCGCCGAGTACACCTTCACCGGCGAGCAGTGGTCCGACCTGGAAAATACCGAGGCGGTGAAGCTGGACAGCCGCGATACCTTCAATTTGCGGGTTGCGCTGACATCCGCCGACGACAGCTGGACCGCCGGCCTCTACGCGGAGAACCTGTTCAACGAGGAATACTACAACTGGGGTTACGCCGAAGCGCTGTACAACCTGCCGGCCACCAAGACGGATCCGTCCCGCGGCCGCGTGCTGGGCGCGAACCTGGCTTACCGCTTCTGATTTTTGCCATCTCACAGGATGGACTCCGGAAACCGGCGCCCTGCGCCGGTTTTTTTATGGCCGGAATCATGCGCGGAAAGCCGGTATCAATTGGTGGTAAACTGGCGCCAGTCCAGAAAAGGGAAGTGACCTTGTCCAACGCCGAACAGAGAAAACGCAAGAGCCAGTTGACCCCGCGTCGCGAGCCGGTGCAGGCCCGCGCCCGCGAGCGCGCGCGGCAGATTCTCGACACCACCGGGCGCCTGCTGGAAGAGGTGGGGCTCAACGACCTGACCACCATCCTGATCGCCAAGGAGCTGGGCGTGTCCGTGGGTTCCCTGTACCACTACTTTCCCAACAAGCACGCGATCCTCTACGCGATGGGCGAGCAGTGGCTGGCCAGCATGACCGCCGCCCTGGAGGAGCTGGCCCAGCAGGACCTGGAGCAGATGTCCCTGGAGACCTTTATCGCCGAGTTGCTGGAGCGGCTGCTGGCGGTCTACCGCGAGCAGCGCGGCCTGCTGCCGCTGGTGCAGGCCATGTGGGGCATCCCTGAACTGCACGAGCTGGACGAGCGCCACGACGAACTGGTGATCAGCCACCTGACCGCCATGTACAAGCGCCTCGGCTTCGTCTGCCCGCCGAATGAAATGAACCGCCTGGCCCGCGCCACCCTGGAGACCTGCCACGCGCTCTTCCTGGTCATCGTGAACCAGGCGGGCGTGCGCTCCGATCGCACTCGCGACGACCTGCAGCAGATGTTGTTCACCATGCTGAACGCCCACCGGGACGAGGCGCGCCCGTCCGGCCTCGACGACGTGGAGGCCCCCTGATGGCACAGAGGCCCGACAAACTGGTGATCGCCATCTCCTCGCGGGCGCTGTTCAACCTCCAGGACAGCCACCGGGTGTTCGAGGAGCAGGGACTCGATGCCTTCTCCGCCTACCAGATCGAACATGAAAACGACGTGCTGGAAAAGGGCGATGCCTTCCCGCTGGTGGAGAAGTTCTTGCAGATCAACCAGCGCCTGGAGGGCGATCCGCGGGTGGAGGTGATACTGCTGTCGCGCAACAGTGCCGACACCGGCCTGCGGGTGTTCAACTCCATTGAGCACTACGGGCTGGATATCACCCGCGCCGCCTTCTGCAACGGCGAGAGTCCCTATCGCTACATAGCGCCCTTCGGCTGCCACCTGTTCCTGTCCACCGACGGACTGGATGTGCGCCGCGCGCTGGAACAGGGGGTGGCCGCGGCGACCCTGGTCGCCGGCGGCGCCCGCGAGCGCCGCGACGACACCCTGCGCTTCGCCTTCGACGGCGACGCGGTGATCTTCTCCGACGAGGCGGAGCAGATCTTCAAGCGCGACGGCCTGGCCGCCTTCGCTGCCGCCGAGCGCGCCTCGGCGCAGCAACCCCTGGGCGGCGGCCCCTTCAAGGGTTTCCTCGAGGCGCTGCAGCAACTGCAGGCGGAATTCGGCGCGGACAGCTGCCCGATCCGCACCGCCCTGGTCACCGCCCGCTCGGCGCCGGCCCACGAGCGGGTGATCCGCACCCTGCGCGCCTGGAATATCCGCATCGACGAATCGGTATTCCTGGGCGGCCTGCCCAAGGGGCAATTCCTGCGCGCCTTCGGCGCTGATGTCTTCTTCGACGACCAGCCCAGCCACTGCGCCTCGGCCGCCGAACACGTGGCTACCGGCCATGTGCCTCACGGCGTGGCGAATGAGGTGGAGTAGGGGGCGGCCCAAAGCTCCTGTAGCCATACGAGTCCTGAACGCCGACGACACCACGCTGCCGCGGCCTGAATAACCACCGGCCGAGGAACCTCCGCACCCGACGTGTCGGGGCGAACTTTGTGTTCGCCCGAATTTCGGGGTGGCACACAGGCATGGGGTCCCCCCCAGCACACTCGGTGGCGGCGCCGCCAGCGGTAACGTCTTGCGGGACACGCCGTGAATACATCCCTGTAGGCTTGTCGGCGAGGTCCCTCTCGCCAACAGTCCCGCAAGACGTTACTGCTGTCGACGCCTTCGCATTAGCTTTCGGGGCCTATTAAACAGTGCGAACACAAGGTTCGTTCCTACACAAACGCCCTGTCGACAAACTCCGGATCGTACTGGCGGATATAGGCTTCCAGGGTCTGATGGTTTTCCAACTGGAACTGCTGTCCGGTCATTTTCAGGTCGAGGATGCGGTCGAGGCGGAACATGCGGTGGTCGTCGCGCAGCCGGCACCAGGCCAGCAGCGTCCAGGCCGCGCCCCAGTAGATGAGTCCCAGCGGGTTGCCCTCCCGCTGGGTCTGGTTTCCCTGTTCATCCCGGTAATCCAGCCACAGGGTCTGGCGCTCCTTGATGGCGCGGCGAATCAACCCGCTGTAGCGGGCCCTTTCCCGGCGATGCGTATCCGGCACCAGGAAGGTGGCCCGCTGCCGTTCCTGGTCCTGCAGCATCTTGTCCGGTAGCACCGAGCGTATCTTGTGCAGTGCCGAATCCGCGGCGGCGCCTATGTCCTCGTCGCCCCAGCCCTGCACCATGCGTACGCCCAACAACAGCGCCTCTATCTCGTCCTCGGTAAACATCAGCGGCGGCACAAAGGAGCCCCGGCCGAGTCGGTAGCCGACGCCCGCCTCGCCGTCGATGGGGACGCCGGACAGGGTCAGGGACTGGATATCGCGGTAGAGAGTGCGTTCGGATACGCCCAGCCGCTCCGCCAGGGCGCGGGCGGTGACGGCCGTGCGGCGGGCGCGCAGCAGGGTCAGCAGTTGCAGCAGTCGTTCGGATTTGTTCATCGGATTGGCGGCCGGAGTTTTCCCGGGACCATACCGGATCGGCTGGCCCCGGGGTAGCGGTGGATGGAATCAGGCCGGATGGCCGGCCAGGCTCTCGTTCCAGTGCATGACCTCAATCTTGTGGCCGTCCAGGTCGCGCACAAAGCAGCCGTAGTAGGCGTCGCCATACAGGGGCCTGGGGCCCGGCTCGCCCTCGGGCAGGGCGCCGGCGCGAATGGCCGCGCTGTAAAACTCGTCGACCAGGTCGGTATTTCCGGCCAGGAAGGCGAAATGGGTGCCATTGCCAACGCTGGCCGCTTTGCCGTCGCAGGGCGGGTGTACCCAGAACTCCGGAAACGCCCGGCCGTAGGCGACGGCTTCCGGCCAGTCGAGAATCCGCTTCACACCGAGCGTGGCGAGTACCTCGTCGTAGAAGGCGGTGGCCTCGCTGAAGCGGTTGGTGCCTATGGACACGTGGCTCATGATCGAGGGGTTTTCATTCTGAGACATATTCCCTTCTCCAGTGATTGTTGGGTCGGGTCAGCCTAGCCGTGGCTGCTGTCAGTTTGTGTCAGGAGAAGACAATTCACGATTTGATTTGCTTCCAATTGGCTCCCCGATGGTTTCACTGCTATTCTTTTCCCGCATAAACTTAGACGGTTTTTATAACTATCGGGGAAGCCGCGGCCCCTCGCGCCGCGGTGGCACTCTAGGGAGCAGGGAGAATCTATGAAGCTGCAGCAGTTGCGCTATATCTGGGAAGTGGCCCATCACGACCTCAATGTTTCTGCGACAGCACAGAGCCTCTATACCTCGCAGCCGGGGATCAGCAAGCAGATACGCCTGCTGGAGGACGAACTCGGCGTGGAGATCTTCGCCCGCAGCGGCAAGCACCTGACCAGGGTCACCCCCGCCGGGGAGGCCATCCTGAAGACCGCCGGCGAAATCATGCGCAAAGTGGAGAACATCAAGCAGGTTGCTCAGGAGTTCAGCAACGACAGGAAGGGCAGCCTGTCCATCGCCACCACCCACACCCAGGCGCGCTACGCGCTGCCGCCGGTGATCAAGTCCTTTATTTCCCGCTACCCGGAGGTGTCCCTGCATATGCACCAGGGCACGCCGATGCAGATCTCCGAGATGGCCGCCGACGGCACCGCGGATTTCGCCATCGCCACCGAGGCGCTGGAACTCTTCAGCGACCTGGTGATGATGCCGGTCTACCGCTGGAACCGCTGTGTGCTGGTGCCGAAGGATCACCCGCTGTGCCAGCTCGACAAGCTGAGCCTGGAGGAGGTGGCCAAGCACCCGATAGTGACCTATGTGTTCGGTTTTACCGGTCGCTCCAAGCTGGACGAGGCCTTCCTGGAAAAGGGCCTGTCGCCGAAGGTGGTGTTTACCGCCGCGGACGCGGATGTGATCAAGACCTATGTGCGGCTGGGGTTGGGGATCGGCATTGTCGCCGACATGGCGGTGGACGAGGAGGACGAGGACCTGGTGGCGCTGGATGCCAGCGGTCTCTTCGAGTCCAGCGTCACCAAGATAGGTTTCCGCAAGGGCATCTTCCTGCGCGGCTTCATGTACGAGTTTATCCAGCAGTTCGCGCCGCACCTGGACCGGGACCTGGTGGACCAGGCGGCCCATGCGGCCTCCAGGGCGGAGGTGGACGAACTGTTCGCGGACCTCGAATTGCCCGTCTATTGATTCTCCAAAGGTTCGATAAAAACAGAAAACGCGGCCAGAAGCCGCGTTTTTTGTTTCGATTTTTTCGCAGTTAGATCAGCTCGCCTGTTTCGATTCACTGATTTTCTTCTGCAGCACTTCCTTGGCGAACTTGAAGTAGACGGTGTAGATCTCCGGCTCCTGTCCGTCCCCCTCCACCAGGAAAAAGGGTGCGCGGTCTACATTGTACTCGCGTGCAATCTGCATGCCCGGGCTCTGCTCGTCGCGCACATCGGCGATTAGCGTCTGGTCGATAAAGCGCAGTTGGTCGTTCTCCTCAAGCTTCTGCTGCACATCCCGGCACTTGGCGCAGGGGGAGCCGTCGGCGAGTATTTTCTTGACCAGAGTAATTTTCACGGCAAATCCCTATCTCGATCCCAGCGGGAAGCCCTCTGGCTTCCCCATTGGCGCAGAATCTAGCAAAGCGCCTAATAACTTTGAAATATCAATAGTGGATAGGTTTATAACTTTCTGATGGGACTGGAATCCTGTAGGAGTGGCCCATGGCCGCGATCGGATTCCGGAGAGCCCGGAAAGATCGATTGCGGCCATGGGCTCGCTCCTACAGAAAGAAGAGAAATCAGGCCAGGAACTGCTCGACCGTCTGCAGCAGCAACCGCACCTTGGCCAGGCACTCCTCGTACTCGGCGGCCGGATCCGAATCCGCGACTATGCCGCCGCCGGCAGCACAGGTGATGCGGCCGTCGCTGGCGGCGAAGGTGCGGATGGCAATATTGGTGTCGGCGCGGCCGCAGCTGCTGATATACCCGACGCTGCCGCAGTAGGCGCCGCGTGGGCTAAGCTCCAGCTCGCGGATGATCTGCATGGCGCGCCGCTTGGGTGCGCCGGTGATGGAGCCGCCGGGAAAGCAGGCCCCGAGCAGCTCGGCGAAGCTGTGCTCCTCCGGCAACTCCCCGGTAATGGTGCTCACCAGATGGTGCACATTGGCGAAACTGGCCAGTTGGAACAGCTGCGGCACCCGGACGCTGCCGCGCCGGCACAGCTTGCCGAAGTCGTTGCGCAACAGGTCCACGATCATCAGGTTTTCCGCCCTGTCCTTGGCGCTCTGCTGCAGCGTCGCCGCGGCGCGCACGTCCTCGGCGGGGTCCGCGCTCCTCGCGGCGGTACCCTTGATCGGCTCCGTCTGCAGGCTGCTGCCGTCGGCCAGGACAAAGCGCTCCGGCGACAGGCTCAGCAGGTTGCCCTCGGCCAGGGCCATATAGGCAGAGAAGGGGCCGGCGACGCGGTTGCGCAGGGCCAGGTAGGCGGCGAAGAGGTCGCCTTCGTAGTCGGCGGAAAAGCGCTGGGTGAAGTTGGCCTGGTAGATGTCGCCGGCGGCGATGTAGTCCAGCACTCTGGCGATCCTGGCCCGATACTCGTCCGGCTCGAACTCGTGCTCGAAGGCGGACAACAGCCTGAACTCGCCCTGGCGCGGCTCTGTTTGCCAGCGCACGGAAGTAAAACGCGCCACGAGGTCGCGCATCTGCACCCGGGTGCAGGCCGGGTGGAATACCAGGTGGCTGGCGCCCAACTGGTGATCGACGATCAGCGCCCAGCTATAGAGACCGAAGAAGCCCGCCGGCAGGCCGGTCGGGCGCTGGTCGATCGGCAGAAAATTGCCCCGCATGCCGAGCTCGTAGCCGGCGTAACCGATGACGCCGCCGCAGAAGGGCAACTGGGCGTCGCTGTCCTGGGGGCAGAGTTCGCACAACAGGTCGCCCAGCTGCACAAATGGGTCTTCGCTGTCCGCTTCCAGTCTCAGCGTCTGGATCGGGTCCGCGCTGACAATGTCGTAGCGGCCACCGGGCGCCAGTGGCCGGCCGCTGTCCAGCCAAACGGGCGCGGGCAGATCGGCGATGGCCTGGAAGGCCACGGCGGTGTTGATGGAGTAGGGCAGGGAGACGATTTTCATTTCATTCGGCGGCAATCGCGGGACCGGCACCCTACACGCTTGGCAACCGCAAGGAAAGCCCCCGGCAATTCATGAGCTGCTTACCACTGCACACTGATCACCAGCCACTCAATCGATTCGCCGCTCGATGCCAGCCTGGGACATCAGCCGCGTGGCCAGTTCCTCTACCGACAGCTGTGTCGCATTGAGGAAGGGCACCTGCGCCCGTCGCAGCATCTGCTCCACCTGCCGCACCTCGAACTCGCACTGTTCCATTGAAGCGTAGCGGCTATTGGCTCGGCGCTCCTGGCGGATCTGCATCAACCGGCGCGGATCTATGGTCAGGCCGAACAGCTTGTCGCGATAGGGGCGCAGGATTTTCGGCAGCGCGGTGGAATCCATATCCTCTTCGGTGATCGGGTAGTTGGCCGCGCGCAGGCCGAACTGCAGTGCCAGGTAGAGGCAGGTGGGGGTCTTGCCGGAGCGGGACACGCCGACAAGAATGACATCGGCGCGCTCGAACTCGCGCACCCGGCGGCCGTCGTCGTTGTCCATCGCAAAGTGCACCGCGTCTATGCGCTCGCTGTAGCGGCGGTCGTTGGCGATGCCGTGGGATATACCCACGGCCTGGGAGGGCCCGCTGCCGAACAGTTTGGCCAGGGGGGCCAGGTAACTCTCGAACACATCCAGCATCAACGCCGAACTGCGGTGCAGTTGCTGGCGGATCTGGTCGGAGACGATGCTGGTAATGATAATCGGCTGCAGTCCGGACTCCGCCGCCGCCCGTTCAATCCTGGTCAGGACCTGCTGTATCTTTTCGGTGGAATCTATGTAGGGCAGGGTGACCTGTTCCACCTGCTGGTCGCGAAACTGCGCCAGAAGGCTGTGGCCGATGGCCTCCACCGTCAGGCCGGTGCCGTCGGAAATAAAAAATGCGGTGCGCTTGTCTTTTGCCATTCTGCTACCAAATCGATCCCGCCGAGTTCTGTAGGGTGGATAAGCGCTAAGCGCATCCACTGATTCCGGTGCCGATTTTGGTGGATGCGCTTAGCGCTTATCCACCCTACACCTTTTCCCCAAATGTGTCGCCGCCCCATTCTTGTAGAAAATTTACAACATTTCGATCGTTTTCTGCGGGCTATTTTTTACAAGCTCCATCCTTATAATCGGCGCCCTCAATTCCTGCTGCAGAGGGCCTTCACTTGACGAACTTCACCATCGAATTCGCACAACTGGGCATGGGGGATGTCGACAAGGTCGGCGGTAAGAACGCGTCGCTCGGCGAGATGATCTCCTCCCTGGCCGGTGCCGGCGTCAGAGTGCCTGGCGGTTTTGCCACCACGGCGGAGGCCTTCCGCGCTTTCCTGGCCCACGAGAACCTGGAGTCGCGTATCGCCGAGCGGCTACTCGAGCTGGACGTGGCCGACGTGACCGCGCTGGCGAAGGCCGGTGAGGAGATCCGCGGCTGGATACTGAATACGCCTTTCCCGGCACAGCTGGAGCGGGAGATCCGCGAGGGCTACGAGGCCCTGGGCGGCGGTGAGACCGCCGTGGCCGTGCGCTCCTCGGCGACCGCCGAGGACCTGCCGGACGCCTCCTTCGCCGGCCAGCAGGAGACCTTCCTGAATATCCGCGGCATAGACGCGGTACTGCAGGCGGTGCACGAGGTGTTCGCCTCCCTCTACAACGACCGCGCCATCGCCTACCGGGTGCACACGGGCTACGCCCACGCCGGCGTGGCCCTTTCCGCGGGCATACAGCATATGGTGCGCAGCGAGACGGGTGCCGCCGGGGTGATGTTCACCCTGGATACCGAGAGCGGCTTCCGCGATGTGATCTTCATCACCGCCGCCTTCGGCCTGGGTGAAACCGTGGTGCAGGGCGCTGTGAACCCGGACGAGTTCTACCTGTACAAGCCGGCCCTGGACGCCGGCCGCCCGGCGATACTGCGCCGCAACCGCGGCAGCAAGGCGATCAAGATGGTCTACGACCAGAGCGGCGACTGCGGCCGCTCGGTCAAGACCGTGTCGGTGCCGGAGGAGGACCGCCTGCGCTTTGCACTGTCCGAAGAGGAGCTGACCAGCCTGGCGCTGCAGGCGCGCAGGATCGAGGAGCACTACGGTCGCCCGATGGATATCGAGTGGGCCAAGGACGGCGACACCGGCGAACTGTTCATCGTACAGGCGCGCCCTGAAACCGTCCGCTCCCGCGATGGAGGCAACAGTATCGAGCGCTACCATTTGCGGGAAAGAGGCGAGGTGCTCTGTGAGGGCCGTGCCATCGGCCAGCGCATCGGCGCGGGCGTGGTGCGGGTGCTGGAGTCCGTCGAGGATATGGCGGCGATGCAGGACGGCGAGGTGCTGGTCACCGATATGACCGACCCGGACTGGGAGCCGGTATTGAAAAAGGCCAGCGCCATTGTCACCAACCGCGGCGGCCGCACCTGCCACGCGGCGATTATCGCCCGCGAACTGGGCATTCCCGCAGTGGTCGGCTGCGGCGATGCGACGGAAAAACTGGCCAGTGGCACGCCGGTGACAGTTTCCTGTGCCGAGGGCGATACCGGTTTCGTGATGGCCGGCGAACTGAACTTCGAGCGCGAGGAGACAGAAGTCAGCGAAATGCCGGAGCTGCCGTTCAAGATCATGTTGAATGTGGGCAACCCGGACCGCGCCTTTGCCTTCAGCCATATCCCCAACCAGGGAGTCGGCCTGGCGCGGTTGGAATTTATCCTGAACCGCATGATCGGCATTCATCCCAAGGCGCTGCTGGAATTGCACAGCCTGCCGGAGGATCTGCAGCGGGATATCCGCGAGCGCATCGGCGGCTACGCCTCCCCGGAGGATTTCATTGTCGAGAAGCTGGTGGAGGGCATCGCCACCCTGGCCGCGGCCTTTGCACCGAACCGGGTTATCGTGCGCCTGTCGGACTTCAAGTCCAATGAATACGCCCACCTGGTGGGCGGCCAGCTGTACGAGCCCAGCGAGGAGAACCCGATGCTCGGCTTCCGCGGGGCAGCCCGCTACCGCTCGGCGGATTTCCGCCAGTGCTTCGCACTGGAATGCCGTGCACTGAAGAAGGTGCGCGACGAAATGGGGCTCACCAACGTCGAGATCATGGTGCCTTTCGTGCGCACGCCGGAGGAGGCCGCGGAAGTCATCGATCTGTTGGCGCAGAACGGTCTGGTGCGCGGCGAGGGCGGGCTGAAAATCATCATGATGTGCGAACTGCCGTCCAATGCCCTGCTGGCGGAGGAGTTCCTGCAGCACTTCGACGGCTTCTCCATCGGCTCCAACGACCTGACCCAGCTGACCCTGGGCCTGGACCGGGATTCCGGCCTGGTGGCGGACCTGTTCGACGAGCGCAACCCGGCGGTGAAGGCGCTGCTGTCCCGCGCCATCCAGGCGTGCAAGAAGGCGGGTAAATACGTGGGTATCTGTGGCCAGGGCCCGTCGGACCACAAGGATTTCGCCCGCTGGCTGATGGACGAGGGGATAGACAGTGTTTCCCTGAACCCGGACACGGCTGTCGATACCTGGCTATTCCTTGCCAATGAAGAAGGCTGATATTTCGGCAAAAGCGGTCCCCCTGGGGCCGCTTTTTCTCTTCAACCTTGTCTTTGTCATTTCGGATAATCACACAGATTGCACAATACCGCCGGGCTGTTTTGTAGATTCCTGTTGCAGAGATATATAGAAATTGCCCGATTTTATCCTGCCATTTCTGTGGCCGACCCTCCGGCCGCACGCTAAGTTCAAGCTCCATCCCAATAACACTGTTTTCGCAGAGAATAATTCAATCTAAGCAGCCCCATCTCTCTCAATAAAATCGAATTAGTCTTGCAACGGAGAGTATTTGAGGTGAGCTATGTACTCGAACAGACGAAACAGGAGCCCATCGCTATACGCCAGTCTGGTATTTCTTCTGGTTGCACTACTGGGAGTCCCATCCGCCTGGGCCAATCCCCGGGGCGTCAATTGGTTCGATGACGAGGCCGCGTTTAATTCTTCCGGATCGCCATCGATCAGGATCAACCTCAGCGAGCAGCGCGCCTACTTCTACAAGGGCGGCAGGCTGATCGGTGTTTCCAAGGTTTCTTCCGGCAAGAAAGGCTACAGCACGCGCCCGGGGCACTTCCGGGTTTTGTCCAAACATCCGCACCACAGATCCACCATCTACGGCAGCTTTGTGGATGCAAGGACCGGCCGCGTCGTCAAGGCGGACGTCAACACGCGCAAGCACCGCCGCCCGCCGGGTACCTACTATCGCGGTGCCAAGATGAATAACTATATTCGCTTCAATGGCGGTATCGGCCTGCACGCTTCCGGCCATGTGCCCAATTATCCAGCCTCTCACGGCTGCGTGCGCATGCCGCCACATATGGCACAGAAGTTCTTTCAACACGTCCGTGTCGGTACACCGGTCAGGGTCACTTACTAAACAGAACAAAATTTCTTTGATACCGGGTGTTATCCATAGGGATGATACCCGGTATTGCCTTATCAGACTGCAGCTCGCCGAGGGAATCGCTATTATCACCTTCCGGTGACAAATCCATTCCAAGAGGGAACCCATGGCAATTTCCACTCCCGATCTCTGCGACGCCCACCCGGAACTGGTGCAGGCGGTGGAGCCGATGTTTATCAACTACGGCGGGCGCGAGCGTTTCGGCGGACGGATAGTGACCATCAAGTGCTTCGAGGACAACTCCCTGGTGCGCGAACTGGTGGCGGAGGAGGGCAGGGGCAAGGTACTGGTGGTGGACGCCGGCGGTTCCATGCGCCGCGCCTGTCTCGGCGATATGCTTGCGGAAAAAGCCTGCGCCAACGGCTGGGAGGGCATCATAATGTATGGCTGCATCCGCGATGTGGATGCCATTTCTGGACTAGAGTTAGGGGTACAGGCGCTCGGAACTCACCCGATGAAGACCGACAAAAAAGGGATCGGCGAGAAGAATCTGGCCGTGACTTTTGGCGGGGTGACCTTCCGCCCTGGCGAATATCTGTACGCAGACAATAACGGCGTTATCGTTTCCCCGCAGGCCCTGATCTGACGGCTCCCTGTCCGAGAGGTAAACCGGCGCCGAGACCAGAAAAGTTGAGCATTAGAACTTGGTAGTACCGGAATCACTCATCTACGGGCTGGTCCTGCTCTCGGCGCTGGCCCACGCCGCATGGAACGCGGTGGTCAAACACAGCGCAGAGGGGTTTCTGCAGCTGGCGATGATCCGCAGCGTCGGTCTCCTGATCGGCATACTACTCGCGACGCACCTGCCACTGCCGGAGCCGGAAGCCGTGAGATTCCTGCTGGGCGGCGCCCTGTTCCAGTACCTCTACTTCTTCCTGCTGACCCGCTCCTATCGCGCCCTGGATTACGGCACGGCCTATCCCATAGCCCGCGGCGTCACGCCGCTGCTGGTGGCTCTGGCGGCACTGCTGTTCCTGGATGAGTCCCTGCTGCCGCTGCAGTTGACCGGGGTGCTGCTGGTGAGTTGCGGTATCTTTGCCTTGATCCTGAAGGAACTGCGGGTGTCGCGGGCGGGGATACTGCTGTCCCTGGGTACCGGCGTCGCCATCACCGGCTATACCACACTGGGTGCCGCCGGCGTGCGCGCCGTGGCCAACCCGCTGAGCTATGTCGCCTGGCTGGAGATATTGTCCGGCGCCGGTATTCTGCTTGCGGTGCTGCTGACCCAGCCGCTGCGCGGCTTCGCCTTCGCCCGTTCCAACCTCCTGCGCGGCTCCGCATCCGGGGTATTGGCCACCGGTGGTTTCGCCGTAGCCCTCTGGGCCACATCGGTGATGCCCGTCGCCGCTGTGGCCGCAACCCGGGAGGCCAGCATTCTCTTCGCGTCGGTGATCTCCGTCTATCTGCTCGGCGAGCACTTCTCCCTGCGTCGGTTGATTGCGGCGCTGATTATCTTTACCGGTATCGGCGCGCTGGCATTCGCTTGAATTCGTCACCTATCATTGTCTGCTGATGCCTGCCAGCCTTTCGCGGCGCATTATTCCTTGCACTGCGGCAATCTGTCACATGGATGGTGAAAATGAGCGACCTGCGCAAAAAATGGATAACCGCCCCGCTTCTCAAACTGATTAAAAACATCCTGCCGCCCATCTCCGAAACGGAACGGGAGGCAATGGAGGCCGGCGAGGTGTGGTGGGATGCCCAGTTGCTGTCCGGCAAGCCGGATTGGGAGCAGCTGCTCAGCATGGGGCCGCCGAAACTGAGCGAGGAAGAGCAGGCGTTCCTCGACGGTCCGGTCGAGGAACTGTGCCGGATGGTGGACGACTGGAAGATCACCTTCGAGGACCGTTGCATTCCGAAGGATATCTGGGACCACCTGAAGAAGGAGCGCTTCTTCGGCATCATCATCCCCAAGGAATACGGCGGCCTGGGTTTCTCCCCCACGGCCCACGCGGAGATAGTCACCAAGATCTCCACCCGCAGTACCTGCGTCGGCGTCACCGTGATGGTGCCCAACTCCCTCGGTCCCGGCGAACTGCTGCTGGCCCACGGCACCGACGAGCAGAAGGACTATTACCTGCCGCGACTGGCGGACGGCCGCGAAATCCCCTGCTTCGGATTGACCAGCCCCGAGGCTGGCTCGGACGCCGCCGCCATGGTGGACAGGGGCGTGGTCTGCTACGGGGAGTACAAGGGAGAGAAGACCCTCGGCATGCGGGTCAACTGGCACAAGCGCTATATCACCCTGGGGCCGGTGGCCACCATTCTCGGCCTGGCCTTCAAGCTCTACGACCCGGACCAACTCCTCGGCGACAAGGAAGAGCTGGGTATCACCGTGGCCCTGGTACCGACGGATACCGAGGGGGTCACCATAGGCCAGCGCCACCTGCCGGCCATGCAGGCCTTCCAGAACGGGCCCAACTGGGGCAAGGATGTATTCGTGCCCATGGAGTGGATCATCGGTGGCCGGGAGAATGTCGGCCGCGGCTGGCATATGCTGATGAGCGCCCTGGCCGCGGGGCGGGGCATCTCGCTACCGTCCCTCTCCACCGGCGGTGCCAAGATGGCGGCGCGCACCACCGGCGCCTATGCGCGCATCCGCGAGCAGTTCAGTATTCCCATCGGCAAGTTCGAGGGAGTGCAGCGGCGCCTGGCGGAGATAGCGTCAATTGCCTATGTACTCGACAGCGCCCACAAGACCACCACCCGCGCCCTCGACGAGGGGCGCAAGCCGGCGGTGATTTCCGCGATCATGAAATTCCACGCCACCCAGGGGTTGCGCCAGGCGATCAACGACGCGATGGATATCCACGCCGGCAAGGCGATCATGGACGGCCCGCTCAACTATATCGGCAATGTCTACCGCGCCGTACCAGTGGCCATCACCGTGGAGGGGGCCAATATCCTCACCCGCAGCCTGATGATCTTCGGCCAGGGCGCCATCCGCTGCCACCCCTACCTGCTCGAGGAGATGATGGCGGCGGAGAATCCCGATACGGAAGCGGGCACAGAGGCGCTGGACAAGCTGTTGCCCAAGCATATGTGGTTCCAGTTCAAGACCTTCGCCCGCGCCTTCTTTCACGGCTGGACTGGTGGGCTCTTTGCCAGCAGTCCCCGGGGCGTGGGCAAGGCGGCCAAGTACTACCGACAGCTGAACCGCTATTCGGCGGTGCTGACCCTGGTGACGGAAATGGCACTGATGTCCCTCGGTGGCGAACTGAAACGCAAGGAACAGATCTCCGCGCGTCTCGGTGACGTACTGAGCGATCTGTACCTGCTCAGCTGCACCCTGAAGCGCTTCAAGGACGACGGCAGCCCGAAGGAGGACAGGCCGCTGCTGGAGTTCGCGATGCGCGCCGGCCTGCACCGGATCGAGGCCAGCCTGCTGGAGGTGTTCCAGAACTTCCCGCACCGCTTCCTCGGCCAACTGATGCATTTCCTCACCATGCCCTGGGGCCACAGTATCAACCCCGCGTCGGACCGCCAGGCGCAGGCCTGCGCAGAACTGCTGATGGAGCCGTCGGATACCCGCGATCGCCTGACCAGGGGCGTCTTCCTCGGCAACCCCGGCGACGGCGTCGACCTGGTGGAACAGGCCTTCAACAAGGTCTGTGCCACAGAGGAGGCCAGGGACAAGCTGAAGAAAGGCGGCATCCGCACCCTCAATCGCCAGAGCATCGACGAGGGACTGGAGAAAAAGCTGATCAACGAAGAGGAGGCCGAGCAGTTGCGGGACGCCGCCGACGCGGTGGATATGGCGATCCAGGTGGATCACTTCGATCATCTCGGCAAAGCCCCGTAACAAGCTCCCCTCTCCCGCTTGCGGAAGAGGGGCCGGGGAAGAGGGTTCCATCCGGTGGCACTGAATTCCGACGAAAAAACCCAATACTTCGACTGCGCCGAAAAGTGCGTGGACGCGGTGTTGGAGAAAGTGGGCAAGCGCATAGTGCTCGGGCTGCCACTGGGCGTCGGCAAGGCCAATCATTTCGCCAACGCCCTCTACGCCCGCGCTGCCGCCGATCCCTCCATCTCCCTGACCATTTTTACCGCGCTTACCCTGGAGCGGCCCATCGGCCACGGCGAACTTGCTCGCCGCTTCGTACAGCCGCTTCTGGACCGCCTCTACAACCGCTATCGGGACCTGGGCTACACGCCGGCGCGGCACAAGGGGATACTGCCGGACAATATCGAGGTATGCGAATTCTTTATGCAGCCCGGCAGCTACCTGGGCAATGGCCCGGCCCAGCAGAGCTATGTGAGTTCCAATTACACCCATGTGCCGCGGGACCTGCTGGACCGCGGCGTCAATGTGATTGCGCAGATGGTGGCGCCAAATGCCGGGAGCGACAGTTACAGCCTCAGCTGCAATCCGGACCTGACGATTCCAGTACTGAAACTGGCGCGCGAGCGGGAAAACTACCAACTGCTGCTGGTGGGGGAGGCCAACCCACAGCTGCCCTATCTGGGCGGCGACGCGGAAGTTCCGTCGAGCGAATTCGCCTTTATGCTCGAGGGCGAAACCTTCGACACGCCGCTGTTTCCGGCACCTTCGCTGCCGGTCGGTTTCACCGATTATGCCCTGGCTTTCCATATCGCCAGCCTGGTGGCCGACGGCGGCACGCTGCAGGTGGGCATTGGCGCCCTCGGTGATGCCATCTGCCACGCGCTGCGCCTGCGGCAGACGGACAATGACGAATACCGCAATATGGTGCGCGACCTGACCAGTGACGACTCGCTGCAACTGCGCCAGAAGCTGCCGCCGCAACTGGAGCTCTTCCGCCGGGGGCTCTACGGCGCCAGTGAAATGGTGCCGCCGGGCTTCCTGCACCTGCGCCGCGCGGGGGTGCTGAAGCGGGAAGTCTACCCGGATGCGGCCCTGCAGCGGCTGCTGGACAGCGACGAGATCTCCACCACGGTCAACGAGGAGATACTGCTGGCGCTGAAGAACTGCGGCCGTATCCACTGCCCGCTGACGCCGACGGATACTCAACTGCTGCAGCAGCTCGGCATTGTCGATCCCAGCTACAGCTGGCGCGGGCACAAGCTGCTGAACCCCCAGGGGGAAGAGGAGGAGTGCGACCTGCACAGCGAGCACGGGCGCCGGCGCCTGCTCGGCAGTTGCCTGAACAAAAAACTGCGCGGCGGCACCTGGCTGCACGGCGGCTTCTATCTCGGTCCCGAATTCATGTACCGGGAGCTGCGCGAACTGCCGGAGGACGAACAGGCCGGCATCAGCATGACGTCCATCGACTTTATCAACGACCTGCAGGGAATGCGCGAGCTGAAAGTTGCCCAGCGGCAGAAGGCACGTTTTGTGAACTCGGCGATGATGGTGACCCTGAGCGGCGCGGTCATCTCCGACGGTCTGGCGGACAACCAGGTGGTCAGCGGGGTAGGGGGCCAGTACAACTTCGTCGCCCAGGCCCACGAGCTGCCCGGCGGTCGCTCGATTATCGCCCTGCCAAGCACGCGCCTCAGCGACGGCGAGCGCAAGAGCAATATCGTCTGGGAGTATCCCCACTGCACCATCCCCCGGCACCTGCGCGATATTGTCGTCACCGAATACGGCGTCGCCGACCTGCGCGGCAAATCCGACCGCGATGTGATGACGGCGATGCTGTGTATCTGCGACTCCCAGTTCCAGGGGGGACTGCTGGAAAAGGCCAAGAGCGCAGGCAAGGTGGAGAAGGATTACGCGATTCCACTGGAATTCACTGCCAATACACCGGATAGGATTGACGCGGCCTTCAATGAAGAGAAGCGCCTGCAGCTGCTGCCCTATTTCCCGCTGGGCAGCGACTTTACCGACGAGGAGGCGCTGCTCGCCATAGCCCTGAAGCAGCTGAAGGCCGGCAGCAAAAAATGGTGGAAGATACTGCCGCTGGTCCGGGAGGGGCGCCGCGCCTGGAAGGATCACTCAGAAGGGAACGCCTGGATACACCGCTGCCTGGAGCGGATGGAATTCGAACGCACCGATACCTTCGAACACCGCCTGGAGGCCTATACAGTGGCGGGGGCGCTACGCCGGTATGTCGACCGGCGCCGGCCGCTGCGGTGGGATTGAGCGAGCGATCGGAGCTTTCTATCATGCGGCCTGGATGGCGGTCAGGGCGATGGTGTAAACAATGTCGTCGACCAGCGCGCCGCGGGAGAGGTCGTTGACCGGCTTGTTAAGCCCCTGCAGCATCGGGCCTATGCTGACCAGGTCCGCGCTGCGTTGCACCGCCTTGTAGGTGGTGTTGCCGGTGTTCAGGTCGGGAAAAATCAACACCGTCGCGCGACCGGCCACCGAACTGCCGGGAGCTTTCTCCTGCGCCACGTTTTCCATCACCGCCGCGTCGTACTGCAACGGCCCGTCGATCACCAGGTCGGGGCGTTTGTTCCGCGCCAGCCGCGTGGCTTCGCGCACCTTCTCCACGTCCGAGCCGGAGCCGGAACTGCCGGTGGAATAGCTGATCATCGCCACCCGCGGCTCAATGCCGAAGTATTCCGCCGAGTCCGCCGACTGTATCGCTATCTCCGCCAGTTCCTCCGCATCCGGATCCGGGTTGATGGCGCAGTCGCCGTAAACCAGCACCTGCTCCGGCAGCAGCATGAAGAATACCGAGGACACCAGCTTGGCACCCGGCGCCGTCTTGATCAGTTGCAACGCCGGGCGGACGGTGTTGGCGGTGGTGTGTACGGCGCCGGATACCAGGCCGTCCACCTCGCCCTGGGCCAGCATCATGGTGCCCAGCACCACATTGTCCTGTAGCTGCTCGCGGGCCACCACTTCGGTCAGCCCCTTGGCCCGGCGCAGGGCCACCATCGGCTTGACGTACTTTTCCCGCACACTGGCCGGCTCGATGATCTCCACCTTGTCACCCAGCTGCAGCCCCTGCTGTTCCACCACCCGGTGAATGTCCCGCGCTGAGCCGAGCAGTAACGGCCGCGCGATGCCTCGCTCGGCACAGGTCAGCGCGGCGCGTATCGTGCGCGGCTCTTCGCCCTCCGGCAGCACTATGCGTTTGTTGGCGGCGCGCGCCCGTTCACTCAGGTAGTAGCGGAATGCCGGTGGCGACAGGCGTTTGGGTCTGGTGGACGCCTCGCCGAGGGATGCCAGCCAGCGGCTGTCCAGGTGGCCGGCGATAAAATCCTGCACCCGCTCGATGCGCTCCGGGTCGTCGGCGGGGGTCTTGTTGTTGAACGACTGCAGCTGCAGTGCGGTCTGCCAGGTATTCCTGTGCACCAGCATCACCGGCAGTCCGGTCTCCAGTGCCGGCGCGCAGAGCCTGTGCACCATCGGCTCCAGCCGGTAGCCGCCGGTCAACAGCAGGCAGCCGATTCCGACGCCGTTCATCGCCGCCAGGCAGGCGGCCACTATCACGTCCGGCCTGTCGCCGGATGTCACCAGCATGGCGCCCGGGGTAAAGTGGTAGACCATGTTGCCGAGTGAGCGGGAGCAGAAGGTGATACTGCGCAGGCGACGGCTTTCCAGTTCGCCGTAATTGACGATCTCGGCATCGAAATGATCCGCCAGGTCCCGCGCCCGCGGCGCCAGTAGTTCCGCCTCCCAGGGAATTGCGCCGACGATGCGCAACGGGCTCTCGCCATAGAGCGCTTGGATGTCCAGGTCGCCGCGGCGCCGTTGCGGGCCCTCGAAGACGCCGGTGATATCGGCACCGGGCGCATCGGGCAGCTGCGGCGGCGCCCCCACCTTGTTGATGATACAGCCCACCACCCGTTTCGAGACGCGGCCGCCGAATTCGGCGGCGGCGTATTCCAGCCGCTCCTTTAACTGCAGGGCGGAGTCGCGCTGGGGCGACGCCACCAGCACCAGTTCCGCGTCCAGGGCCTTTGCCAGTTGGGAGTTGAGGTTACCCGCGTAGTGGTTCTCCGCACTCGGCGGCAGCCCCTCTACGATGATCACATCCGCGCTGCCGGCGACTTTGCTGAAGCGGGCCAGTATTTCCTCCAGCAGTTCGGCCATCTGGCCCCTGGAAATCATCGCCTCCACATGCTGGTTGCCGAAGGCGTTCGGAATATCCAGGGACGACACCTTGCGCAGTATTTCCGTCGAGCGCTCGCCGCCGGGGGCTTCGGTAATCGGCTTGAAGAAGCCCGCGCTGACCCCGTTGCGCTCCAGCGCGCGAATGATTCCCAGGGTGACGGAAGTGATGCCGACGCGGGCACCGAGGGGGATCACCATGATGGTGCGCGACACGACACTAGCCCCGCGCTCTCGCCAGCTCGGCCGCATCCCGCGCGATGATCCACTCCTCATTGGTGGGGATCACCAGGGCCACGGCGCAGCCCTCGGCGCTGATCTTTCCCTCTGCACCATCACAGGTTCGCTCGTTGCGATTGCGGTCGAGGACAAACCCCAGATGCGGCAACTGCTGCAGTACCCGACCGCGCACCAGGGTTGAGTTCTCGCCGATGCCGCCGGTGAATACCAAAGCGTCGACCCGCTGCAGTGGCACCGTATAGGCGGCGATGTATTTGGCCAGGCGGTAGCAGAAAATTTCCAGCGCCAGCGCTGCGCCGCGGTGGCCGTCGGCGGCGGCGCGCTCCAGCTCGCGGCAGTCGTTACTGAGTCCGGAGATACCGAGCAGGCCGCTTTCGCAGTTGAGAAGGCGGTCGATCTGTTCCATGTCGAAACCCAGCGACCGTGCCAAGTGTATCAGGATACCCGCGTCCAGGTCGCCGCAGCGGGTGCCCATGACCAATCCTTCCAGTGGCGTCAGGCCCATGCTGGTATCGACGCTGCGACCGTTTTTCACCGCAGCCAGCGAAGCGCCGTTGCCCAGGTGCGCAGAAATGATATTTGTCTCCCGCAGCGGTTTTCCGAGCAGCGCGGCCGCGCGCTCGCTCACGTAGCGATGGCTGATGCCGTGCATGCCGTAGCGGCGGATGTGCTGCTCGCGGTAGAGGGCGTAGGGCAGGGCGTAGAGATAGGCGCACTCCGGAAGGGTGCGGTGAAAGGCGGTGTCGAACACCGCCACCTGGGGCAGCGCCGGAAAGGCGGACACAGCCGCGCGAATCCCCTGCAGGCCGGCGGGGTTGTGCAGCGGGGCCAGTGCCGAACACTCCTCGATCGCGTTGATGACTCCTTGGTCGATCAGGACCGAACGGGCAAAATGTTCACCGCCGTGCACCACCCGGTGCCCGACCGCGATAAGGTTGGCCTTGAATTCGGGAACCTCCTCCAGCAAGTCCCCGACCAGCAGTTCGACCAGTGCTTCGTGGCCGGTGCCGCTGTCGAGACCGCGGCACCGGCTGTGCCCGCGGTACTCCCATTTCAGTCGCGGTTCCACGGTGCCGAGGGATTCACCGATACCGCCCAGGTACTGTTCGCCGCTGTCGGTATCCAGCAGCGCAAACTTCAGCGAGGAGCTACCGCAGTTCAGGACCAGGATACAGCCGGAATCAGGCATGGGATGCGCCAAACATAGTCAGCCATGCTTTATAGGCTAGACCAGTCCGGCGCCTTCTTTTCAGCGGAACAAAATAAGGGCCGCAAAGCGGCCCCGATATGATTGCAGGAACATAAGGCGATTCCTGCCTGAGTGGCTCTCCCGCTAGTTCCCCCTCTCCGGCACAAACTTGGACAGCAGGCGGATATAAGCCACCTGATAATTGTTGCGGTTCTCTGTTACCGCCCAAGAATTCAGCGGTCAACTGGTCCTGAAATCGAGATTGTAGTGGTCAAGTGGTCAGGAAGCCGATGCTGACCTGGCCATCGACACCGATGGTGCCGTTGTAAGCCGCCGGCCCCACCACATAGTAACTGCCCGAGTGGGAATTCATGATGCCGTTCCAGATCTGGGTGATCTCGGCGTCCAGGTTGAGCTCCACCGCCCAATCGGAAAGCGGTGCCGGCTTATCATTGAGCAAGAAAATCTCAGCCTGGGCGCCGCCCCCCAGTCACTGACGATACTCATGTTTGCCTGGGCGGCGAATACAGATGGCGCCGCAAGGCACAAACTGAACAACGTACAATTCGGCGATAACTGCATGATTCCGGTCTCCTTTTTTGGCCGAACGGGGCGGGGGTCACGAATGGGCGATGGGTGTGCCGCTTACTACCGGCGCAACGGAATTGATGCCAACTGAGTCGATGCCACCGGAAGTAATTGGTGTGCGGCATGTGGACCACCGACCTTTATAGGAAAATAATTTCAAGTATCAAATCAAACCATGTTTTCGTACCAATAAAAATGCAATTTTCGGGTATTTTTTTATTGTGTTTTTGCCGGCTTTGGGTTTAGCTGATGCTCCTGCCAGCGCACTCGAAAGCGCCGAGTTGAGCAGCTAACCGCAAACAAAATACCAGGGAGGTGACCCCATGGGTTTGACCCGCCAGGATGTGGAACCGCTGTTGGAAACCGTCAGCCCCTGGCTGTCGAAGCCGAACATTGTCGGCCTGCATGTCGGCCGCAAGGAGGTGGGCGGCCAGCAAACCGAAGACTGGGCTATTGTGGTCCACGTCATCGAAAAGAAAACTCCAAACCAGCTCGGGGCAGGGGATTTTCCCATTCCTTCCTCGGTGGAGTTGCATCTGCCCCGCAGGGACGGCGGCGTGAACGTGGTCCAGGTGCCCACCGATGTGGTGGAAAGCGGACCTGTCGAGAGCCAGGTGCTGGATCAGAAGAAAAGGCCTTGTCCCGGCGGCTTCCAGATCCAGGGCAGCGGCATTGACGGTACTGGCACCCTGGGGGTCAATATCGTCTGGGGCGGGCGCTATCGACTTCTTACCAACAATCACGTCATCGCCGACAACGGCGCCGCCGGTAGTACTGTGTGGCAGCCCGTGGACGATTTGGGCAACAGCCTGGCAAAACTTACCAGCTATATACCTGTCACCGTCTATCAGAACCAAAACCAGAACAACCCGGTGTTCAATACCCACGACCTCGCCTGGTGCGACATCGAGCCCGATGCCGGAGCGGCCAGTATCTATTACCTGGGGACTCCCACAGGCGTACGCGCCCCTCGCCTCGGCGAGCG
Source organism: Microbulbifer sp. SE14 (assembly GCF_059834885.1). Lineage (NCBI taxonomy): Bacteria > Pseudomonadati > Pseudomonadota > Gammaproteobacteria > Cellvibrionales > Microbulbiferaceae > Microbulbifer > Microbulbifer sp. SE14. Next base: position 123,428 of record NZ_JCBAJA010000008.1, on the reverse strand, counting down.
AGTGCGTATGGTGGGCAAGCAAACCGGGGAGATGCGCCACGCCCATATCCAGAGTCTCACCTTCCGTGTGACGTTGGCGGATTTTGGGGGCTGGGTCTGGTACAAGAACCAGGTACAACTGGATGCACCGATCTCTCAGGCCGGGGACTCAGGATCGGCCTACGTGGGGGACGACGGTATGGTGGTCGGCCTGCATGTTGGCAGTAGTGCGCTCAACTCTTTCGGCTGCCCACTTGTCTTTTAATGAGTTTCCTCATCATCTGTATTGGCGCTGCCCGTGCCTGAAGTGGGTCGCATATGTGTCGTGTGATTAGGGTAGTAAACCGTACCTCGCACAAAGAGGAGCCTGAGTTCCCGGCCAGGGCGGAATAACAAAACGAGGTAGCTATTTTAAATCGGGGGGATTACCGATCTTGCAACAACAAGGAGCAGGTTATGAACTCGATACCCGGATCCGATGTGCTGGGGTTTGGATTTAATATTTTAGGCGAGTACGATACTTCGTCTATCACTTCAAAGCTGTTTGTGCATCACAATCAGGATGCCTCGGAATATACTTACCCACCCACCGGTATCAGCTACCAGGTGCCGGACAATACCTCGGTAGTGGAATACACCCATACCACCGGCGGCACCCAGGTATTTACTACCCGCCAGCAGTTCCAGAATTACTTTTCCACCAGGGCGGGGGTCAGCGCTTCCTACGGGGCCTTCAGTGGCGAGTTTAATATGGCTTACTCGCAGACCTTCAATACCGATAAATCCTATTACTACGGTTTATCTGAATCCGATTTCACCGCCTGGCAGCTGATACTCGAGGACCAGTCATCCAGCTGGCTCTCGCCGGAGTTTACCGACGATCCGACGGTGCAGAATCTGCCGGCGGAATTCACGCCGGAAAACCAGGCCGACTTTTTCGCCATGTTTAGAAAGTTCGGCACCCACTTTATCAGTAAGGTGATCGCCGGCGGCAGTATGGATTACTTCGTCGCGGTGGAGAAGTCCTTCAGCAGCAGCGAATACACCGTGGAAGCGGATGTCAGCCTGGAATACAAGGCGGTATTTTACTCCGCCAAAGCTGAGGCCGAGGCGGAATGGCAGCAGCTGGGACAGAGCTGGGCCGATAGTCGTATCGTCAAGGTGGATGCATCCGGCGGTGATACCAGTGTCCTGAACGCGCTCTCGCCGGGTTATGGCGATAGCGACAGCGATGTATTCAACAGCTGGTCCCAGTCGGTGATGCAGAATCCGGCTGTCGTGAATTTTGAGCTGCGTCCACTATCAGTGCTCTTTTCCGGAAACAGGGCGGAAGCCGTCAACGAAGCCCTGGAGGCCTATACCAACGGCGCCCTGTTGGGCACCGCCCGCGCCGACTACACACCCGGGCACGGTCCCGACGGGGGCAACTTCACCACTTCGTCGAGTATCCTGATGTGCGGAAACGTGATCAGGCCCAATCCGCCGGTGAACCCGCCGTCGCCCACCGTGTGGCACTGGGGCAATGGCCAGGATGTGGTAGTGCCGGTTAGCGGCTTCCAGATAGCCCTGTTCGATCCGGACACCCTTGACGTGATCATGAGCCACATCTACTACCTGGATAACGAGAGCCTCGAGTGCGAACAGCGGATATACCCGGAGATCATGCGGGATATAACCGGTGTGTCCCAGGACAACTATATTTGTGCAGTGACGGCTTTTGCCGTGGACCTGATGAACTACCCCTCCGAAGACTTCGCCACCTGGTTGGCCTCCTGTGGTGCATCTCTGTCGGGCTGGAGAAAATACATCGGTTTCACCGGTTCGCCGGGCATGGTGTCCTACGTGTGTATTGGCAAACGGGGCCTGATGCCGGGCAATGCGGTGGAGAGCTTCGCCATGACCACTGACTGGGCGGACGCCCCCTGGACGGTTGGGAATATCGATGCCACTGCTGAGGTCCTGTTATACGCCAACAGTCACTTTATCGAACAAGAGACTGCGACGGAAACAGCTGTGGTGGAGGCAGAGCCCGTCGTCTGAACGGCGTCGCAGTGGGGGCCGGCGCCCCCACTGCGCGCAAATTCCTTGTCCGAGCTGGTATTCATGCCCGATACTCTATTAATTGTCGGCCAGGCCGCCCAACCGACCGGCTTCGCTCGGGTGACTCGCGCCCTGGCCGATGGCCTCGCAGCGCACTTTCGAGTCCAGGTCCTCGCCATAGACAGCCCATGCCCCGGGGATGTATGCGTGGCAGGCCGACGCTACCGGCTGCACCACAACCCCCATGTTCACGACGTCTTCGCCGAACGCCGCCTGGCCGAGCTGGCGGACCTGATACGCCCGGATGCGATATTGGTATACCACGACCCCTGGTTTATTCCCCGCTTTGCTGCTGCTGCCCATCGCGCCAGGCACCGCTGCCCCCTGATCGGCTACACACCGGTGGACGGCGGTATATTGCGGCCGGATGTGATCGATGGCCTGGCGCAGCTGGATGCGCTGGTTACCTATACGGAATTCGCCCGCGGGATTCTTATAGGCTGTGCCCGCCGGCGCAAGCTTGAAGCCGCGCCGCCGTTTCGCCGGCTGGAAGTGATTCCCCACGGCGTTGCCGAAAGCGATTTTTTCCCCATCGGCGACGCGGCTGGCTGCTCCCGGCGGGAGGAAGCCAGACGCCGGTTGTTTCCGTATCGACCCGACCTGTGGCGTGGTTTCTGGGTGCTGAACGCCAACCGCAACCAGCCGCGCAAGCGGGTCGACCTCACCCTGGAGGGTTTTGCGAGGTTTGCCCGTGACAAGCCTGCGGACCTGCGTCTCTACCTGCATATGGAGCCCCGGGGAAGCGTTGATCTGCGCCGTGTTGCGGCCGATCTCGGAATTGGGGAGCGATTGATACTCTCCTCAGACGCGGCAGAGCACCCGGCGGTGGGATGCGACCGCCTGAACCTGATCTACAACGCCTGCGATCTAGGGGTAAACACCGCCCTGGGGGAAGGTTGGGGGCTGGTGAGCCTGGAGCACGCGGCCACCGCCGCCGCACAGGTAGTGCCCGACCACAGCGCCTGCGGGGAGATATGGAGCGGCGCGGCAGACTTATTGCCATGCCGCACAAAGGTGCACAGTAACGGACTGCTACAGGGCGGCCAGGTCAGCTCCTCTGACCTCGCCGCTACCCTGGAGCGTCTCTATCGGGACCGCCGTTGGCTGCAAGAGCGGCAGAAGCGCTGCTACCACCGGGCGCTCCGCAAAGACTACCGCTGGAGCCAGATCTGCGAACGTTGGGCCGGACTGATCCACCCCTTGGTATCTCGAGAATGCGCCGCTTCGTAAAACAGTACGGGGAGCGCCGCACCGGCACCAATCTGTTGCGGTTGATCCTTACAACACAGTTCACTGGGTTGGAGGTACTGATGCACAGCCTGGGGGACAAGCACCAAACAGCCCTGGGCCATGGGGAGCTGTGCGCAGCGGCGGCTGGCGGCGCAGGTTGGTTGGAGGAGGTGGGGCGCCGGCGGCCGGCCCAGGGGAGCACGGCACCCGATCCCCGCCGCCGGGCATACTCGGCGAGAATTGAGGGCGAGCTCAAACAGGCTTTGTTGCAAGAGCGTCTGCAATATCTGGTGTCCATCAAGGACCCCTATGCCTGGGCCTGCAGCCGTCTCAAGCAATGGGGTTGGGGGTTACCGCGACCATCTCGCGAGCCATCCTTCTTTGCAGAGCGCCTGGAGTTCGCGTTGGAGTCTTTCAACAGCAACTACAGCAATTGGCTGGCGCTGGTTCGGCGACACAAGGACAGGGCCCTGGTGATTCCCTTCGAGGCACTTCTGCAAAACCCTGAACAGGTACTGTGCCGGCTGGCAGAACACTTCGGACTCAAGCGGACCTCAGTCGAGCCCCCGGTGGTGGAGGGCATAGTGTTGCCCACCGCTTGGGACGGTTGCGTTACCCGGGCCCATTTCGAACCCTTTGATGCGAATTTCTATAACGAGCGGCGTTATTTGGTACAACTGGGCCCGGATCTCGTCCGTCTTGTGCGCCGCCGGATCGATTGGAAGCTGCTGGCCCCCATCGGCTACACGCCGGATGGCCCGTGGCAAAATCCGCTTAGCCGAACTTAGAACCTGTTTGAGATCTTTTAAAAAACCGGCCTGTGCCGGAGCCGGGTGGGGTACTGCTTTCGAGGCAGGAAGAAGCCACCGCCACCCTCCTGTATACTCCCCCGCCCACCCGTCGGCCCAATTCTCTCCATGACCAGCCGTTTCCTACAGCGCCTTCGCCGCGGGCACAGCCTTCCCCGGGACTACCTGGCCCTGGCCTGACAGCGACTGGCCGGCGCCGGCCCTGTGGCACAGTCACAGGCGCGAGTCGGCCCTGCTGGTGTGGTGCCGCCTGTTCGAGGCGGCGCCGAATTTGCCGAGGAATCGGCGGAGGGCGATTGCGGGCCTCTGCGGGGCCTCTGCGGGGCCTCTGCGGGGGCCTCTGCGGGGGACTCTGCGGGGGCCTCTGCGGGGGACTCTGCGGGGGACTCTGCGGGGGACTCTGCGGGGACTCTGGCGGGACTTCTGTGAACTGCCGGAGGAGCTGCCCGCGAAACATTTCCCCCCCTGGCTGCTGCTGCGTGAACCAAGGCTGGCGCATCGCTTCGAGGGGGCGGAATTCCCCACTCCGCGCGGCCAGGCGACGGCCACGGTGCGTCGGCTACTGACCTTGCGCGCCCTCGGAGAGCCGGAAACGGCGGCGCGTCAGTCACTACAGGCCGAGGCTCCAGAGCTGCTGAAAATCTACTTGCGGGGCGCCTGAGCAAGGGAGCCCCATAAAGGGCCGCAAAGCGGCCCGAACAATGAGTGAAAAAGGGATATTCAAGCCTCTATTGAGCCTTACTTGAACTGCTCTTCCTCGGTGGAGCCGGTCAGTGCGGTCACGGAGGACTGGCCGCCCTGGATGACGTTGGTCATGTCGTCGAAGTAGCCGGTGCCCACCTCCTGCTGGTGGGCGACGAAGGTGTAGCCCTTCTCGGCATCGGCGAACTCCTTCTCCTGCAGGCGCACGTAGGCGGACATGTCCTCGCGGGCGTAGTCGTAGGCCAGGTTGAACATGCCGTTCCACATGTTGTGGATACCCGCCAGGGTGATGAACTGGAACTTGTAGCCCATGGCCGACAGTTCGCGCTGGAACCTGGCGATGGTGGCGTCGTCCAGGTTCTTCTTCCAGTTGAAGGACGGCGAGCAGTTGTAGGACAGCAGCTGCTCCGGGTGCTCCCTGTGGATGGCCTCGGCGAACTTCTTCGCCTCCTCCAGGTTGGGAGTGGCGGTCTCGCACCACAGCAGGTCCGCGTAGGGCGCGTAGGCGAGACCGCGGGCGATGGCCTGGTCGATGCCGGCCCTGACCCGGTAGAAGCCCTCGGCGGTGCGCTCGCCGGTCACGAAGGGGGCGTCGTAGGGGTCGCAGTCGGAGGTCAGCAGGTCGGCGGCATTGGCGTCGGTGCGCGCCAGCACTATGGTGGGCACCCCTTCCACGTCGGTGGCCAGGCGCGCGGCGATCAGCTTCTGCACCGCTTCCTGGGTCGGTACCAGCACCTTGCCGCCCATGTGACCGCACTTTTTCACGGACGCCAGTTGGTCCTCGAAGTGCACGCCGGAGGCGCCGGCGCGGATCATGCTCTTCATCAGCTCGTAGGCGTTCAGCACGCCGCCGAAACCGGCCTCGGCGTCCGCCACGATCGGCGCGTAGTAGTCGATATAGCCGGCATCCCCCGGGTTCAAACCGCTCTTCCACTGGATCTGGTCGGCGCGCTCGAAGGCGTTGTTGATGCGGCGCACCACGGTGGGTACGGAATCCACCGGGTAGAGGGACTGGTCCGGGTACATGGTCTCGGAGGTGTTGGCGTCGGCCGCGACCTGCCAGCCGGACAGGTAGATGGCCTGTACGCCGGCCTTGACCTGCTGTACCGCCTGGCCGCCGGTCAGGGCGCCCATGGCGTTGACGAAGTCCTTGTCCGGACGGAAGGGCGGCCGGCCGCCCTCGTTGATCAGCTGCCACAGTTTCTCGGCGCCGCGTTGGGCGATGGTGTTCTCGCGCTTGATGGAGCCGCGCAGGCGCACCACGTCGGAGGCAGAGTAGTTGCGCTTCACGCCTTTCCAACGCGGGTTCTCGGCCCAGTCTTTCTCGATGGCTGTGATTTCGACCTTGCGGTCGTAGTTGCCAGTAGTCATACCCTGTTCCCTCGAGGCGGCCACAGAGTCCGCCGAATAGACACCCTCATTCCCTAAGGCTAGATGATTTGCGTGCGACATCTATTCCTGGCAGTAACTACTCGGGGCTCGGGACTCGGAAAAGAATGCCAGAGTCTGATGCGAAGGTGCTGATGCCGAGGGAAGTTTGCGGGACTGTCGGCGAGAGGGACCAAAGGCGCCGTGAATACCTGGAGCGGCCGGGCCACCTCGCGGCCAAGCCTACAGGGACGTATTCAGGGAGGCGCCCAGCCCGTGTCCCGCAAACTTCCCCCGGTAGCAGGGCCGCCCAGGACTCTCTTACTGGCAACAGGGGGCTGGTTCGACCGGGCAAAAAAAGGGGCCACAAAGTGGCCCCGGAAGTGAGTGAATGAAGTGCAGGAGTCGGCAACTCTCGATCTGCGTGAACTCCTGTTTGCCGGCTGTCCTTAGCCGAACTGGTTCATGGTGTTGTCTTTACCCGCGGCTTTCAACGCGGCCTCCCCGGAGAAGTACTCCTTGTGGTCGTCGCCCAAGTCGGAGCCGGCCATATTCTGGTGCTTCACGCAGGCGATTGTCTGGCGGATCTCCTTGCGCTGCACGCCTTCCACGTAACCCAGCATGCCCTTTTCGCCGAAGTACTCCTTGGCCAGGTTGTCGGTAGACAGGGCCGCGGTGTGGTAGGTCGGCAGGGTGATCAGGTGGTGGAAGATGCCGGCTTCGCGAGAGGCGTCAGCCTGGAAGGTGCGGATCTTCTCGTCTGCCGCCCTGGACAGTTCGGAGTCGTCGTACTCGGCGCTCATCAGGTTGTCGCGGTCGTACGCGGAGACATCCTTGCCTTCTTCCTTCCAGGCATCGAATACCTGCTGACGGAAGTTCAGGGTCCAGTTGAAGGAAGGGCTGTTGTTGTACACCAGCTTCGCGTTCGGAACCTGCTTGCGAATCTCGTCCATCATGGCGCCGATCTGGCCTACGTGGGGCTTCTCGGTTTCGATCCAGATCAGGTCTGCACCGTTCTGCAGGGAAGTCACGCTGTCGAGGACGCAGCGCGCCTCGCCGGTACCCTTGCGGAACTGGAACAGGTTGGAAGCCAGGCGCTTCGGACGCAGCAGCTTGCCGTCACGATTGATGATCACATCGCCGTTTGCCAGATCGCCCGGCGCTACCTCTTCACAGTCCAGGAAAGAGTTGTACTGATCACCCAGGTCGCCCGGCTCCTTGGTGACGGCGATCTGCTTGGTCAGGCCGGCACCCAGGGAATCGGTACGGGCGACGATTACACCGTTATCCACGCCCAGTTCGAGGAAGGCGTAGCGAACTGCGCGTATCTTGGCCAGGAAGTCCTCGTGGGGAACGGTCACTTTACCGTCCTGGTGGCCGCACTGCTTCTCGTCGGATACCTGGTTTTCGATCTGTATACAGCAGGCGCCGGCCTCGATCATTCTCTTTGCCAGCAGGTAGGTGGCTTCCGCATTGCCGAAACCCGCATCGATATCGGCGATGATCGGCACTATGTGCGTTACGTGGTTGTCGATTTTCTCGATGACTGCATTCTCCGCGGCCTTGTCGCCGGCTTCGCGGGCCGCATCCAGTTCGCGGAACAGGCCGCCCAGTTCGCGTGCATCAGCCTGGCGCAGGAAGGTGTACAGCTCTTCGATCAAACCGGAGACCGCGGTCTTCTCGTGCATGGACTGGTCCGGCAGGGGGCCGAATTCGCTGCGCAGGGCGGCCACCATCCAGCCGGACAGGTACAGGTAGCGGCGGTCGGTGTTGTTTTCAAAATGCTTCTTGATGGAAATCATTTTCTGCTGGCCAATAAAGCCGTGCCAGCATCCCAGGGACTGGGTGTACTTGGTGCAGTCCCGGTCGTAGGCCGCCATATCCCTGCGCATGATATCGGCGGTGTACCTGGCGATATCCAGGCCGGTCTTGAACTTGTTCTGCAGGCGCATACGGGCCACAGACTCCGGGTTGATGGCGTTCCAGGAGCTCCCGTTGGCATCACAGAGCTTGGCTGCCGCTTCGATTTCTTGAGAATAGGTGGGCATGGCTGTCTTTCCTCGAATGATGGCTGCGATTTGTTGTTGCATAGGCTAGAGGGTTTGGCATAATTTGCCTAATTTATTGATCTTATTTTCGCTATCAGTCAGACGAATATGCCATGAATCTCGAGAGAGCCGACCTGAACCTGCTGGTCTACCTGGATGTGCTGTTGCGGGAGCGCAACGTGACCCGTGCCGCCAACTACCTGGGCCTGTCCCAGCCGGCGATGAGTAACGGCCTCAAGCGGCTGCGGGAGCTGTTCGACGACCCCCTGCTGGTGCGCACCCGCGAGGGCATGATGCCCACAGAGCGGGCCCTGGAGCTGCAGCCGATGGTGCGCGAGGCGCTGGCCTCCATCGACCGGGTGATACAGCCGAACCGGGACTTCGAGCCGGCCGAGGCGCGGCGCACCTTCCGCATCATGGCCAGCGACTACGCCGAATCCACACTGATTCCACCGCTGCTGACCCAGTTGCGGGAGCAGGCGCCAGGTATCAGCCTGGACATCATGACCCCCAGCGACGTGAGCTTCGTGGACGTGGAGCAGGGCAAGGTGGACATGGTCATCAACCGTTTCGACAGCATGCCCCAGAGTTTCCACCAGGCGACGGTGTGGCGGGATTCCTTCTCCTGTGTGATGCGCACCGATAACCCCATCCTCGGGGACTACAATCTGCACAGCTACCTGCAGGCCCAGCATATCTGGGTCAGCAAGACCGGCATGGGGGTCGGCGTCGGGGTCAACCCGGAGGATGTGCAGCGGCTCGGCTGGGTGGACGAGGCCATAGGCCGCCAGGGGGAAAAGCGCGAGATTGCCGTCTTCACCCGCCACTACCAGGTGGCCATGCTGCTGGCGGAGCAGAGCGACCTGATCGTCACCGTGCCGACACGGCTGGCGCAGCTGGCCAGGGACAACCCCCGCGTGGTGCGCCGCGACCCGCCGCTGGAGATACCGCCGCTGGAGCTGAAGATGGCCTGGAGCCCGCTGCTGCAGCAGAGCGCGCCGCACCGCTGGTTGCGGCGTTTGATTCTTGATATCGGCCGGGCGCTTTAATCGGGACCAGGAATTGGGAATTTGTGGCTCGAAAAGAATGAATAAGTCGATGCGAAGGCCTGCAGCTAACTCAGAGCCCTGTGCCACCGGACACAAGGGCGAACACAAGGCTCACTCCTACAGTTCGCACAGCGCAAAAATCCATAATGTGAATAGCGGAAATTCTGCCTATAAATTAGCGATATGGTCAGCCGGCTGTATAGAATGCCGCAACTCTAACCATTGAGTTCCCACAACCAGCGAGAGGCCCGGATATGACGGAACGAGTCCAAATCGGCGAACTGCAAATCGCATCAGCGCTGCACAAACTGGTCAACGAGGAAGTGATTCCCGGCACCGGGGTCAGCGCCGATGCCTTCTGGGCCGAGTTCGAAAAAATCGTCCGCGACCTGGCGCCGGTGAACCGCTCGCTGCTGGAAAAGCGCGACCAGATCCAGGAAAAAATCGACCGCTGGTACAGCGACAATCCCGGCGCCTACCGCGATCTGGAGAAATACAAGGTTTTCCTGCGCGAGATCGGCTACCTGGTGGAGGAGCCCGCGGACTTCACCGCGACCACGGAAAATGTCGATGCGGAAATCGCCACCATGGCCGGCCCGCAACTGGTGGTTCCGGTGATGAACGCCCGCTACGCGCTGAACGCCGCCAATGCGCGCTGGGGCAGCCTCTATGACGCCCTCTACGGCACCGACGTGATCAGCGAAGAGGGTGGCGCCGAGAAAGGCGACCAGTACAACCCGGCGCGCGGCGCCAAGGTGATCCAGTACGCGCGGGATTTCCTCGACCAGTCGGCACCGCTGACCTGCGGCAGTCACAAGGACGCGGTCGAGTACCGCATCAACGGCTCGCTATTGGAGGTTGAGCTGGGCAACGGCGATATCGCCACCCTGAAAAAATCCAAGCAGTTTGCCGGCTACCGCGGCGATATCGAAAAGCCCAGCGCAATTCTGCTGCGGCAACACGGCCTGCGTTTCGAGATCCAGATAGACCGCGAGAGCCCGATCGGCAAGACGGACACTGCCGGTATCAAGGACATCCTGCTGGAATCCGCGCTGACCACCATCATGGACTGTGAGGATTCCGTCGCCGCGGTGGACGCCGAGGACAAGGTGATCGTCTACCGCAACTGGCTGGGCCTGATGAAAGGCGACCTGAAGGAATCCATCAGCAAGGGCGACAAGACCTTCGAGCGCAGGTTGAACGCCGACCGCCAATACACAACCCCGAACGGCAACCCGCTGACGCTGCCCGGCCGCAGCCTGCTGTTTGTCCGCAACGTCGGCCACCTGATGACCAACGATGCGGTGCTGGACAAGGACGGCAACGAGGTGCCCGAGGGCATCCTTGACGGCATGATCACCAGCCTGATCGCGCTGCACGATATCCGCGGCAATGGAACCATTAAAAATTCCCGCAGCGGCAGCATCTATATCGTCAAGCCGAAGATGCACGGCCCCGAGGAAGTGGCCTTCGCCAACACGCTGTTCGACCGCATCGAGGACGCCCTGGGCCTCGAGCGCAACACCCTGAAGATGGGCATCATGGACGAGGAGCGGCGCACCACGGTCAACCTGAAGGCCTGTATCGCCGCGGCCAAAGAGCGCGTCGTCTTTATCAATACCGGCTTCCTCGATCGCACCGGCGACGAGATCCACACCTCGATGCTCGCCGGCCCGATGATCCGCAAGGGCGATATGAAACAGTCCAAGTGGATCTCCGCCTACGAGGACTGGAACGTGGATGTGGGCCTGGCCACGGGACTGAAGGGCAGGGCACAGATCGGCAAGGGCATGTGGCCGATTCCGGACCAGATGGCGGCGATGATGCACGCCAAGCTGGCCCACCCGATGGCCGGCGCCAACACCGCCTGGGTGCCGTCGCCGACGGCGGCGACCCTGCATGCGCTGCACTACCACAAGGTGGACGTGGCCAAGCGCCAGCAGGAACTGGCCGGCCGCCCGCACGCCAAGCTGGACGATATCCTTACGGTGCCGGTGGCGGAGGACCCCAACTGGAGCGCCGAGGAAATCCAGCGCGAGCTGGACAACAATGCCCAGGGCATTCTCGGTTACGTGGTGCGCTGGGTGGAGCAGGGCATCGGCTGCTCCAAGGTGCCGGATATCAACGACGTCGGCCTGATGGAAGACAGGGCCACCCTGCGCATCTCCTCCCAGCATATCGCCAACTGGCTGAAGCAGGGTGTGGTCACCAGGCAGCAGGTGCTGGAAACCATGCAGCGTATGGCCGCGGTGGTGGACCGCCAGAATGCCGGCGATCCCGATTACCGCGACATGTCGCCAAACTATGACGACAGCATCGCCTTCCAGGCCGCCTGCGAGCTTGTATTCGAGGGCTGTGCCCAGCCGAACGGCTATACCGAGCCGGTGCTTCACCGCCGGCGCAGGCAGTTCAAGGAAAAAAGCAAGGCGAAAAACGCCTAAGCAAAGAAGGCCCCGCGGGGCCTTTTTTGTAGGAGCGCGGCCGTTGGCCGCGATCTGACTCCCCACGTACCTCTGACATCGATCGCGGCCATGGGCCGCTCCTGCCGCTCCAGGTATTCACGGCGCCTTCGGCCCTACAAAAAATTTTCTTGACCTTAACCATGCTTGAGGTCCTAAGCTGCGCGCATCATTCATCGGCATAGAGGAACAGGCCCGTATGAACGCAGCAACAACAGACCTGGACGCCTACTTCGAGCGCATCGGCTACACCGGCAGACCTTCGCCGGACCTGGACACGGTGAGAGAACTCATCACCCTTCACACCCAATCCATTCCGTTTGAAAACCTGAATCTCTTTCTCGGCCGGCCGGTGGATATCGAGCTGGCATCGGTGGAGCGCAAACTGGTGCGCGAGGGACGGGGCGGCTACTGCTACGAGCAGAACAACCTGTTCCGCGCGGTACTGGAAGGCATCGGCATAGCGGTTAGCGGGCTGGCGGCGCGGGTGCTGTGGCAGGTGCCGGAGAACCATCAGCCGGCCCAGTCCCATATGATGCTGCGGGCGGAAATAGCGGGAGTTCCCTACCTGGTGGACGTCGGCTTCGGTGCGCAGACGCCCACGGCGCCGCTGCGGCTGGATATCGAAACCGGACAGACCACCCGCCACGGAACTTATCGTCTGCGCAAAGTCGACGGGGAATACCTGCTGCAAACCGGCATCGATGGAGAGTGGCTGCCGATGTACAGCTTCGACCTGCAGAAGCAGACAGCCGGTGACTACAAGGTCTTCAACTGGTACTGCTCCACGCATCCGGAGTCGCGTTTTGTGCGGGAACTGGTAGCGGCTCGCGCCTTTGCCGGCGGCCGCCACACGCTGCGCGGTCGCGAGCTGAGCTACTACCCGCTCAAGGGACCCAAGATGGTTTTCAGGCTGGCGAATCTGCAGGAGCTGCGCGACACCCTCGCCGATATTTTCAGGATAGAGGTCCCCGGGGAACCCGAAGTGGACAGCGCGCTCGCCGCACTATTCGCCCCGCGGGAGGAGCGGGCATGAGCAAATTTGCTGTCGTCTACCACTCCGCCACCGGCACCACCGAAACCCTGGCAAATGCGGTAGCGGCCGGCATTCACTCGGTTGACGGCGCCGAGGCCGCAGTAGTGAAAATAGAAGGAGAGGACATAAATCGCGGCCGTTACACAAACAGGGAAATGATGCGGCAACTGGATGCCTGCGATGGCATCATCTTCGGCTCGCCGACGTTTATGGGCTCGGTTTCCGCGCAGTTCAAGGCTTTTATGGACGCTACCAGCGAGCGTTACAGTGAGCGTACCTGGGCCGATAAGCTGGCCGCCGGCTTTACCATCGGCTCCAGCTCCAGTGGCGACCAACTGAATACGATGCAGACGCTGCAGGTATTCGCCAGCCAGCACGGCATGCTTTGGCTCAGTATCGATTTGCCGGCGGGTTTCCGCCCGGGGCTGAATGACCAGGGCGCGCAGTCGGGGCTGATTGCGCAAGCCGAAAATGGCGCGGTGCGAAAGCCGGACCTGCGGACCGCCGAGTATCTCGGCGCGCGGTTGGCACGGCTGGCACTGCGTTTTTCCTGCACACTGCCAATGTAGGAGCGGCCGGTGGCCGCGATCTGGCTTCCAGCATACCTCTGGCATCGATTGCGGCCACCGGCCGCTCCTACAAGTAGGGTTGCCTACCTAGAGTCGAATCCAGGCGTCCTCCCAGTTGGCGCCGGTGCCGGGCGCGTAGTGGTAGGGGCTGTCGACGTTGCACCAGTCCCCGTTGGGCCAGGGGCGGCACTGGTAGCGGTTGCCGTCGCTGCCGAGCACCAGGGTTTCCCCTGGCACATAACTGCCGATGCCGTCCGGGTAGACGTAGTCGTAGTCGCCGCCCCCTCTCGGGTTGTGGGCGATATCCACCGCGGCGCTGTCGGACAGCTCGCCATCGCTGACGGTCAGCTGCACCGTCACCGTCTGGCTCTGCGCTGGCTCACTAAGGTTGAGCGTTACCGAAATCCCGCTGCTGGCACCCAGGCTGGCGCCGCTGCCTGCGGTGATTGACCAGCTGTAACTGAGCGGATCGCCATCGGCATCACTGGAGCCGGCGGCGGACAGGCTGACGCTGCCGGCGCCGGTCACGGAAACCGGGTCGGCGCTGATGGCCGCCACGGGCGCGGTATTGCCGCCGGGTATCTGGATATCTATCTCGTGACTGAGGTTCAGGTCAGCCTGGGTGTAGACCCGGTTGCCGCTGGCGGACTGCAACGGATCAATTTCCCCGCTGTCCGGGTCCAGCAGGCCGACACGTGCATACTGGGACAGCCCGTTGACCGCCTGCGCGAAGGCGTAGGCCCAGTCCGCCGCGGAAGTCGCCCCCGCAGTGACGGTGTACGGCACAATCTCCACGTCGTTGCCGCTGCTGTTGAACAGGCGCAGGGCCACGGTGCTGCCCTCGGCGAGATCGCCCTGGGCAGTGAAGGGGCCCTCGTCGGCCCAGGGGCTGCTGCTGCCATCGCCCAGTACCACATCGGTACAGGTGTAAAAGGCTTCGCCGCTGTCGGAGCGCTGCCAGGTGGTGTAGATCACGTGCTTGCCGGTCACCGGCGGCAGTGGGCAGTTGAGGATATAGCGGTTGTTGGCGCTGAGGGGCACATTGCCGAGGCGGCAGAACTCGAACAGGTCGCTCCAGTTGAGGGGCGCGTCCGGCGTGTAGCCCTGCCGGGTGACGTAGAAGACCCAATCCTGGGTGGCGTGGGGCGCCGTGGCCCAGAACTCGAAATCGAAAGTGCCGTCGCCCTTGGGAGCTATGGGTGTGGCCTGCCAGTCAGGGCGGGCCAGGTCCAGGCCGGCAAATTTGGCGTTGCCGCCGGCGCACAGCTGGCCGTCCGGCACCACGGCGCGGTGATCGCCGTGGGCGGCGGCCTGGTTGATGCCGTTCCAGTCGTAGAAAGCCTGGGGGCCGGCGACCTCCTTGGCCGCGGCACAGGCCGGGTCGGTCGGGTTCTCCGGGTTGTTGAGGAAGCAGTTGTAGACGCGGCTCTCCGGCACCACCATGGTGCCGTGGGCATTGACCTGGTTTGCGGAGGCGAGGGTCGCCAGAGCCAGGGCGAGTGAAAGTCTGCTGCGCAACATGGGTTTCTCCATTTTTTATCATTGATTTATGCGAGTAGGACGGCGTTATCAGAGTTGGATGCAAGCCAAATGACAACGCTGTCGTCATGGATGCTAAAGGCTGGAGTGCAAATGCAAAGGAAATTCGCCGCCAATTGCGGATGAAGCTGGGGGGACTTACAGAATCTGCGCCGCGGCACGCAAAACTGGCGGGCATTGCGTCAGAACCCTGGCTCAGGGCGATTTGATCCCCGGGTTGATAAGGCGGTAGATCCGTAGCTTTTCAGACCAGGCACGAAAGTCCCTGGTCCCTTCTGGCAGGCGCTCGTGGATGCCAAGTACCAGCGCAGCTCCCGGATGCATTGTGGCCTGTATGCGTTCGAGGGTGCTGTGCTGCGATCCCTCATCAAAATAAGTAAATGCCAGGTTGCGGCAAAGCACCAGGTCGAATGGCCCGACGGGAGCGCTTTCGCGCAGATCCTCCGCCCTGAACGCCACAGGGTGCCGAAATTCCGGCTTCAGCCAGTAGTGCCCGGCGCAGGAGGTGAAGGCTGCATCCAGCCACTCCGGGGGCAGGTCCTTGAGGCTACTGTGGGGGTAGCAGGCCTCCCGGCCGCGGCGGCACTGGTTGGCGTCGGCTTCGGTGGCGACGATGTTCAGGTGCAGATCGGGAAAAGATGCCTGCAGTCGCAACTGCCAGAGGATGGCCAGAGTGTAGGGCTCCTCCCCGGCGCCGGCCCCCGCGCTCCAGATCCGGAAGCGGTCGGCTCCCCGCGTGCGGGCCAGTTGTGCCAGCGCCGGCAACACCTCCTCGGCCAGGTGCTCGAACACCCCTTTGTCGCGGTAAAAGCGGGAGATGGTTATCCGGGCCATGGCGTCCAGGACCTGCCACTCCGACCGGTGCCGTGACAGGTAGCGGCGATAGGCCGCGACATCTTCGAGCCCGAGTTGTCTGATGCGCCTTTGCAGGCGCTTGCAGACCTGGCCGCGCACCTTGCGGAAACCCGGCCAGCGCAGACGCAGTTGGGGCAGGGCCCATTGCAGAAATGCTACGCACGGCTCGTCGCGCATCTAGTGCTTTTCCGTGATCCCGATCAGCGGCGGCTCGATCCAGGTTGCCCGACACTTGGGACATTTGCCCGGCTTGGTCATGTGGCCGTGACTGAAGCTGAAGCCGCACTGTTTGCACTTGGCCGGAGTGATCTCAAGCTCATAGGGGCTGTGGCGCAGGGATTTTTGCAAGTGCTGAAGGTCATTCACCATGTCTTTGATGGGCTCTTCCATCAAGGCCGACAATTCGTGCACCGACTGGGGATGGTCTAGCAGAATGTCGATGAGGTCTTTCCTGTACATAGGGCCGCTCCCAGCCTGTTTGCACAAGCGGTGGAAATAAGCCTAGCAGAAGGCGGAAGCTGGCCGGGGCGTCAGAGCGATAGGCGCCTCAGGTTGGCATCGGTGGCGGCCAGCGGCCAACCGCGTTCGAAGGCATCCAGCAGCTTGCGCGCGCGCACCGGGTTTTCTGGTTGGTAGCTGCCCTGCCACTGATCCCGGTCGTCGCACTGCAGCACCCGGCGGCCATCGGCAACCGCAAACTCCCAGTCCGGGGTATCCACAATGACCTCGATTTTACGGATCTCTATCCGTGAGCTCAGCCTCTGGGCCAGGGCGTGGGTGTGGTGGAAGCGGCGCACTATCGGGTCGCCATCGCGAATCAGGATGCGCACCCGGGCGAAGCGGCTGCTGCGGGCGAATTCCGACAGGGCCTCCGCCACTTCGCAGTCGTGATAGAGGGGGCGGGCCAGCTCTTCGGAGAAAATGCACAGCTCCCGCCGCGCATTGGCCAGCAGGTCGATCAATGCAGTGCGAAAGCCGGTAATATCGTCGAGCGACTGCCGCTGATCAACCAAAGCGACGCACCATTCTGATATGGGGAATATCCGCTTCGACAAACTCCTCCCCCTCGGGAGCAAAACCTGCCTTGCGGTAGAAACCCTCGGCGTGGGTCTGGGCATGCAGGTAGACGCTGTCGAAGCCGCGCTCGCGCGCGTAGTCGCAGATAAATTCCAGCAGGCGGAACCCCAGGCCGCCGCCGCGGGCGGATTTCGCGATCGCCATGCGGCCTATCTTGCCGCCGCTGGTAATGCGGCCGGTACCCAGCGGCTCGTCGCTGTTCATTACCAGGAAATGCTGGGCCGTTTCCTCCTGGTCGTCCCATTCGATGGCAGGATCCACCTTCTGCTCGCGGACAAACACCGCCTCGCGCACCCGGCGAATCAACTCGCGATCGCGGTTCCAATCCGCCGCGCGAATGAGCGTTTCCATTCTCAGAAATCCTCCGGAGGGTAGATAAGGCTACCCTGGGCCACCAGCTGCTCTACCAGGCCGCCGGGCTGCACCAGTTCGGGGAAATCCTCGATATCCGCCTGGGAGATCGAATGGCTCTCGCAGAAACGCTCGGCGAAGGGCAGGGGAGCGGGAAAGGACTCCCCGTCCACGAACAGTGTCTGCGGATCGCGGCAGAAGGCGCAGCGAGAGGCCGGGTTGAGCACCAGCTCGGCGCCCTCCGCCAGCTGCTCGCGCCAGTCATCCGCCTCGCCCGCGTCCAGGGCCACCGTATCCGGGTACTTGGCCTCGGTCATCACCGCGCCGAACCACTGGGCGATATTCTGCGGCTGCTGCAGCCAACCGCTCAACTGCTCCCACAGCCGGGCCACCGAAGCCGGATCGACTTCGGCGGGACTGGTGGGCGGCGCAATGCCCGGATCCGAATAGCGCAGGTGTTGCGGCAGCCCCTGGGCTAGCTCCGCGGCCAGATCCTCGAGAATCGTCGCCGCAGAGGGGGCGCGGAAGCCGATGGAAATGGTGGTGCAGGCGCCCTCGGCGATACCCCAGTGGCTGTACTGCGGAGGCAGGTAGAGCATATCGCCGGGTTCCAGCAGCCAGCTGTTCTCCGCCTCGAAATCCCGCAGGATATTCAGCGGCGTGCCCTCGATCCGCGGGCTATTCTCGTCGACCTTCGGCCCCTGGTGCCACAGTCGCTTGCCCTCAGCCTGCAACAGAAATACATCGTAGTAATCGAAGTGGGGGCCGACGCTGCCCTTGTCCGCCGCATAGCTGATCATCACGTCGTCCAGGCGCCAGTCCGGGATAAAACGGAAGTACTTTTTCAGCGCCGCCACTTCCGACAGCCACTGGTCCACCGCCTGCACCAACAGGGTCCAATGGCTGCTGGGGAGGGACAGGAAATCCTCCTCGGTAAAGGGGCCATTGCGCAGCTGCCAGGGACCCTCGTCGCCGTGTTCCAGCACCAGGCGCGATTCCACCGCCTCTTCCAGCGCCATGCCGGCCAGCTCCTCGCCGGAAATCGGCGAGACGAAGCCGGGGAAGGCGTTGCGGATCAGCAGGGGTTTTTGTTGCCAGCAGTCGCGGAGGAAGTCGGCTACCGGCATGTCGCCCAGATGAGTAAGTGGATTTGTCATAGGGATTATCTATGTGGCCGGCTGTATCCGAGCCTGCACAATAAGAACGATAGAGTCGACGCGAAGGTCCTGGTGCCGGTGGCCATTTTCAAGGCTGTTGGCGAGAGGGGCCGAAGGCGCCGTGAATACCTGGAGCGGCCGGGCCACCTCGCCGACAAGGCCTACAGGGATGTATTCACGGCGTGTCTTGAAAATGGCCACCGGTAGCAGGGCCGCCTGCCGGATCATAAATAGTGCGAGAAAGCCTAAATTTTCTTGGCCTGCTCCACGGCGTTGCCGATATAGGAAGCCGGCGTCAGTTCGTGCAGGGATTTCTTCGCCTCCGCCGGAATCTCCAGATTCTCGATAAAGGTGTTCAGGGTTTCCCGGGTAATGCCCTGGCCGCGGGTCAGCGCCTTCAGCTTCTCGTAGGGCTCTTCGATGTTGTAGCGGCGCATCACTGTCTGGATCGGCTCCGCCAGTACCTCCCAGGCGTTGTCCAGGTCTTCAGCCAGGCGCGCCTCGTTGATTTCCAGCTTGCCCAGGCCCTTCAGGGTCGCCGCATAGGCGATGGTCGAATAGCCGGCGCCGACGCCCATGTTGCGCAGCACCGTGGAGTCGGTCAGGTCGCGCTGCCAGCGGGAAACCGGCAGCTTCGCCGCCAGGTGCTGGAAGACCGCGTTGGCCAGGCCCAGGTTGCCTTCCGAATTCTCGAAGTCGATCGGGTTCACCTTGTGCGGCATGGTGGAAGAGCCCACCTCGCCGGCAACCACCTTCTGCTTGAAGTAGCCGAGGGAAATATAGCCCCAGATATCGCGATCGAAATCGATCAGGATGGTATTGAAGCGCGCGACGGCGTCGAACAGCTCGGCGATATAGTCGTGGGGCTCGATCTGGGTGGTGTAGGGGTTCCAGGTCAGGCCCAGGGAAGTGACGAACTCCTCAGCGTTCTTCTCCCAATCCACGTCCGGATAAGCGGAGAGGTGCGCGTTGTAGTTGCCGACGGCGCCGTTGATCTTGCCCAGCAGCTCCACCTCGTGAATCTGCTTGATCTGCCGGCGCAGGCGCGCCACCACGTTGGCCAGCTCCTTGCCCACGGTGGTGGGGCTGGCGGTCTGGCCGTGGGTGCGCGACAGCATCGGTACCTCGGCAAACTTCTTCGCCAGCCCGGCGATTTCACTGATGATCTGGTTCATCGCCGGCAGCAGCACCTGGTCGCGCCCGGCGCGCAGCATCAGTGCGTGGGACAGGTTGTTGATGTCCTCGGAAGTACAGGCGAAGTGCACGAACTCGCTGACCTTGGCCAGTTCCTCGTTGCCGTCGATCTTCTCCTTCAGGAAATACTCCACCGCCTTGACATCGTGATTGGTGGTGCGCTCGATTTCCTTGATGCGCTCGGCATCCTGCAGGGAAAACTCCGCGACGATGCTGTCGAGCAGTTGAGTGGCGGCGTCGCCGAACAGCTGCACTTCCCCGATCTGCGGATGGCGGGAGAGCTGTTGCAGCCAGCGCACTTCCACTTCCACCCGCGCGCGGATCAGGCCGTACTCGCTGAAGATATCCCGCAGCGGTGCGGTTTTGCTCTCGTAGCGTCCATCGATGGGGGAGACCGCGGTAAGGGCGGATAGCTCGACTGTCATGATTTCTCTCCGGATTTAAGGATACGTAGATTCGATTTGCCCGATCAGTTCGTCGGTCGCGGCCAAAAGTTTCTTGCGCTGGAACAGCAGGTGCAGCCGGCGGCCGCCCAACTGGCGCCATAGGGTGGCCGCGCGCACGCCGGCAAACAGCATGGTGCGGATCTGGTTGGCGATGCGCTGCTGCTGCAGGTAATTGAAATCCCCCAGCACCTGGATGCGGAAGCGGAAGGTACTCAGGGTGTCGCTGTAGATACTGGCCAGATTGGAAAACACATTCTCGTGGGTCAGGCTGAAGTGCTCCGCCTGGGTTTTGGCCTTTTCTAGGCGACTGCCGATGATCGCCAGCAGGTCGTTCTTCTTGCTCAGCTGCCGCTGCAGGTACAGGATCGACAGGGCGTAGCGCAGGCAATCGGTGTACTCCGGATGCTGGCGCGACTGCAGCAACTGGCGGGCGACTTTCAGGCCGGGCAGCAACTTGTCCGCACCGTCGAATACCGCCTCGGCATTGTCCGGGTTCAACTGGAACAGGCTGTAGACGCCCGTCTCCAGTTGTTCCTGGGGCGCATTGCCGGTCTTCGCCAGGCGCTCCACCAGGGTCGCGGACTGGAATATGGCCGCCAGCGCCAGTGCCTGATCCCGCCAGTTGCTCAAGTTAGCTCCTTAGCCGTTCGCATTTTTTTGGAATTGGTCAGGCAGGGCGGTGCCCACACCGGTGGCCCTTTCGATCACGGCACCGCCGAGACAGATCTCGCCATCGTAGAGCACCAGCGACTGGCCGGGGGTGATCGCGCGCTGCGGCTCGTCGAAGGCCACCACCAGGTCGCCGTTTTCCCGAACCGTTACGATGCAGTCCTGGTCCGGTTGGCGGTAGCGGGTCTTGGCGCGGCAACGGAACTCTTTCCCTGGTGCCGCTCCGTTGATCCAGTGAGTCTGGGTCGCCTCCAGGCCGGTGGCGTAGAGCAGCGGGTGGTGGGCGCCCTGGGCCACGATCAGCACATTGCGCTCCAGGTCCTTGCCCACTACATACCAGGGCTCATCGCCGGCGCCCTTGATGCCGCCGATGCCCAGGCCCTGGCGCTGACCGATGGTGTGGTACATCAGGCCCGCGTGGCGACCCATGACTTCGCCCTCCGGTGTCTCCATATCCCCCGGCTGCGCCGGCAGGTACTGCTCCAGGAAATCCTTGAAGCGGCGCTCACCGATAAAGCAGATGCCGGTGCTGTCCTTCTTGTCGTGGGTAATGAAGCCGTTCTCCCCGGCGATGCGGCGCACCTCCGGCTTCTCCAGCTCGCCCAGCGGAAACAGGGACTTGGCGAAGGCCGCCTCGTCCACGGCGTGTAGGAAGTAGCTCTGGTCCTTGTTGGCGTCCAGGCCCTTCAGCAGGTAGGTGTGGCCGTCGATGTCCCGGCGTCGGGCGTAGTGGCCGGTGGCGATGGCGTCCGCACCCAGTACCGCGGCGTACTCGAGGAACACCTTGAACTTGATTTCGCGGTTGCAGAGGATATCCGGGTTCGGCGTGCGCCCGGCCTTGTATTCGGCGAGGAAATACTCAAATACGTGATCCCAGTACTCGGCGGCGAAATTGGCGGTGTGCAGCTTGATGCCCAGCCGCTGGCACACTGCCCGGGCGTCCGCCAGGTCCGCCTTGGCGGTGCAGTACTCGGTGCCGTCGTCCTCGTCCCAGTTCTTCATGAACAGGCCCTCCACCCGATAGCCCTGCTGCATCAGCAGCAGGGCGGCCACGGAGGAGTCCACGCCGCCGGACATTCCGACAATGACGCGCTGGGGCGGGGCGCTCTGGTACAGCTTGGTGGTGGATTCAGGCATAGACAGGGGGAATCAGCTACTACATGGGTATAAAGGGGGGCGAATTTTACCCGCGATTGGGGCCTGTGACCAAGACCGCTTTGCTCTCCCATAGCGTAGTGCTGATACAGAGAACCCTGGCATTGACACAAGGTGGGCTCAGCGGCGGCGCCGAGCGCGGGGCCGGGATGCCGCCGGTTTGGTCGCCGGGGTCGCGAATACCTGCTCTATTCGCTGTTCCCCGGGCTGCAGGCTGCCCAGCTTCCAGTTGCCGATGGCGGTGCGGATCAGGCGCAGGGTCGGGAAACCGACTGCTGCCGTCATGCGGCGCACCTGGCGGTTGCGCCCCTCGCGAATGGTCAGCTCCAGCCAGGAGGTGGGGATGGACTTGCGCTCCCGCACCGGCGGGACCCGCGGCCAGACGCCCGGATCGACCAGACGCCTGGCCTTGGCCGGCGCCGTAGGGCCATCCTTCAGTTGTACGCCGCGGCGCAATCTGGCGAGCGCCTCGTCATCGATCTCCCCCTCCACCTGCACCCAGTAGGTCTTCGGCAGCTTCTGCCGTGGATGGCTGATCTGGTGCTGCAGGGCGCCGTCGTCGGTGAGCAGCAGCAGCCCCTCGGAGTCGAAATCCAGCCGTCCCGCGGCATAGAAGCCTTTTTTGCGAATGAAGTCGGCGAGGGTGAGGCGCCCGCTGTCGTCGGTAAACTGGCACAACACGCCGTAGGGCTTATTGAAAAGGATGATCTGCGACATGGTTAAAATGGACTATTGTAATCCAACTACAAAAATGGGCCGATGCTGATATAATCCCGCCGTTTTTTCATCCCGCCCCGAGGTCCAAGCGGGCAGGGCAAGCAACACCCGACCTAAATAGTCACAGAGTTTTGGGAGTTTAAGCAATATGGGTCATATCCAAGTGCCGGCAGACGGCGAAAAAGTTACAGTCAATTCCGACGGTTCGCTGAATGTACCGAATCGCCCCATCGTTCCCTTTATCGAGGGTGACGGCATCGGTGTGGATATCACCCCGGTAATGCGCAAAGTGATCGACGCCGCGGTGGAGAAAGCCTACAGCGACAAATCCATCGCCTGGATGGAGATCTTCTGCGGTGAGAAGGCTGCGGAAACCTACGCCGGCGACTGGTTCCCGGCCGAGACCCTGGAAGCGATCAAAGAGTACGTCGTGAGCATCAAGGGCCCGTTGACCACCCCGGTTGGCGGCGGCTTCCGCTCCCTGAACGTGGCCCTGCGCCAGGAGCTGGACCTCTACGTGTGCCAGCGCCCGGTGCGCTGGTTCAGCGGTGTTCCCTCCCCGGTGAAGGAACCGAACAAGGTCGACATGGTGATCTTCCGCGAGAACTCCGAGGACATCTACGCCGGTATCGAGTGGAAGGCCGACACCGACGAAGCCAAGAAGGTGATCAAGTTCCTGCAGGAAGAGATGGGCGTCAAGAAGATCCGCTTCCCGGAACACTGCGGCATCGGCGTCAAGCCGGTTTCCGCCGAGGGCACCAAGCGCCTGGTGCGCAAGGCCCTGCAGTACGCCATCGACCAGGACCGCGACTCCGTGACCCTGGTACACAAGGGCAACATCATGAAATTCACCGAGGGTGCCTTCGCCGACTGGGGCTATGAACTGGCCCGCGAAGAGTTCGGCGCGCAGCCGCTGGACGGCGGCCCCTGGCACAGCTTCAAGAGCCCGAAAACCGGCAAGGAAATCGTGGTCAAGGACGTGATCGCCGACGCCATGCTGCAGCAGATCCTGCTGCGCCCGGCGGAGTACGACGTGATCGCCACCCTGAACCTGAACGGTGACTACCTGTCCGACGCCCTGGCTGCCCAGGTCGGCGGTATCGGCATCGCCCCGGGTGCCAACCTGTCCGACGAAGTTGCCCTGTTCGAGGCTACCCACGGCACTGCGCCCAAGTACGCCGGCCAGGACAAAGTGAACCCGGGCTCCCTGATCCTGTCCGCGGAGATGATGCTGCGCCATCTCGGCTGGAACGAGGCCGCGGACCTGGTGATCAAGGGCATGGAAGGTGCGATCGAGGCCAAGACCGTGACCTACGACTTCGAGCGCCTGATGGACGGCGCGGAGCTGAAATCCTGCTCCGAGTTTGGCGACGAGGTTATCAAGCACATGGCTTGATGGCCCTGTGGGAGCGGACCTTGTGTTCGCTCTGAACCCGGGTTCGCCAAGCACAAAAAGCCCCGCGTCTTCCGGCGCGGGGCTTTTTATTGAGATAGCCGTTGGACTGCCTAGTCGAGGGCTTCCGCCTCTTTCTCGCGCTGCGCCTGACTCATTTCTTTGCCCGAGTCAGCTTCGCCGGAGCTCTTCTCGTTCCGCGTCGCCTCGGCGGCGGTCACGGTTGAAATATTGGCCGCATGGTAGCCTTTGTCACCCTTGATGATGTCAAAAGTGACCTGCTGACCCGCTTTCAGGGTTCGGTAGCCCTCCATCTGAATCGCGGAGTAGTGCGCGAACAGGTCTTCTCCCCCTTCATCCGCAAGAATAAACCCATATCCCTTGGCGTTATTGAACCACTTGACGGTACCGGTAGGCATGGCGAATCCCTCTAATTGCCGGGGCGACTGCTGGCCGCCTTACAGAGTCTTTATAGTTATCTGCGCTTGCTTGCACATCGACCGCGATTGCACATCCTATGTCGCAGTTGCCCCCTTGACAGGGCAGACACTACCTCTTGTAGCTAACTGATTTGAGAATGTCAAGGGCTCCTTGGCGTCCGCTGTGCCCAGGAGTAAATGAGGTTACAATGGCAGGCTCCTGAATATGCTCGCCTGTTACACCATTTATTCTTCGCAGGATCTTATTGATAAACGCTATGGGTATTTCACTGGCCATTAAACTACACTCGAACGACAGCGACGGCGAAATCCACTACCCCGGGGACCTGGACGGAGACCTGGCGCTGGAAGAGGCGCCACCGCAGCTCAAGCGCCCGCCCATGTACAAGGTGGTGATGTTGAATGATGACTACACCCCCATGGACTTTGTCGTCGAGGCACTGGAGCTGTTTTTCGGGGCCAACCGGGAGCGCGCCACGCAGCTGATGCTGCAGGTTCACACGCAGGGAAAAGCCATCTGCGGTGTCTATACTCGAGATATAGCGGAGACAAAGGCCGCGCAGGTCAATCAGTTCGCGAGGGACCACCAGCACCCCTTGCTGTGTGAGATAGAGGCGGATGAGAGCGAAGAGGATTGACGCTGTACTGAAACGAGGGTCCCGTCGCCTGAAGGGAGTCAGGCACACTCAAGACGCCGGCCTCCGGCGCGCGCTGTCCAGTGAATTGGCGGGTGACATTGGCGATTAGGGTTTGAGGTTTAGATGCTCAGCAAGGATTTAGAGGTAACGCTCAATCTGGCGTTCAAGGGTGCGCGCGCGAAACGGCACGAGTTTATGACCGTGGAGCACCTGCTGCTGGCGCTTCTGGACAATGAGTCGGCCGCCGATGTGCTGCACGCCTGCGGCGCCGACCTCAGCGCCCTGCGTCGCGAGCTGCTCGAATTCGTCGACTCCACCACCCCCCTGATCCCGGAAGCGGACACCGATCGCGAGACCCAGCCGACGCTCGGCTTCCAGCGCGTGCTGCAGCGCGCCGTATTCCATGTACAGTCCTCCGGCAAGAAGGAGGTGACCGGCGCCAACGTACTGGTGGCCATCTTCTGTGAGCAGGAGAGCCAGGCGGTTTACTACCTGAAGCAGCAGAGCGTGGCCCGCATCGATGTGGTCAACTACATCACCCACGGTATCTCGCGGGTCGGTTCCAGCGGCAACAACCACCACCATCACCACAACCCCGATCCGGCACCGGAGCAGGCCGATGAGGATATAGGGACCGGCGCAGAGCCGGGAGGCTCGGATCCCTTGGAGAGCTACGCCACCAACCTGAACCAGGAGGCCATTCTCGGCCGCATAGATCCGCTGGTGGGGCGCGGTCCCGAAGTGGAACGGGTCACCCAGGTGCTGGCGCGCCGTCGCAAGAACAACCCGCTGCTGGTGGGTGAATCCGGCGTGGGCAAGACCGCCATCGCCGAGGGCCTGGCGCGGCGTATCGTCGACGAGGAGGTGCCGGAGCCTCTGCGCCACAGCACCATCTACTCCCTGGACCTGGGTTCGCTGCTGGCGGGCACCAAGTACCGCGGCGACTTCGAGAAGCGCTTCAAGGCGCTGCTGGCCGAACTGAAGAAGCGCGAGCACGCAGTGCTCTTTATCGACGAGATTCACACCATCATCGGCGCCGGTGCCGCGTCCGGTGGCGTCATGGATGCCTCCAACCTGCTCAAGCCGCTGTTGTCCAGCGGCCAGCTGCGCTGTATCGGCTCCACCACCTTTACCGAGTACCGCGGCATCTTTGAGAAAGACCGGGCCCTGTCTCGCCGCTTCCAGAAGATCGATGTCAACGAACCTTCTGTAGAGGAGACGGTGCAGATACTACAGGGGCTGAAGAGCTGTTTCGAGGACCACCACAAGGTGCGCTTCACCGACGGCGCCCTGGAGGCGGCGGCGCAACTGTCCAGCCGCCATATCACCGAGCGTTTCCTGCCGGACAAGGCCATCGACGTGATCGACGAGGCCGGTGCCTACCAATCGCTGCTGCCTGAAGCGGAGCGCAAAGAGGTGATCGGCGTGATCGAGATCGAAACGGTGGTCGCCAAGATGGCCCGGATTCCCGCCAAGAGTGTCTCCGCCTCCGACAAGGAGCAGCTCGCCAAGCTGGACGAGAACCTGAAGATGGTGGTGTTCGGCCAGGACAATGCCATCGAGGCCCTGAGTACCGCGATCAAGCTGAGTCGTGCGGGCCTGGGTGCCGAGGAGAAACCTATCGGCTCCTTCCTGTTCGCCGGCCCCACCGGCGTGGGCAAGACCGAACTCTGTCGCCAGTTGGCCAAGGTGATGGGCATAGAGCTGATCCGCTTCGACATGTCCGAATATATGGAGCGCCACACCGTCTCCCGCCTGATCGGTGCGCCCCCCGGCTATGTGGGCTTCGACCAGGGCGGCCTGCTCACCGATTCGGTGACCAAGCACCCGCACAGCGTGGTGCTGCTGGACGAGATAGAAAAGGCGCACCCGGAAGTCTTCAACCTGCTGCTGCAGGTGATGGACCACGGTACACTGACCGACAACAACGGTCGCAAGGCGGATTTCCGCAACGTCATCCTGATCATGACCACCAATGCCGGCGCCGAGCTGATGAGCCGCCGCTCCATCGGCTTCTCCACCCAGGATCACTCCAGTGACGGCATGGAGGAGATCAAGAAGATGTTCACTCCCGAATTCCGCAACCGCCTGGACAGCATCATCCAGTTCGGCTCACTGGATCTGGACGTGGTAAAGACTGTGGTGGACAAGTTTATCGTCGAGCTGCAGGCGCAGCTGGACGAGTCCCACGTGACCCTGGCGGTGGACGAAGAGGCACGCGAGTGGCTGGCGGTGCACGGCTACGACGAGAAGATGGGTGCCCGCCCCATGGCCCGCCTGATCCGCGACAAGCTGCGCAAGCCGCTGGCGGAGGCCGTGTTGTTCGGCGAGCTGGCGGAGGAGGGGGGCCGGGTCGAGGTCACCATCGAGAACGACGAGCTGGCGATCAAGACCGCCGTACCGGCGTAGGGTGCGCGCAGCGCACCCTACGGAGTGGCCAGTGTAAGAGGATACGACAAAACGAAAAAAGCCACCTTTTGGGTGGCTTCTTTCGTTTTGGGCCGGTGTTTCTTAACTGATCACACCACCGACCACTCACATCAGCGGGCGCGGTAGGTTATGCGGCCCTTGGTGAGGTCGTAGGGAGTCAGCTCCACCTTGACCTTGTCGCCAGTGAGGATACGAATATAGTTCTTGCGCATCTTTCCAGAGATATGCGCGATCACCACGTGTCCATTTTCCAGTTTTACGCGGAAAGTGGTGTTGGGCAGGGTGTCGATCACCTCGCCTTCCATTTCAATGTAATCGTCTTTTGCCATGCGGCAGTAACCTTCAAAAATAACTAGTTCTGAGCTTTACCCCGGTGGCACTCAGGCCAGGCCGCGGCGCGACGGGCGAGCATTTTGCACGAAAAGCCACAATAGAGCAAAGGCGGAGTCACACGTAGGTTGAGCCTGACTCATTGGGTAGCCGATTAGCGGGACTTCAGCGCCCAGCGGTTTTCCCTGAGCAGTTCCGTGGGCTGGAACTGGCTCTTGTAGGCCATCTTCTGGCACTGCTCTATCCAGTAACCCAGGTAGAGGCTGGGCAGGCCCAGGCGCCGCGCCCACTCTATCTGGTAGAGGATGCAGTAGCTGCCGAGGCTGCGCTTGTCCTCGTCGGGGTCGAAGAAAGTATAGATGGCCGACAGTCCGGCGGTGAGCAGGTCGGCCACGGCCACGGCCACCAGCCGACCGCGGGCGCGGAACTCGACATAGCGGGTGCTGCCCCAGGCCTGGGTCAGGAAGCTGCGGAACTGGTCCCGGCTGGGCGGGTACATCTCACCGTCCGCGTGGCGCCGCTCGATATAGCGCGCGTAGAGCTCGTAGTGCTCGTCGGTATCTATGCTCTCGACGTGGAAGATATCCAGATCCTTGTTGCGGCGCCAGCAGCGGCGCTGTCTGCGGTCCGGCACAAACAGGCTCACCGGGACCCGGGCGGGTATGCAGGCCTGGCAGGCGGCGCACTGGGGGCGGTAGAGGTAGCCGCCGCTGCGGCGGAAGCCCAGCTCGGACAGGCGGCTGTAGAGACGCTGGTCAATGGGGGTCTGCGGATCCACGAATACGGTGGTGGCCTCCCGGTCGGGGAGATAGCCGCAGGGGTGGGGCAGAGTGGCCAGCAGGCGCACGGAATCCAGTTGGGAATACTTACTCATGGCTCCACGGCAGTCTCATAGCACCACGACAGTTTCCACGGCTGCGGGAGGGGCGGTTGTTCCACTCCAATCTCCAGCAGTCGCTCGAAATCCTCGCGAGGCACTTCCACCGCCCCCAGGCTGCTCAGGTGAGGATTGCTAACCTGGCAGTCGATCATCGGGCAGCTCCACAATTCTAACTGCCGCACCAGGTGGACAAAAGCGACTTTGGAGGCGTCGGTTTCGCGGTGGAACATGGATTCGCCGAAGAAGATGCGCCCCAGGGCCACGCCGTAGAGGCCGCCCACCAGCTCCCCCTCGCGCCACACCTCGACCGAGTGGGCATGACCGAGGCGGTGCATCTCCAGGTAGGCATCGCGCATTTCACCGGTGATCCAGGTGCCCTCGGCGTCGGCGCGGGGTGCGCGGCAGGCCTCGATCACCCGATCGAATGCCCGGTCGAATGTCACCTGGAAGGTGCCGCGGCGCAGTACCTTGCGCAGGCTGCGGCCTATGCGGAACAGATCTGGCAGGACCACGCAGCGGGGCGAGGGGCTCCACCAGAGGATCGGCTGGTCGTCGGAATACCAGGGGAAGATGCCGCGGCGATAGGCGGCCAGCAGCCACTCGGGACTCAGGTCGCCGCCGATGGCCAGCAGGCCGTTGGGGTCCCTGAGGGCGAGCCCGGTCGGCGGGAATTCGATCCGCTCGGGATCGAGCAGTGTCAGGTGGCCGTCGTTGGTTCCGGTCATGCTCGAACCTCCTTGGCTGGTGCGGATGCCCGTAAGAAAGTTCCGGGGCGGCCCTCGGCATCAGGGCCTATGCACCAGGCTCCGAAGTCTTTTCCGAGTCCGCAGGGCGGATAAGCGCCAAGCGCATCCGCCGCCGTGGTTGGTGGATGCGCTGACGCTTATCCACCCTAAAATCTCACCCGAGTCCCGAGTCCCGAGTCCCCAGCCCCGAAAATCACTGCGCGTCCAGGAACCGCTCCGCATCCAGTGCCGCCATACAGCCGGTGCCCGCTGAAGTGACCGCCTGGCGGTAGATATGGTCGGAGACGTCGCCGGCGGCGAAGACGCCGGGCACGGAGGTCTGGGTGGCGTTGCCGTCCAGGCCGCTCTGCACAATGATGTAGCCGCCATTCATCTCCAACTGGCCCTCGAAGATATCGGTGTTCGGCTTGTGGCCGATGGCGATAAACACGCCGGACACATCCAGCTCTTGGGTGCTGTCGTCCTGGGTGCTGCGCAGGCGCACGCCGGTGACCCCATTGTCGTCGCCCAGCACCTCGTCCAGGGTGTTGTGCCAGCAGACGTTGATATTGCCGTTCTCCACCTTGTCCATCAGGCGGTCCTGCAGGATCTTCTCCGCGCGCAGCTCGTCGCGGCGGTGGATCAGGGTCACTTCGCTGGCGATATTGGACAGATAGAGCGCCTCTTCCACTGCGGTGTTGCCGCCGCCGACAACCGCCACCTTCTGGTCGCGGTAGAAGAAGCCGTCACAGGTGGCGCAGGCGCTGACACCGCGACCCTGGTAGGCCTCTTCGGAGGGCAGGCCCAGGTACTGGGCGGAGGCGCCAGTGGCGATAATCAGTGCATCACAGGTGTAGGTGTCGTTGCCCTTCAGGGTAAAGGGGCGCTGCTTCAGGTCCACGGAATCAATGTGGTCGAAAATGATCTGGGTATCGAATCGCTCCGCGTGCTGCTGCATCTGCACCATCAGGTCCGGGCCCTGCAGGTCGGCGACGCCGCCGGGCCAGTTTTCCACTTCGGTGGTGGTGGTCAGCTGGCCGCCCTGTTGCATGCCGGTGATCACGACCGGATTGAGGTTGGCGCGGGCGGCGTAGATGGCTGCGGTGTAACCGGCGGGGCCGGAGCCGAGGATAATCAGTCGATGGTGGTTGTTGCTCATGAAAGACTCTTGTACAGACAATTAAAGACAGTGTATTCCGTGAATCGGGCGTCAACCCGCCCGCCTGTTTTTTGATCAGTTCAGGCTATCAAGTTGGCGGCCATGATAGGCGATAGACCCCGGTCGACGAAATAGTTTGGCTTTATCTGGCCTATTGGAGGCCTCTATTTTGCTGCAGGAAGAAGGCCGCTGCCGGTTGCTGGAGAAAACTCCAAAATAGTCACAGAAAACATTAAAAATCTGTCCTATCATATTGATTTTAAATAACTAAATAGCACTTGAAGTAAAGTCTCAACTGGGCCGCCGGTAGCATTTGCGCGGCGCCTGTAGTACACAGTCGGCTGCTGGGGGGGTAACGCCGCCAACCCGACACCAACAAGCAGAGACAACAGCACCGAGGTAAGCCATTGAAGGCCGATAGCGCGACCGATCAAGCCACCGACGAAAACGGACCCCTGCCGGACTCCCTGATCGCCCGCCTGCTGCGCGAGGGGGCGCTGATCGCGCTACTGGCTGGCGCCCTGTTGCTGGCGATCAGCCTGGTGAGCTACGACGCGGGGGACCCGGGCTGGTCCCACACCGGCCACAGCGGCCAGGTGCACAATGCGATAGGACCCACCGGCGCCTGGCTGGCAGATGTCTGCCTGTCCCTACTGGGTTGGATGGCCTATCTCTTTCCGCTGCTGATCGGCTGGCGCGCCTTCCGCATACTGCGCGACCGCAATGCGCGCTTTCACGGGCCCCTGTTCGCCCTGCGGGTCTTCGGCCTGGCGCTGCTGCTGGTCACCGGCGCGGGCCTTGCCACCCTCTGCTTTGCCCAGGCCTCGGAGCCGCTGCCTTTCTCCAACGGCGGCATTATCGGCGTGACCGTGTCCGAGGCGGCGGAAACCAGCCTCGGCTATGTGGGCGCAACCATACTGCTGCTGGCGCTTTTCGCCATCGGCATCACCGTGTTTACCGGTCTCTCCTGGCTGAAGCTGGCGGACGCCATAGGCCGCAATATCCTCGGTTTCATCGCCTGGCTCGGCAACCGCTACCAGCGCTCGCGGCAGAGGCGCGCCGAGGAGCGCGCGGCGCGGCAGGCCATAGTGGTGCGCAAGGCCGCCGTGGAGGAGGAGAAGCAGCGCACCGCCAAGCGGCTGCCACCGAAGATTGAGCCCGCGGCGCCCAAGCCCAAGCAGAGCCCCCGCGCCGCCAAGGAAAAGCAGGGCGAACTCTTCTCCGCGGGGCCGGTGACCGGCACACTGCCGCCACTGTCGCTGCTGGATGCCCCGGACAAGAACAAGAAGGCGGGCTTCTCCCGCGAGTCCCTCGAGGCGCTGTCGCGCCTGCTCGAGCTCAAGCTGAAGGATTTCGGCGTGGTCGCCGAGGTGGTATCGGTGCTGCCGGGCCCGGTGGTGACCCGCTTCGAGATACAGCCGGCGCCGGGGGTCAAGGTCAGCAAGATCTCCAACCTGGCCAAGGACCTGGCCCGCTCCCTGGCGGTGATCAGCGTGCGCGTGGTGGAGGTGATCCCGGGCAAATCCGTGGTGGGTATCGAGATACCCAACGAGAACCGCCAGATGGTGCGCCTCAGCGAGGTGCTGTCGGCGGACGTCTACGACAACGCCAAGTCCGCCCTGACCCTGGCGCTGGGCCACGATATCGCAGGCACACCGGTGGTGGCGGACCTGGCCAAGATGCCGCACCTGCTGGTGGCGGGCACCACAGGTTCCGGTAAGTCCGTCGGTATCAACGTGATGCTGCTGTCCCTACTGTACAAGTCGACGCCGGAAGAGGTGCGCCTGATCCTGGTGGACCCGAAGATGCTGGAGCTATCGGTCTACGAGGGGATTCCGCACCTGCTGACCCCGGTGATTACCGACATGAACGACGCCGCCAACGGCCTGCGCTGGTGCGTGGGGGAGATGGAGCGGCGCTACAAGTTGATGGCGGCCATGGGTGTGCGCAACCTGGCGGGCTTCAATCGCAAGGTGAAGGAAGCGATAGAGGCCGGCGAGCCGCTGGAGGATCCCACCTGGCAGCCGGACCCGCTGTCCAGCGTGCCGGAGGCGGAGCAGACGCGCCCACACCTGAAGCCGCTGCCGGCCATCGTCGTGGTGATCGACGAGTTCGCAGACATGATGATGATCGTCGGCAAGAAGGTGGAGCAGCTGATCGCGCGTATCGCGCAGAAGGCCCGCGCCGCCGGCATCCACCTGCTGCTGGCCACCCAGCGCCCGTCGGTGGATGTGATCACCGGCCTGATCAAGGCCAACGTGCCCACCCGCATCGCCTTCCAGGTGTCCTCCAAGATCGACTCCCGCACCATCCTCGACCAGGGCGGCGCCGAGCAGTTGCTCGGTCACGGCGACATGCTCTACCTGCCACCGGGCAGCGGTGTGCCGGTGCGGGTGCACGGCGCCTTCGTCGACGACCACGAGGTGCACAAGGTGGTGGCGGACTGGAGCCGCCGCGGCGAGCCGGACTATATCGACGGCATCACCGACGACTCCGCGAACAGTATCCCGGTGCCGGGCCTGCAGACCGAGGGTGGCGAGGAGGACGACCCCGAGGCCGACGCCCTCTACGACGAGGCGGTGGCCTTCGTCACCAAGTCGCGCAAGGCCTCCATCTCCTCGGTGCAGCGCCAGCTGCGCATCGGCTACAATCGCGCCGCGCGCCTGATAGACGCCATGGAATCCGCCGGCGTGGTTTCCCCGGCGGAGCACAACGGCAACCGCACCGTGCTGGCCCCGCCACCGGCCTGAAGATCAATTGATGGACAATGTGTAGGTTGGGCTGAGCTCCGCGAAGCCCAACAGGCAGCGCGGCAAAGTGTTGGGCTTCGCAGAGCTCAGCCCAACCTGCGCCAGCGACACCGGGTTCAGCCGGGGTTCACTCCCCGGCAACTAATCTTTAGGGAAATCCCCCACAGGAATATGCAGTTATGAAAAAGCTTCTGCGCAATTCACTGGTGGCCCTGGGCCTTGTTGCCACCACCGCCTGGGCCGACGCCACCGACGAACTGAGCCGCCTGCTGCAGCCCCTGGCGGCGCTCTCCGGCAACTTCCAGCAGACGCTGATCGACGAGCGCGGCGAGGTGCTGCAGAAGAGCAGCGGCAACTTCTCGGTACAGCGCCCGGGCAAGCTGCGCTGGCAGACCGGCGAGCCATTCCCGCAACTGCTGGTCACCAACAACAAGAAGCTGTGGCTCTACGACCCGGACCTGGAGCAGGTCACCATCCGCCCGGTGGACAAGCGCATGAAGGAGACCCCCGCGCTGCTGCTCGGCGGCAAGGTGGAGGAGATCCGCGGTTCCTTCAATGTCAAAAGCCAAAAGGGCGGTTACCAGCTGACGCCGAAAAACGCCTCGGCGCCCTTCAAGTCCATGGAGATCCGCTTCGGCAAGAACGGCCTGCCGTCGGGCATGACCGTGCGCGACGGCATGGGACAGACCACCAGGATCAAGTTCAGCGGCGTCAAGCCCAACCCTAAGCTGTCTTCCTCAATCTTCAACTTCAAGCCGCCGAAAGGTACCGACGTGGTTCGAGATGAATAGCCCGCGATGAGTGACCTGTTTCAGCCAGCCCCCCAACACCAATTTTCGAGGGGCCAACCCCTGGCCGCACGCATGCGGCCGGACTCCCTGGCCCAGTACGTGGGCCAGACGCATTTATTGGGCCCGGGAAAACCCCTGCGCGAGGCGGTGGAGCGCGGCCAGCTGCACTCGATGGTGCTGTGGGGGCCGCCCGGTGTGGGCAAGACCACCTTCGCGCGCCTGCTGGCCAAAGAGTGCGATGCGCGTTTCGCGACCCTGTCCGCGGTGCTCGCCGGCGTCAAGGAGATACGCCAGGCGGTGGCGGAGGCCGAGCAGCACAGTGCCCAGTTCGGCCGCGGCACCATACTGTTCGTGGACGAGGTGCACCGCTTCAACAAGGCGCAGCAGGACGCCTTCCTGCCCTATGTGGAGGAGGGCACCGTCACCTTCGTCGGCGCCACCACGGAGAATCCGTCCTTTGAGCTGAACAATGCGCTGCTGTCCCGCTGCCGCGTCTACCTGCTGCGTTCGATCGCCGAGGAGGAGCTGCTGGGGTTATTGCGGCGCGCCCTGAAGGACGACGAGGAGCTGGCACGGCGGGATATCACTTTCGCCGACGAGGTACTGGAGAAAATCGCCCGGGCCGCCGACGGCGACGCCCGCAGTGCCCTGAACCTGCTGGAGATCGCCTGCGACCTGTCGAGGGAGGAGGGTGGCCGGCACCTGGTCGACGAGGCCGTGCTGGCGGAAGTGCTGAGTGCCGATGTGCGCCGCTTCGACAAGGACGGCGACTACTTCTACGACCAGATCTCGGCGATGCACAAGTCGGTGCGCGGGTCGGATCCGGACGCGGCCCTCTACTGGTTCGCGCGCATGCTCGACGGCGGCTGCGATCCGCTGTATATCGCCCGCCGCGTGGTGCGCATGGCCAGCGAGGATATCGGCAACGCCGACCCCCGCGCGCTGCAACTGGCCCTGAACGCCTGGGATGTACAGGAGCGCCTCGGCAGCCCCGAGGGGGAACTGGCCATCGCCCAGGCGGTGACCTACCTGGCGGTGGCGGCCAAGAGCAATGCCGTCTACAGCGCCTACAAGCGGGTGCTGGCGGATATCCGCCGCGACCCCAGCTACGAGGTGCCGATCCACCTGCGCAACGCGCCCACCAGGCTGGCCAGGAGCATGGCCCACGGCGCCGACTACCGCTACGCCCACGACGAGCCCGATGCCTTCGCCGCCGGGGAGAATTATCTTCCCGAGGAGATAGCCGGGCGCAGCTACTACCAGCCGGTGCCCCGCGGGCTGGAGCTGAAGATCGGCGAGAAGCTGGAACACCTGCGCCGGCTCAACCGCGAGAGCGACCAACAGCGCTACAAAAACACGAAAAACAACTGAATTCGGGGTGGACCCCTAATGCAATGGCTGGCAATCGCCCTGGGGGGCGCTGTTGGGGCGATTTTTCGCCACCTGATCACCGTATGGAGCTACCCGGTCTTCAACGGTAAGTTTCCACTCGGCACCCTGATCGTCAATGTCAGCGGCTCCTTCCTGATCGGCATCGCTTATGTACTGATCGTCGAGAGAGCGATGCTCGGTCCGGAGTGGCGGCTGTTGTTGATGACCGGCTTCTTCGGGGCCCTGACCACCTTCTCCACCTTCTCGCTGGAAAGCCTGATGTTGTGGCACAATGGCCAACCTTTGACGGCCCTGGGCTATATCCTGATCAGCCTGGCACTGTGCCTGGCATCCACCGGGGCCGCCATCGCACTGGCGATGAAATACTTGTAGGAGCGGCCGATGGCCGCGATCGGCCTTGGCGAAACTCCCGTATTCCAATCGCGGCCAGCGGCCGCTCCTACAGTGGAAACAACATTTTTAAACGAATCAAAAACACGAAAATGCTCGACCCAAAACTCATTCGCACCCAAATGGATCAAGTGGCCGCGGCCCTGAAAAAGCGCGGCGTGGAACTGGACACGGCCAGGCTGGAAAGCCTCGAGGAGCGCCGCAAGGAACTGCAGGTGCGCACCGAGAGCCTGCAGAACGAGCGCAACAGCAAATCCAAGAATATCGGCCGGGCCAAGGCCGCCGGAGAGGATATAGCCCCGCTGCTTAAGGAGGTGGAATCCCTCGGCGGCGAACTGAACGATGCCAAGCACGCACTGACCGAACTGCAGGAGGAACTGGACGCAATCCTGTCCGCAATCCCGAACCTGCCGGATGAGTCGGTGCCGGAAGGCGAGAGCGAAGACGACAATGTCGAGGTGCGCCGCTGGGGCCAGCCGCGCGAGTTCGACTTCGAGATCCTGGACCACGTGGACCTGGGCGCTCAGCTGGGCGGGCTGGATTTCGAGATGGCCACCAAGCTCACCGGCTCGCGCTTCGCGGTGATGACCGGCCAGCTGGCCAGGCTGCACCGCGCCCTGGCGCAGTTTATGCTCGACACCCATATCGAGGAACACGGTTACCGCGAGGCCAATGTGCCGGTGATCGTCAACGGCGACTCCCTCTACGGCACCTCCCAGTTGCCCAAGTTCGAGGAGGACCTGTTCAAGCTTACCGACGAGCGCGGCTTCTACCTGATCCCCACCGCGGAAGTGCCGCTGACCAACTTCTACCGCGACGAGATCGTCGAGGACGCCCAGTCCCTGCCGCACAAGTTCGTCGCCCACACCCCGTGTTTCCGCTCCGAGGCCGGCTCCCACGGCCGCGACACCCGCGGCATGATCCGCCAGCACCAGTTCGAGAAAGTGGAGCTGGTGTGGGTGACCCGCCCGGACCAGTCGGAAGAGGCGCTGGAAACCCTGACCCGGAACGCCGAAACGATCCTACAGAAGCTGAACCTGCCTTACCGCACCGTGATTCTGTGCGGCGGTGATATCGGCTTCGCCGCGCGCAAGACCTACGATATCGAGGTGTGGATACCGTCCCAGGACAAGTACCGGGAAATCTCCTCCTGCTCCCTGGTGGGTGACTTCCAGGCGCGGCGCATGAAGGCCCGCTGGCGCAACCCGGAAACCGGCAAGCCGGAGTTGCTGCACACCCTGAACGGCTCCGGTCTGGCGGTGGGCCGCACCCTGATCGCGGTGCTGGAAAACTACCAGCGCGCGGACGGCAGTATAGAGGTGCCCGAGGTGCTGCGCCCCTATATGCGCGGGCTGGAAGTCATCGCTGTGGAGTCTGCATAATCATCTCGGGACTCGGGACTCGGGACTCGGGACTCGGGACTCGGGACTCGGGACTCGGGACTCGGGACTCGGGACTCGCTTGACGCTTATCCGCCCTAAGGCTTGGCCCGGAATCTGCATAACTTAGCCCGTTGGCGCGAGGATGATCTTCGCCCGCAGCCCAGAGGGCCGACACGGGGTCGGCCCGACAACGGAATTTCGTCTTGCGTTATCTACCTCTCGCCTTTGATGTCAAAGGCCGCCCCTGCCTGATCGTCGGCGGCGGCTCCATAGCCACGCGCAAGGCGCGCCTGCTGGCCAGGGCCGGCGCGCGCCTGCTGGTGGTATCTCCCGCAGTTACCGACGAACTGCAACAGCTGATCGAGGCCAGCGGGGGGCAGTTTTTCCGGGCCAAATACAACGCGGATTTTCTCGACGGCGTCGACCTGGTCGTCGCCGCCACCGCGGACAGCGACATCAATCGCGCCGTCTCCGCCGATGCCCGGTCCCGGCGCCTGCCGGTCAATGTGGTGGATGCCCCAAAACTGTGCACCTTTGCCTTCCCGGCGATCGTCGAGCGCGGGCCTCTATCGATCGGCATCAGTAGCGGCGGCGCGGCGCCGGTGCTGGCGCGGCGCATCCGCGCGCAGCTGGAGGCGCTGCTGTCCCCGGGCATCGCCTCCCTGGCGGAACTGGCGGCGCGCATGCGCGACAGGGTCAAGGCGGCGCTGCCGGAGGCGCAGCGCAAGGATTTCTGGCAGTGGGTTTTTACCGGTCCCGTGGCATCTCGGGTAGAGGCGGGCAAGACCGCCGAGGGTGAAGCGGAACTGCTCGCGGCCCTGCAGCAGTGGGCCGGCAGCCCTGCGCCGGGCGGCGAGGTCTACCTGGTCGGCGGCGGCCCGGGTGATCCGGACCTGCTGACCTTCCGTGCCCTGCGCCTGATGCAGGAGGCGGACGTGGTGCTCTACGACCGCCTGGTGTCCCCACAGGTACTGGATCTGGTGCGCCGCGACGCCGAGCGCATCTATGTGGGCAAGAAGAAAGAATTCCACTCGGTGCCCCAAGACGATATCAACCAGCTGCTGGTCGATCTCGCCAAACAGGGCAAGAAGGTGCTGCGTCTGAAGGGTGGCGATCCCTTTATCTTCGGCCGCGGCGGCGAGGAAATAGACCGGCTGGCGGAGGCCCGCATTCCTTTCCAGGTGGTGCCGGGTATTACCGCCGCCTCCGGCTGTTCCAGCTACGCCGGTATTCCGCTGACCCACCGCGACCACGCGCAGTCGGTGCGCTTTATTACCGGGCATTTAAAACAGGGCGAACTGGAGTTGCCCTGGGCCGAACTGGCTTCGCCGGGGCAGACCCTCGTCTTCTACATGGGCCTCACCGGCCTCGAGACCATCTGCTCCCAATTGATGGCCCACGGCCTGCCGGCGGAGACGCCGGCGGCACTGGTGGAGAAGGGCACCACCAGAGAGCAGCGCGTCGTGGTGGGGAACCTGGCCACACTGCCGAAGCTGGCTGAGACGGAGGAGGTGGAAGCGCCGGCGCTGACGATTGTCGGCGGCGTCGTCAGCCTGCACGAAAAGCTGCGCTGGTATAAACCCGAGTAAAATCCAGTCCTCCTACAAGGGGGAAGAGAGACTTCCGGATTAATTCGAGCATCTATACTGCAATGGAAGTTTGCGTGTGGTGCTCGATATGCTGCTGGCCCTGATCCGGTTTTACTGCACTCTTTTAGTGCGATTCTTTCTTCCGCGGGAGAGCGAAATGTGCATTCCCAGTGCGGAGGACAGCCACACCCGTCGCTACTCCCATCGCTATCGCCTGAAAAGAAACTGGGTGAAAAATCTCTGGATAGGCACTTCGCTGTTGATGCTCTGTTTTCCGCTGCTGCCTTTCGTGCTGGTAATCGGCCTACTCACCTCTTTCCTTTCTTTCGCAATTCTCGACGAGACTGCGTAGGTTGGGGTGAGCTCTGCGAACCCCAACCTACGGCCCTGACCACCGACCTACCGAAGCGTAAGCGTGTAACGGCTCTCTCCCTCTGAAAGCGGCGACGGATTTCCGTCAACCCAGTCCCGGTGGCCATTGCCAAAGAAGGGGGACAGCGGGTGTGCACTCTGCCCCGTGGCCATATGGAAGATCCCGCTGTCCTCGCGCCCGGGCGCGACCACCATGCGCTCGGAGGCGCCGTGGGTGGGGGACTGGAAGCGGGGCATATGGGTATCGCCGGAGAGCTGGTCCGCGGGCATGGCGGTAAACCAGTTGATTGCCGCCACTGCCCTGCCCAGCGGGTGGCGGATGCGCGCGGTATTCTCTGCGCCCCAGGTCTGCTCGGCCAACGGGCGGCCGTCCGCGGCCATTTCCGCCAACACCCGGTCCAGGGCCGCCAGCTTCAGGGATCGCCAGGATTCGAAGTCCGGATTCAGCAACTGTGCCGGCTCCTGTTGCGCCATCTCCCAGAGCGCATATTCGAACTGGCGCTTGAGTGGCCCGAAGGAAAAGTCCGGCTGATGGCGGCGCATATAGGTCAGTATCGGCGCTGTGGCGATCTCCATAAATTTCAAACGGTAGTTGCGCACTATGCGGTAGCCGACGGAATCGGCGCTGGCGCGGCCGCCCCAATTCTGTAGCTGGTCACGCACATCGCCGTAGTTTTCCTGGCCTTCCAGCAGGGCCAGCAAATGCTCCTGCCAGCGCCGCAGGAAGACAGCGCGATCGTCCAGCTGGATATCCAGCAGCGCCTGTTCGTCGAACGTTTCGCGGGCGAAGAGATCGTCGCGAATCTGCTGCTGGCGTGCGCCCAGGGCGTAGCCGTCGTTGCCCATGATACGCAGGTATTCGCCGTCCATCGTGCGCGCGTTGGCGGTCCAGATGCGGTGGGAGGGCGGGTCGTAGACCCGCGGTTGCTCCTCCAGCGTCAGGTAGCCGTCCCAGTAGGCGGTGCCGTCGGCCCAGGATACGGAGCGGCTGCCGTCCAGTCCGACCCTCCGGGGAATCGGGCCACCCACCGTCCAGCCGATATGGCCGTCCCTGTCGCCGACAACCAGGTTCTGGTGCGGTATGCCCAGCTCCGGGCCCAGGTCCAGGGCCTCTTTCGCCGAGGTGACCGTCTCCAGGCGCAGCAGGTTCAGGTTGCCGCCGCGGATATCGTGGGCGATCCAGCGATAGGCGAGGGGGGCTCCCCAGTGGTTTTCGGCTACCACCGGCCCCCAGATGGTTTTGCGCACCGCCAGGGTTTCCGCCTCGGCGCCTTTTATTTCGATGGTCTCGCGTTCAATATCGAAGTCTCGCCAGCCGTCCGGCGTACGGTACTGACTGCGGTCTTCGCTCAGCTCCAGCGGAATCAGGTCACCCCAATCGCCAAAGGTATTGGTAAAGCCCCAGGCCACCAGGCCGTTGCTGCCGACCACGGCGATGGGACCGCCGGGCAGGGTGGCACCGCGCATAAACCGGTCGGTGCCGGGAAGGTTCCAGCCGGCGCGGTACCAGATGTTGGGCACGTTAAGGCCCAGGTGCATGTCGTCCGCCAGTATGGCGCCGCCGTGATCGGTCAGGGCGCCGCCGACCACCCAGTTGTTGCTGCCATAGATCTTGTCGTCGCTCTCCAGCGGTTGGTAGGCGATGGCATCGCCGTCTTCGAGCAGTGCGGCGACGGGCGTCTGCGGAATTGTCACCGGGCCGCGCGCCTCGCCGATCAGCGGTGCGTCCCAGCTGCCGCCGGCGGGAAAATAGAACTCGTAGAGGTCCCGGGGCAGCAGCTCCGCCAGGGCGGTGTCGCGCAGTTCGAACTTGCCAATGGGACTCTGCAGGGTCAGGTACATGCTGAAAATCGTCAGCAGGCTGTCGGCGCTGGTCCAGGGCTCCGGCTCCCGGCCGAGCAGGGTGTACTCCCAGGGATTCGCGCCCAGCTGTTGCAGGCCATAGTTCACCCCCTCAACATATTTCTCCAGCAGCAGCCTCTGGCCCTGGGGGAGGGCCGCGATATTGCGCTCGGCGCGCTTGCGGAACTGGTGCAGGCGCACGGCTTTGTCGTGCTCCAGCGCCGCCGCACCGACCAGCCCGGACAGCTCTCCGGCGGAATTGCGCCGCAGCAGGTCCATCTGGAAGAAGCGCTCCTGGGCGTGCAGGAAGCCCAGTGCAAAAGCACTGCTGTTGCGGTCCTCTGATTCGATCAGGGCAATGCCCTGGGCATCCCGGCGGATGGTGACCGGAGCATGCAGTGCGCCCCCGGTATCCAAGGCACCCTCCAGGACCGGCAGGCTCTGTCGCAGCCACAGCCGAGTCGCGACCAGCAACAGCAGGATTACAACGGCGAGGCCGATCAGCAGGCGGGGAAGGGAGCGAAGGAAGGGGTGACTCTGGGCCATGGGGGCTCCGGCTGGACATTATTGTACTTGTTGCGATTCGGGATTCTAGCAACAGGAGGCGGTACCAGAATAGTTACTCAGGGATACAAACCAGTCACAAAAAATGATTTTATGTGGAATTTGATGCCATTAAGGTGCCGGTTCTTTATTGCGTGCCCCAGAGAACTGACCAGTCACTAGAAAAAAGTCATAACAGGCTTTCAAATCGCCTTGTGTGATCGTAAGATGGCGCCCAATAACAAAAAAAGACACAAAACATCACGCTTTTCTATAACAACAAACGCGAGGACGCGATGATGCACGACGCCGATCAGAACGGGAAAATCCGTCA
Source organism: Microbulbifer sp. SE14 (assembly GCF_059834885.1). Lineage (NCBI taxonomy): Bacteria > Pseudomonadati > Pseudomonadota > Gammaproteobacteria > Cellvibrionales > Microbulbiferaceae > Microbulbifer > Microbulbifer sp. SE14. Next base: position 81,539 of record NZ_JCBAJA010000008.1, on the reverse strand, counting down.
GTTCAGCCTGTCTACCCTCTCCGGAGCCATTGCCTTTGCCACTGCGATCAGCGGCACGGCCTACGCTGCGGAAATCGAGGAAGTAGTGGTAACCGCGCAGAAACGTGCGGAAAACCTGCAGGACGTACCCATTGCCATCTCTGCCGTTACCGGCGACAACATCAAAGCCATGGGCGTCAAGAACCTGACCGACCTGGGCAAGTCAACGCCCGGCGTCGAGATGAACAACGACACGCCCCTGCAGCCCACCTATAACATTCGCGGTATCCAGACCTCCGACTTCACTGTGGGCTCCGACCCGGCAGTGGCTGTCTATGTCGACGGGGTCTACAACGGCCGCGGCGCCGGTGCCGAGATTCCGCTGGCGGATATCGAGCGGGTGGAAGTACTGAAGGGCCCGCAGGGCACCCTGTTCGGCCGCAACGCCACCGGTGGTGCCATCCATATCATCACCAAGAAACCGCAGGCTGACGATACCGTGGAACTGGGCCTGACTGCCGGCAACTACGGCCGCCAGTCCACGGACCTGCTGATCAACCGCCAGCTGAGCGATAACCTCTACGGCCGCCTGACCGCATCGACTAACCGCCGAGACGCTTATGCCGATAATCTGGCGGGCGGCGCCTCCTCCGGCAACCAGGACACCCAGACCTACCGCGCCTCCCTGCTGTGGGAGCCGACGGCTGATACCGAGGTCCTGTGGCGAGCGGATTACGGAGTGATGGATCAGGGCAGTGCTGTGCGTACGTCCATAGTCCCCAGCCTGCAGGCGATGGACGGTGGCAGTGACGTGTTCGGCGATTACGCCCTGGATACCCCAACCATTGAAGACCGGGATTCTTTCGGTACCTCCCTGACCGTTACCAGTGACTTTGAAGATTTCACCTTCACCTCCATCACTGCCTTCAGCAAGTTCGATTCGCACCTGCAGCAGGACGAGGACGGCACCGCGAATCCGGACTACATGTTCGGCTCCGCCAACTTCGACGAGCAGGAGCAGTTCTCCCAGGAGTTCCGCCTCAACGGCGCCACCGATACCCTGAAGTGGACTCTCGGTGCCTCCTATTCCCAGGAGAAGGTGGAGCACCTGACCGAAGCCTATTTTACCGGCGGCTCTCTGGAATCCTTCGCGGTATACGAAGGTTTGAAAGCTAACCCCGAAACATTCGGTATTCCTCAGGCCGTCTTCGATCAGATGACAACCACGCAAAAAGAAGAGGCTGCCGTCCAGGCACGCCAAGCAATGATTGCAATGGGTCAGGAAGGTGGTGCCGTTACCCAGTTTATGTATGACCTGTTTGTTGCGCCTGGAGGTGCAGAGGACCAACTGTTTACCGCTATCGGTCTTCCCACCAATTACGAGCTACAGCGGCAGCAACTGTTCGGCGCCCTCTATTTGGGTGTAGCGCCCTTTGTGGCCGACGACACCCCTTGGGACGAGAGCGTATTTAACGAAGGCGATTACCGCTCCGCGGCCATCTACGGCGATTTCACCTGGAGCCTCACCGACAAGATGGATCTGACTGTCGGTGCGCGCTACACCCAGGACAAGAAAGATTTCTCCATCGTCAGCAGCTATCAGAACACTCTGCCGGTTGGAGATATGGCCATCAACGTGATGGATGAGAATGGCAACCCGGTGATGGTACCCGACGGTAATGGCGGCCAAGTGCCCCTCACCATCAACCTCGCGCAGCTGCCGCCACAGCGTTTCGGCCTGGCCTTCAACAATAACGGCATCGCCGACCTCAACCAGCCGCTGAGCGATTCCTGGAGCGATATCTCCGGTCGCATAGTGCTGGACTACCGCTGGAACGACGACGTCATGACCTACGCCTCACTGGCGGAAGGCTTCAAGGCGGGCGGTTTCAACAGCTTCAGTGCGGCGCCGGGTATCGACCCCTCGTTTGATCAGGAAGACGTCACCAACCTGGAAGTCGGCATCAAGAGCAACCTGTTCGACAACCGCATGCAGCTGAACGCGGCGGTTTACAGCTACGAGTACGACAACCTGCAGGAACTGGATCTGGTGGGCAGGCCCATCCCCAACTACTACCTGCGCAACGCCGATGCCGAAGGGCAGGGCGCGGAAGTGGAAGTGCTCTGGGCTGCTACGGACAACCTCCTGATCGGCGGCAACTACTCGCATCTGGAAACCGAATACACCCGTTACCAGATCCTCGAGGCCGCGGGTGAAACCGAAGAGGACTCCCGCGTAGGCCAGCCGCGCGTGGGTACTCCGGAGAACAAGTTCAACCTGATGGCGGAGTACACCTTCGACCTGGCTTCCGGTGCCAACGTGGTGCTGCGTGGGGATTACAACTGGACCGACGAGCGCGTCGGCACCATCGCCGATCCCAGTCGTGTGGTGGAGGACTACCAGCTGCTGAACCTGCGCGCCGGCTGGAACAGCGCCTCTGACCGCTACTCCGCGGCCCTGTGGGTGCAGAACGCCACCGACGAGGAGATCGCCGGCGGTTACGGTGGTACCGGCTCGGCCATCGGCGCCAGCCCCGCCTGGCGCTACATGCCGCGTATGTACGGCGCCGACTTCACCGTGCGTTTCTAAGCTGAAAGCCAAATCAGCCTGATGAGAGGGGCCGGCCCATGCCGGCCCCTTTTATATTGCGAACTTTTGGATCCGACAGAAACTGGCGCGAATTGGCTCTTATTGCCCGGCGATTTCGTGGGAATCCCGGCAAAACTGCGTATGATCAATGACAAGTATTTGAACTGATCGCAGTCGGCAGTCCCCATGACCATATTCGCGGGTGAGGTAGACACAGAAATCCGGCAGCAACTCCTTACGCGCTACACGCGAATCCGCGGGGAGACGGAGCAGTTGGCGGATCCGCTGTCGGCAGAGGACATGCAGCTGCAGTCGATGCCGGACGCCAGCCCCGCCAAGTGGCACCTGGCCCACACCAGCTGGTTCTTCGAGACTTTCGTTTTGCGCCAGCAGCTCCCCGGCTACCGCCAGTTCGATCCCGATTTCCACCACCTGTTCAATTCCTACTACAACAGCCTCGGCACGCCCTTCAGCCGCCCGCAGCGCGGCCTGCTGTCACGCCCCGACCTGGACACCGTCTTCGCCTATCGGCGTGCCGTCGACAGCGGCATGGAAAAACTGTTGGGCGATTGCGCCGCTACGCGGGAGCTGGAAGCCCTGATCACCCTGGGACTGAATCACGAGCAGCAGCACCAGGAACTGCTGCTGACGGATATCAAGCACGCCTTTTCCATCAATCCGACATTGCCCGCCTATACGGATACCTCCATCGAAGAGGAGGAAGAAGGCCGGCCCAGTGAGCTGGAATGGCTGGAGATTCCCGGTGCTGTCTACAGCATCGGGTCCGAGGGAGAGCACTTTTATTTCGACAACGAAAGCCCGGCGCACCAGCAGTTGCTGCGGGATTTCCGCATCGCCTCGCGCCTGGTGACCAACGGCGAATTCCTGGAGTTTATCGAGGATGGCGGCTATCGCGAGCCACGCCTGTGGCTTTCAGATGGCTGGGCGAATGTGCGACAGCTGGATCACGAGCAGCCGCTTTACTGGCAGAAGCGGGAAGGGCGTTGGTACCAGTTTACCCTGGGCGGCCTGCAGCCGATCGTCGAAACCGAGCCCGTTTGTCATATCAATTTCTACGAGGCCGACGCCTACGCCACCTGGGCCGGCTGCCGCCTGCCTACTGAATTTGAATGGGAAGCGGCGGCCTGCCTGCTGCGCAAACCGGACCAGCTCGCAACCGCCAATATGCTGGAAAAGCGTACCTTCCGCCCCTTGAGCGCCGGCAGCGGGCAGACCCAGTTTCTCGGTGACCTCTGGGAGTGGACCTCCAGCGCCTACCTGCCGTACCCCGGTTTCCGCGCCAGTATAGCGGCCGTGGGCGAGTACAACGGCAAGTTTATGTGCAACCAGAAGGTGTTGCGCGGCGGTTCCTGTATTACACCGGCGGAACATATCCGCATGAGTTACCGCAATTTCTTCTATCCACATCAATCGTGGCAATTTACCGGTATCCGCCTGGCAGGAGACTGAATTGTGAATATGGCCTTGTCGCCCACTGGCAATCGACAGTTGCAGGAAAGCGAATTTCTCAGGGATGTGTTGGGAGGCCTGAATGGTGAACAGAAGACACTGCCGTGTAAATACCTCTACGACGAGACTGGCTCCCGCCTGTTCGAACGTATCTGCGAGCTGGATGACTACTACCTGACCCGGACTGAGGCCGACATCTTCGCCGAGTACATAGCCGATATGGCGCGGCAGGTAGGCCCCGGAGCCCTGGTCGTGGAACCGGGCGCGGGTAACTGCGAAAAAGTGCAGCCGCTACTGCAACAGCTGGACAGCCCCGCCGGCTACTACCCCATCGATATTTCCCCCGAGATCCTGCTCGCTGCCCGGGAGCGGATCACCTCGCAACTGCCCGGACTCGAGGTACGGGCGTCAGTCGGGGACTTTACCCAGCCGGAAGTCTGGCGGGGCCTGGGTCGGCTGCCCGCGCAGAGAAGAGTGCTGTTCTTTCCCGGCTCCACCATTGGCAACTTCACCCCCCGGCAAGCCGAAGAACTGCTCGGCTTCTTTGCCTCCATGCTGAAGAGCGGCGACGGCCTGCTGATCGGCACTGACCTTGTCAAGGATTCCGTCGTACTGGAAAGGGCCTACGCAGACAGCGACCATGTCACCGCTGCCTTCAACAAGAACATACTCGCGCGCATCAACAGCGAGTTGGACGCGGACTTTGATCTGTCCCTCTTTGCCCACAGGGCCTTTTACCATCCGCTGAGGCAGAGGGTAGAAATGCACCTCGTCAGCCTGAAGAGCCATTGTGTGCGCGTCGCCGGTACGCAGGTGACATTCAGGGAAGGGGAGACCATCCACACCGAAAACAGCCACAAATATTCCGTTCCGGGCTTTAACCGCCTGCTCAGCAAAGCCGGCTTCGCGCCGGTCAGCCACTGGAGCGACGCGCAACAGCGCTATGCAGTCCACTATGCACAGGTCAGCTGACTCAGCCGTTGTTCTATTCCTGCTGGCTGGCCTGCTCTGGGTGCCGCCTCTCCATGCGTCGGATCCCCCGTCGGCAACCGACCCGGACGGCTTCGTCGTCTACAAGAACCCGGTGTGTTTCTGCTGTAAAAAGTGGATTCGCCACCTGGAAAGCGGCGGCCTGAACACGGAAGTTTCCTACCGCATCGACATGGGCGAGGTGAAAGGGCAGTGGGGTGTGCCACAGGGTATGGGGAGCTGCCACACCGCGGTCTGGCACGGGAAATATGTATTCGAGGGTCATGTCCCGGTCAAGTATATCCTGCAGTTTCTCGCCGATCCCCCGGAGGGCAGCTTCGGCCTGACGGTGCCGGGCATGCCGGTGGGCAGCCCTGGCATGTACGACGGCAAGACCTTCGAGCCCTACAATATCTACCTGCTGTTGCGAGGCGGCGACTACCGCCTCTATGCCCGTGTCGAGAAGCCGGGAGATCAATAGCTCCGGTCGACGCCTCTCGCGACAAGGCGATAGTTTCGCGCCAATCTGGAGCCTTAGCCCACCACTGTCGCCATCACAGCCAAAATCTATTGGCAGCTTCCATCCCCTTGGTCTATCTAATTGAATGCCTCTCGCAGCGGTAGCGCCACTTGGCGCTTGTGAAGCTCACCTGAAAGAACAAAACAAATGCTGTTTTGCGGAGGAGCTTTATGTCCAGTCACGCCTCTATTTTTTCAATCTGTTCCCGGGTAGCCCTGGCCGGACTTGTCGCGATTTCCGTCCCGGCCCTGGCGCAAATGAGTGCACCGCCGAGCAGCTATATGCCGGTAGTGGACAAGGAGAGTTTCAGCACCACCCTGAAACGGATGGAAGGGGAAAAGCCCGAGATACTCAAGCGCCACAAGGCCCTGCTGAACCAGCGCTACGACCTGTCCGACCGGCCCGCAAGTGGCGTTACCATGAGCGGTGGCAAGGCAGTACAGGCCGGGGTGCGGGTCAAATTGCCCCGCGGTACCAGTTGGGATCAGCTCGCCAAGATGCCGCCGTCGGAAATCAAGGAAAAGGGTCTGTGGCCCGAGGGTTTCTATCCGTTGCCGCACCCCAACCAGAACGAGGGCGGCATGCTGTTCCCGGAATTCCATATCGATGAAGTCAAGAAACTGGAGGGGAGGGACCTGACCCGTTTCGACCTCGACTTCGTACTGCCGGACGAATTCCTGCCCGAGTTCCCGCCGCCCATCTTCCTGACCACCCGTCCGGACCTGGGCGATGTATCCCAGGGCAAGCTGGTCAACCTGACGAATTTCTTCGACCTGTTTAACGGCATCCTGAACCCGAAGCAGCTCGAGGGCATGCGCCTGCTGGTGACACCCTTCCCCCAGCAGCAGTTCAATGCCACCTGGGACAGGCGCTCGGAGAAACCCAGCCAGGGGGTCGCCTGCCTGGACTGCCACGTCAACGGGCACACCAACGCGGCCACCCACCTGGTGGGCGACATACGCCCGCAGAAGCACCGCCACCGCATCGACACGCCGACGTTGCGCGGGGTCAACATCCAGCGGCTTTTCGGCTCCCAGCGCGCCCTGAAAAGCGTGGAGGATTTTACCGAGTTCGAGCAGCGCGCCGCCTATTTCGACGGCGACCCGGTAATCGCCACCAAGAAGGGCGTCAACATCCTCGAGCGGGGCAGCCAGGTGCACTTCATGGCGGAGGTGCAGGAGTTGTTCGACTTCCCGCCGGCACCCAAGCTGGGCCTGCTGGGACGACTGGACAAGAACCTGGCCACGGAGCAGGAGTTGCGCGGGGAGGAGGTCTTCTTCGGCAAGGGGCAATGTTCCGTCTGCCACACTCCCCCTTACTTCACCGACAACCTGATGCACAACCTGCGCGCAGAGCGCTTCTTCAAGCCGAAAATGATAAACGGCCGCCTGGCCAGCGCCGATGGCCCGATCAAGACCTTTCCCCTGCGCGGTATCAAGGACTCGCCGCCCTATCTGCACGACGGCCGCCTGATGACCCTGGACGATACGGTGGAGTTCTTCAATATCGTGCTGGGCACCCAGTTGACCGAACAGGAGAAGAGGGATTTGGTGGCCTACATGTACACGCTTTGAAATTGAAAGTCGCCTGTTGAATGCACTGTTTGGTTCCGCGACGGAAAAACCGTTAAGGTGCGCGTTCAGCTAGCTGGTTTCGATGTATGACTGAGAAGTTCTCGCCCGCTACAGGCCTGGGCAACTGCTACCTGCAGACGGTATTTGCCCGCTTTCACCGCCCACAGCCCTGGGTCGTCACCGAGTGCCGCTGGTACGACACGCCGGACGGCGACCGCCTGGCCCTGCACACGCCCCGACCCCTCGAGGACAATCCTGCGCGCCCGCTGGTGCTGGTGCTCCACGGTCTCGAGGGCTCGGTGGCATCGCCCTATGCTCAGGGGCTGATGGAATCCCTGTTGGAACAGGACTACCAGGTGGCGGTGATGCACTTTCGCGGCTGTGGGGGCGTTCCGAACCGACTGCCGCGCGCCTATCACAGCGGCGACAGCGAGGATCCGCGCTGGCTCGCCGGCGAACTCAAGAGGCAGCTGCCGAACACGCCGATCATGGCCGTGGGCTACTCCCTCGGCGGCAATGTGCTGTTGAAATGGCTGGGAGAGGACGGGCAGGGCAGTCCCCTCAGCGCCGCCGTGGCCGTCTCGGCGCCGATGGACCTGCACGCCTGCAGCCGGCGGATCGACAGCGGCCTGTCCCGCGTCTACCAGCGGCACCTGTTGCGGTGCCTGCGAGTGAGCCTGCAACAGAAGGCGGCGGACCCGAATCTCGCCGCAGCCATGCCGAGACTGGACGAGGAGGCGCACTTCAGCAGCTTCCGCCGGTTCGACGACGCCTTCACCGCACCGCTGCACGGCTTCCGCGATGTGGACGACTATTACACCCGCGCGTCCAGCAAGCCGCTGCTCAGGGATATCCGCGTGCCGACGCTGATCATTCACGCGGTGGACGACCCCTTTATCTGCCCCTCGGCGATTCCTTCGAAAAGTGAGGTCAGCCCCAGCGTAGACCTCGAAGTCAGCGACAAGGGTGGCCATGTGGGCTTTGTCGGCGGCAGCCTGTGGCGGCCCCACTACTGGCTGGAGCGGCGGATACCGAATTTTCTGAATTCGGTGTTCAAATCCAACTAGCCCGATATGCCCCGATTGATGGGTAGGTCGCTCCGCTCCTTTGACTCGCGCCGTCCATGGCGCTCGCCCGCTTCGCGGGCGCCTCCGGCGTCCAAATCGGCGGTCCTGCCGATTTCTGCCCATCCTACTTCCGTTATTTCTGTTCTACCTGGAACGGGGACAAATTCTTACAAGAGGGCGGGTCGCCTGTGTAAGAAACGGGTCTGTTGAGCGACTGATTACTACGAAGGGGCGCTTGGTCGCGGCCGGAAGCATGCGGGTGGAGGCCTGTATCGGCTACTATCCGGGGGTCCCGGCGTTGATTGAGGAGTAGTCTGTGAGCGAAAACGCGGCCCCGGATGCCGACAAACTGAGCGGCGATACAGTGGCGTCGCCACTGGCCGATAACCGCTTCCTGGGGGAACTGCGACAGCAGATGCACCGCTTCGCCAGCCTGCAGCTGGGCGACGTCCAGTTGGCGGAGGACGCGGTGCAGGAGGCCCTGGTAGGGGCACTGAAGAATGCCCGCACCTTCAGCGGCCGCGCGGCGCTCAAGACCTGGATGTTCGCGATACTGAAGTACAAGATCGCCGATACCCTGCGCCAGCGGCGCCGCTTTGTGGATGCCGACCAGCTGCTGCGCAGTGACAGGGAAGAAGACAGCTTTGATGAGCTGTTCGACCGGCACGGCCACTGGTACCGCCACGAACGTCCGGCGCACTGGGAGAACCCGGAGTCGGCGATTCACGACAAGCATTTCTGGCGCATATTCGAGGCCTGCCTGGATCACTTGCCGGCGCGCCAGGCGCGGCTATTCATGATGCGGGAATTCATCGAGCTGGAGAGTCACGAGATCTGTGCCGCGGCGGGGATCAGCGTCAGCAACCTGAACGTGACCCTGCACCGGGCCCGCCTGCGGCTGCGCGAGTGCCTGGAAAACAACTGGTTTGTGCGGGAGGGATAAGTCGTGATGAAGAACTGCCGGGAAATCACCCGCCTGCTTTCCGAGGCGCAGGAGCGCGAACTGACATTCAATGAGCGCGCCAGCCTCAAGCTCCACACGATGATGTGCTCCGGCTGCCGCAACTTCGGCAGGCAGGTGGGGGTACTGCGCGATATTTCCCGGGCCTATAGCCGGGGGGCGGCGGACAAGGCGCGGGACGGCGATAAAACCAATGAATGATGGCCACCACATCCGGTGCGCACGGCACACCCTACCTCGGTTTCCTGGCCTCAACCAGCTGCCCTTTCACAGCGGCTCCACCCCGGCGACCTGGCGGGCAAACTCCTCGACATCCCCGGTGGGTAGCCGGCAGGCGCCCTCGATACACGCATAGGCGGTGGTCCGGCCCTGCTGGGCCTCCTTGCCCTCGAGCTGTGCGATCAGCTTCGCCTGGCGCTGCAGCTCCGGGCCTTCCTCCACCACTACCAGTGCGCGGTTGGGCAGAAAGATTCGCCGCAGTACCCGGAGCATCGGTTCGGCACTCCCGCCCTGCGGGGCGACGATCACCAGCGTCTTTGCCTTATCGAGCCGGAACTCCAGCGCCAACATCATTTCAGACAGTGCCAGGGGGTTGGCCTGCAGTGTGCCGGCGAAGGCCCGCAGTCCTCTTTCCGCCCGTTGGCGGTAACCCTCGTCGCCGGTGAGCAGGTGCAGCCGCAGCAGGCTGAGCAGGGCCACCGAGTTGCCCGAGGGTTCGGCACCGTCGAAGGCTGGCTTCTGCCGGGCGAGCAGTTGTTCCTGGTCGTCGCCGCTCATGAAGAAACCGCCCTGCGGGTCCTCGTAGTGGTCCTGCAGGGTCCGGTCCAGTACCAGGGCGCGTTCCAGCCAGGAAATTTCGTGGCTGGCCTCAAACAAGTCGAGCAGCGCGGCGATGGCAAAGGCGTAGTCATCCAGGTAGCCGCTATGGCGGGCGTGGCCGTCCTTGAAGCTGCGGTACAGGCGCGCGTCTTCGCAGAGATGGTCCAGCAGGAAACCGGCGGCGGTCTTCGCGGTTTCCGTATAGTCCGGCTCGTTCAGCACCAGGCTGGCCCTGGCGAAGGCGGAAATCATCAGGCCGTTCCAGGCGCAGAGAATTTTCTCGTCGCGGTGTGGGGCGGGGCGCCCGGCCCGGGCGCGATAGAGTTTTTCCCGTGCCGCGGCGAGCAGCGACTGCGCCCGCGGGACCGGCATGTTCAGTACTTCCGCCACCGTCTCCAGCGGCTGCGGCGCGTGCAGTATATTGCGGCCCTCGAAGTTGCCGCTGTCGCTCACCTGGTAGTAGTTCCTGACCAGCTGCGCCTCGTCGCCATCCAGCACCTGGTCCAGCTCCGCCGGCGTCCAGGTAAAGAAGTGGCCCTCTTCGCGACGGCCGCCCGGTGCCGGGCTGTCGGCGTCGGTGGCGGAGTAGAAAGCGCCCCCCGGGGAGGCCATGTCCCGCTTTACAAACTGCAGGATTTCCTCCGCCACAATTCTGAACTTATCGTCACCGGTGACCTGGAAGGCCTCTAGATAGGTGATCGCCAGCAACGCATTGTCGTAGAGCATTATCTCGAAATGGGGCACCAGCCAGCGGGCGTCGGTGGAGTAGCGGTGGAAGCCGCCACCGATCTGGTCGCGTATACCGCCGGCGGCCATCTTCTCCAGGGTCCCGGCGGCCATTTCCAGCACCGAACTGTCGCCGCTGCGTCGGTAGTATCGCAACAGCAGGCGTACCGGCAGGCTGCTGGGAAATTTTGGGGCGCCGCTGATGCCGCCGAACTGCGGATCGTAGACCTGCCTGTACTGCTCGATAACCTCGCGCAGCAGATCCGTTCCGGGCAGCTCACCACCGGTCTGCGGGGCCAGTATCTGTTCCACCGCCTGGGCCAGCCCCTCGCTCGCCCGGGTCACCTTTTCGGTCTGCTGGTGGTAGGCCGCCGCCAGGTTCTGCAGCAGGGTGAGGAAGCTGTGACCGCCGTAGGCGCTGTCCCGCGCGGGCAGATAGGAGGCTCCGTAGAAGGGCTTGCCCTCCGGCGTCAGCCACACGGTCATCGGCCAGCCGCCAGTGCCGGTCAGCGCCTGCACCGCGCTCATATACACGGCGTCGATATCCGGGCGCTCCTCGCGGTCCACCTTGATGGCGATATAGTGGCTGTTCATTACCTGCGCGATTTCCTCGTCCTCGAAGGATTCCTCTTCCATTACGTGGCACCAGTGGCAGGTGGAGTAGCCCACACTGAGCAGCAGCGGCCGGTTGAGTTTTTTGGCCGCCGCGAAGGCCTCATCGCCCCACGGATACCAGTTCACCGGATTGTGGGCGTGTTGCAGCAGGTAGGGGCTGGATTCCAGGAGCAGGCGGTTGGTGTATTTGGCCAAGCCGTCCTCGTTCAGGTGTCGGGTTCGCGGACGGTAACCGGCGTCTTTATCACGGGCGGCCGCGGCCAGCTCCGCCTGCAGGGACTCGCCGAAGGGCTCGGCGCCGGGCAGGGGGGCTGTGACCGGTTTGGGTGTCTGCGACATAGCGGGCTCCACGGGAATCCAGGGGTTGCTGTCTACGCGATGTGACGTGGTTACCTCTCTTTCTCTATTTCCGCCACCTTCTCGATGGTGCACAGCAGGGCATCCGGGCTCAGGCTGATGGAATCTATGCCCAGCTTTACCAGGTACGCCGCCACTTCCGGGTAGTTCGACGGCGCCTCGCCGCAGATGCCCGCGGGAATGCCATTGCGCTGGGCACCCTCGATCGCCAGGCGAATCATCTCCAGTACACCGGGATCCCGCTCGTCGAAATCGAAGGCGACGATATCCGAATCCCGATCAACCCCCAGCACCAGTTGGGTCAGGTCGTTGGAGCCGATGGAGATACCGTCGAACAGCTGGCTGAAAGCGTCTATCTGCACCACGTTGTTCGGTATCTCGCACATCATATAGACTTCCAGGCCGTTGGAGCCCGGCGCCAGCCCGTGCTTGGTCATGGCCTCGAGAACCTGTTCACCCTCGGGGATGCGGCGGCAGAAGGGGATCATCACCTTGATATTGGTGAGACCCATATCCTCCCGGGCGCGCTTCAACGCCGCGCACTCCAGCGCGAAGCCGTCGGCGTAGGCCTTGTGGGCATAGCGGGCGGCGCCGCGGAAACCGAGCATCGGGTTTTCCTCGCGGGGTTCGAAGGCCGCGCCGCCGATCAGGCGCGCATACTCGTTGGTCTTGAAGTCCGAGGTGCGCACTATCACCGGGAGTGGGTAGAAGGCCGCGGCAATGGTGCCTATGCCCTCGGACAGCTTTTCGATAAAAAAGTCGGCGCCGCTGTCATGGTTGACGATCAGCTCGTCGAGTTTTTTCCTCTCTTCCTCGTCCTCTACCTTGTCCGGATGGGCCAGCGCCATCGGGTGCGCCTTGATATGCTCATTGACGATAAACTCCATTCGCGCCAGGCCGACGCCGTCACAGGGCAGGGCGCTGAAGCGGAAGGCCTGCTCCGGGCTGCCGAGGTTGATCATCATCTTCGTTTTTGTCCGCGGCACCTCGTCCAGCTCGGTGGTGGTGACCTCGAATGGAATTTCGCCGGCGTAAACCTTACCCACGTCGCCCTCGGCGCAGGACATGGTGACGGCCTCTCCGTCGCTCAGGCGGTCGTTCTCATCGCCGATACCCACCACCGCGGGAATGCCGAATTCCCGCGCCACTATGGCCGCGTGGCAGGTGCGACCGCCATGCTCGGTGACCACCGCCGCGGCGCGGCGCATGGCCGGTCCCCAGTCCGGACTGGTGCTGCTGGCGAAGAGCACTTCGCCCTCCTCGAAATCCTTCAGTTCTTTTACGTCGTTGATTTTGCGCAGCTTGCCGCTGGCGATAGCGGTGCCTATCGCACGCCCCTCTGCCAGCAGGGATTCCCTGTCCGGCTTTTCCTTGAGCCGGTAGCGTTCCAGCTGATTGCGCGGCTTCTGTGAGGCAACGGTCTCCGGGCGTGCCTGCAGCAGGTATAGCTGCTCGTCGTCGCCGTCCTTGCCCCACTCGATATCCAGCGGGCACTCCTCGCCGCGCTTTTCGCTGTAGTGCTTTTCAGCCTTGATTGCATAGTCGGCGAGGGTAAGCACCTCGTCGTCGCTCAGACTGTAATGGCGCCGGCGCGGATCGGGGGTGTCTATATTGTGCAGTTCCTGGCTGTTCAGGTCCTCGTCGCACACCAGGGTCTTCTGCTTGGCGCCCAGCTGCCGGCGCAGGACGCAGCGGTGGCCTTTCTCGAAGGTGGGTTTGTGCACGTAGAATTCATCCGGATCCACTGTGCCCTGGACGATATTTTCGCCGAGGCCGAAGGCGGAATTGATAAACACCACGTCGCGGAAGCCGCTCTCGGTATCCAGGGTGAACATGACGCCGCTGGAGGCCTGGTCGGCGCGCACCATCTTCATCACCGCAATCGCCAGGTAGACCTTGAAGTGGTCGAAGCCGTTGCGCTCGCGATAACTGATGGCGCGCTCGGTAAACATGGAAGCGAAGCAGCGCCGGCAGGCGTCCAGCAGTCCGTCCTTGTCGCCGATGTTGAGGAAGCTCTCGTGCTGGCCGGCAAAGCTGGCTTCGGGCAGGTCCTCCGCAGTGGCGGAACTCCGCACTGCAACACGCAGCTGCGGGCCGTACTGTTCGCACAGCTCGACATAGGCGGCGGTGATATCCTCCACCAGATCGTCCGGCAGTCCCGCGTCGTAAACGATCTTCTGCGCCTCTGCGGCGACTTCTCCCGCATCGCCGTCATCGGTCTCCACACCCTTCAATAGCTTGCGCAGCGGCTCCCAGGCATCGGTTTCGTCGAGCAGGTCTCGGTAAGCCTCGGCCGTAATGGCGAAGCCGTTGGGCACGCGTATTCCCTGGGGCACCAGGGTCCGGTACATTTCCCCCAGCGACGCCGTTTTCCCTCCCACCTCTGCGATGTCGTCGAGACCTATCTGCTCGAACCAGCGGATATAGCGGTTCCCGGCCATAGTCAGTTGCGCCACCTAAGTTGATCGACAGTAAAGCTGCACCGAACAGCTACTACTGACAATAGTTCAAGCTGGCCGCGGAACACCCGGAAGCCGTTTCTGATCCGTTGATTCCGACGGCCCGGCGAGTGGCTATAGAGGGGAGGGCGCTGTTTACTGCCCAGGGATCGGCAGTCGCTCACAGCTGCGGTGGACGGAATCAGCCAGGCTCTCCAGGCGCAGGGACTTCACGCCCACCGGAACATCCGTCAGCAGGGTGGTTTCCACCAAGTGGGTAAAATCCAACAGTTCCTCGAAAACCCGTATTGCATCCGGGGAAAGGGCCTGCGGGCACAGTTCACCGGCGAACAGGAATGCCCGGCAGGAGCGGGCGATCGCGACAGTGTTCTCGCAGAGCTGTGTCGGGCCCATGCCCAGTATCCACTGTCCCTGCCAGCAGGCCAGCTCCGCTATCGCCTGCGGGTCTTCGGGCACCGCTCCCTGGGCGCGGCATCCCGACTCATGGATCCGCAACCTGTCCGCCATCCGCTGCAGAAATTCCTGCAGTCGCGGCCAGTGTCCCGTCGCCTCCCCGCACCAATCCCGGCATCGCCCGATAAAGGGAGTTACTCCCGCACTTGTCTTCTCCATAGCGGCCTCAGACGACGTCGACACAGGGGAGCCGAGGGATCCTGACCTGGCCTTCGATATGGGAAAGGTGGCGCTGCACGATATATTTCAGCAACTTCAGGTATTCAGAGAACTCCCCATTATCCAGGGCATCCCTGCGCACCGGTTCCTGTCCGAGGCGGACAAACTCCGTCTCGTGTTGCTGCACCAGCTCCAGCGCCAGCTGCTTCAGGCGGTCCTCGCGCATATGGGTATTCACCAGCAGACTGCCTTCGCAGCCCCGCTCCACATAGGAGGCCGCGCGCTCGCGAAAGGCACAGACAAAGGCCCTGGCGGTAACACCGAGAGCATCATAGGAATACTGCAGGCAGGCCAGCAGCCTGTCGAAGACATCGAAGGAACAAAGCAAATCACGCTGGGCCGCAACCAGCGTGTGCATCTGCTCATCCGTCTGTCGCGATCCCGCCAGCGCCTGCTCGATACGGATTCGCAAAGCCGAAACCCTGCCGAGCAGGAGCAATGGCGGAACCAGAGCCGCGGTGACTACCGCGACCAGGGCTACTTCAAACATCTCACTGTCCTTCACTGAATTGTCGGTTGGTCCCCAAAAGGGCGTGTCCAGCAGACCCCATCCTGCCGCCAATCAAACAACACCAGCCCTCTCCCGTTTGGCAATTGGCCAGGGAAGAGGGCAGGGGTATTGTTTTGTTTTTATGGAGGCTTCGCGTTCCGGATACTGCCGTCCGGCAGTGGACGCAAAGGGAAAAGGCGTGCGCTGAGAAGGTGGTTAACACCGTCAAAATTGCGGCGCGCAAGATACTTGCGTTTTCTCTCCATTACCAGTCTCTTGGCGCCAAATTCGTGAAGTTGTTACCTCAATAGTCGACATCGCCCCACCAGTCGACCCAGACCAAGGGGCAGGGCGAAGAGTCGTGACGTGAAAAACAATCCCTCTGCAGGGGCTGCCCAGTTGCTCCGGATGGGGAGAAGGCGGGGCCTGTACCTGATAAGTAAGGCGAAGAAACTTTTTTCATCAATTGGCCTTCGATACAGGACTTTACCTGGCGCATTGCGGAAATGGTCTATGACGCCGATGGACTTCCGCACAACCAGTCCTTTGCGCATCATCAGCGAGACTTTGGATACCCGGCGCCTGGCAATCTCCCTGGCTATTGCGCTCGGCGTGCACGCAGCACTGATCAGCATTCCAGTATCACAGGCGCCACTGGTTCCAGGTACGGCGACAAGCAATCAATCTCCACTCAAAATTAGTTTGTCCAGCGGTAAAAATGCTGAAGCCCCACCGGCGCCTGCCACCGAGCCTCCATCCATCCCGGCGAGACGCCGCAGTGTGGAAAACGCCAGTAAAAAAGTTGTAGCGGGGCGACCTCCTCCTGCTTCTTCGCGGCCCGATGCGGAGGCGCACACAAAGTCGACGCCCAAGACAGAGCCCCCGACGACGGACACCAGGCCCATGGATATACCCGCGGAGTCCGGGGCCATGAGCCGATCCACGGTCTTCGACCCGGAATTGAAGAAGAAACTGGCTCGAGAGCGCATGGCGAGTCAAGCCAGTGGTTCAGATGGAATTCCCTGAGTTCGTGAGGTGGATACAAGACAAAAGGATCACGGCGCACCGGCGAAGTACTGCAACAAAGGGAAAGGGAGCTGAGGCCAATACATTGAATTTAACATAATCTATATTATGCGAACTGAGTTATTTACTGGAAGTGAGTATTAAGTGGTCTGGATGCCCAACCATAGATGGAAAATTTTTCAAGTAAATCGGTAAAATTCCAAGCAAATCGGTAAAATGGGAATTCACACAAATTGTGATCACTTTACGTTTCCCACCCCTTTAAGGCCGCTAATTCGGCTCAGTGCATCCGAAATCTCTTCCTCTGGTGGCTCTTCATAGATAATCGTCGTAGACGGACTTACATGGCCTGCAATCTTCTGGGCCACCTTTACAGATTTCTTCTGTCGATGAATCACATTGGTAATCAGGGCCCGTCTACCGCTATGAGAACTTGCCTTCTCAATCCCAGCCCAGTCTCGCAACATCAGCGCCATATGCTCCTGGAGCGTATTCGGCGAATAAGCTCCACCTTTTTGGCTCACAAACAACGGATCAGTGGGTTTGGCTGCAGGATTCTTTTCGAGGCGTATAGTCAGGTATTGACTTAGGGCATCCCGTAATTCGCTATCTACTAGGGGCAAGTCTCGTGACTTGCCGCGGTGCGCCTTTACAGGCGGATAAAAGGCTTCAGGGTCGACTTCGGCACCAGCTTTAGCCAGTGCCACGATTTGTGCCACAACCTGGTCAAAAGCCTCTTTTCCAAAACTGATGGTTTTTCGCTGGTATTTGGCCTTCGAACGCCCCATCGCATCGGCACCTTTTGTGTAGGCTGCCGGCAATGTCATCACCTCGTACAGCTGAAAGTCTCTCGGCTGATCACTTCGATACGGCCCGAGTCTTGCGATCTCCTTGATTTGTAGCAAGGCGATTTCCTGTACACGGAGCCCCAGCTTAAAGCTGACCTGCATGATGGCAGTGTTTTTCTCAGGATGCCGATGTTGTTGAATGGCTTCGAAAAGGTGGCGCTGCTGTGCTGGTGTAGGTACTCGAGCCTGTCCAGATTTCGGCATCTTAGGGGCCTCCGCCGCTTTATGGGAGAGGTCTATTATAATCCGTATTAATGATATTTAAACGGATTTCCTGCTGGCCAAATGGCTCCAATGCTATTTGTGTAGATATGGCAGACCCTGGCAAAGCACCGACAATGGAATAATTGAAGCTGGAGGAGCTTTAAACTCACTTCGGTTCCTTGACAGATAAGCCTGCAACTTCTTTGCGCTGCTGATATCCTTGACCAGAACTGCGCGAACAGCTGTGGGCAGTCTAAAATTTCCCTTTGCCCGCCACTCTCTTTCATGAACCCAATTAATGCTCCCGCTATCAACGCCCTCTAGGCGCACAACTCGCCAAAGCTCCTCGATAGGCATCTGCAAGTCTTTCAGCTCCTTATTTGACAAATAGACGACTGGCCGACATCCTTTTGAATACGCATATTGCTTTGAAATTACTATCCCATACGGCTCATACCGAGGACTATCTGGATCAGTGTTGACTTGATTAAGCACATATTTAAGGGACGGAAGCGGAATGTCCATAAAGCATGAGGCGGTATTTGGCCCCTTAATAAACCCTTTTTCTGTATCACTACCCCATATCTCACCACACTTTAGAAGATGGAGAAGGTTATCATACGCAGAAAACCCATCTTCCTTTTCAGTATTCTTCGTCAAGTGGACCAAGAAAGGAGATAGATCCGGCCTTTCAAAGAATGGAAGATTATTAGGTTCTTTTCTCATTAGGGTTTTTCCATTGACGATATACAGTCAAGCTTTGGTCAATTAAAACCCGTGAAAAGCGGGACTGCCTGATATTGTCAGGGCACACCCCATTCATTCGCGAACTTTCTATCTGCACAAAACTAGTACATGTGGATTAATTTCAATGAGTCGATCTTGTACTTGCTCGATTTCATCGATCCCAAGGGAATGTGAATCACCAATTCTAATGATAATACTATTTCTTCCCTCACCAAAACTTACAGATTTAATCGTGCCCGGATTTAACCACTCCGGTCTATCCTTGACATGCCGGTTTAATTGAATGAATGCATACCTATTATTTAGACCTAAATAATCTACATCAAGATTTAACTTGTCAAATTTTTCAGGTTCATTTTTTGCACTTATTCGTCCCAACCACCCAAATTGCTCCAAAGCCTCCTCAGAATTTAGAATAAAATCGATCTGTTTTTCCAAATATTGAATTTTTTCGTTATTTCTCGCTATTCCTTGCAGCTTTTTACAAGAATTCGTACTTTTTTCTTCTGAGCAAGCAGCCAAAGGAGAATAAAGTAAAGAAATAATCATACAAACCTTAAGTAACTCGTAAAATCTATTAGGCTTTATCATTTAAAGACCTCGACGGATTGCTTGCTTGTATTGTGCTGCACCAAAAAGAGCCCATTTTGTACCCGGTCCAATATCTCGTAAATTTCTCCAACCCTGTCCGTCATATATTTGCCTGCCGTTGTGCACTGATACGGCAATCGGCGCCAACTGCATATAGTTTTCTCCGTAATGTTGCATCAACATTCCCACAGCTAAGTAATTAATGTGGCCGCCATAAGCTACGGTACCCCCAATATTAAATTGCCGCCCAGTAAGTGAAATTTCGTCATACAAAAAAGTATCGTAAAAAGCAAACTGGGTACTAAACTCATCGCTCATGAATTCGTAACGAGGCTCACTGCGTGTTTGGTAAACCATCCAGGTAACGATTACATTCAATTCGTCAACTGTAAGCTCTAGTACTCCTTCTGGCTTATCGGCAGCTCTAATCAACAGTTCTCGCTGAAGCGATTCATATGCTTCTAAGGCGGACAATTGAGGGTTAATTTCCTCCTTTGAATTCCCGGCCCAATTGTATAAATACTGCATAGCCGCCGTAGCGGCGCCGCTGGCGAACTTCCCGCCTGTGGCTTCCGAGACAGTCCCACCGACAATCATACTCACAACCAGCTGACTATACTCCGGCAACTTCCCTATCCCGGGCGACAGCCCCTTGGTCACAAATGCCGACATAAACCCGTGCCCAAACTTTCCACCGTTCAGCACACTCCCCAGTCCACCCACCAGGGCATGGGCAAATACCATGTTCCTGTAGATATCGGGACTTACATAAATTCCCTTCCCTACCTCCACTGCACCGGGCGTCGTCGCCGTGGTGTTGGACAACTGACTCTGTTGTCGGCCGTAGGCACCGATCTGCTGAAACGCCCATACGGAGGCATAGGCCACCGCAGCTGATTTCAGGACATCGTTCCTGCCACCGCCGTTGATGTACGTATTCATGCCCGCAACTGCGGCACAGCTCGCGGGGTTTACACAGGCGACCATCTGCGCAAACAGCATGATGCCCATCTTGGTGTAGTGGTCCGATTTTCGGCTGTACCCGGTCGGGTCTGTGAATGCCAGCGGGTTGTTGTGCACATAGCTGTAGCGGTTGTAGCCCTGGCTACTGGTGGCCCCGTCGATTTTGGAATCCGCCTGCACGAAGCGACCGAGTAGCGGATCGTAGATGCGCCCGTTCATATGGATCAGGCCAACCTCGTCCAGGGACTCGTGGCCGGTAAAGCCACGGGCGGTGATGTCCAGGATACTGCTTCTCTCAGTATCGGAAAGCGCCGTCTCCCAATCCAGCGCATTCCGCCGCTGGCCCCAGGGATCGAAACTCAGCTGTTCCACTATCCCGCCGGCGCTGTCGGTGATCACGTCGGTGGAGCCCAGGTGGTCCTTGAGCAGGTAGCGATCCTTGGTGCTCGTTAAGTGGTCCGCCGGGGTTTCAGCCGGCAGCAGGCCCGCTATCTTGTCCGCCTGCCACTGGCGCAGGTCGGTATCGTAGCTCTCCGTGGTAATCACGAAGCCTTCGATATAGCGGCGGATCTCGGTCTTGCCGTCCTTGTAGACCTTCTCGGTGCCGCCGACATAGAGGGTTTCCCTGACGCTGCTGCCGTCGTCGTCGATCCGCTTCCAGCGGGCGCGGTCCGGGCCATAGGCGAACTTTGTGGTATGCCCGCCCTTCTCTATTGCCAGCGGCTTGTTGAAGACGCTGTAGCTCAGGGTGCGGCCAGTGCTGTCGCCTACCATATTGCCGTTGGCATCGTAGCTGTAGCTGGTCACCGGACCGCCGTTGTCCGTCTCGCAGACGGCGTGGGGGCCGTAACCTGTGCCGCACTGGGCACCGTAGCGGTAGCTGCCGACACCTGTCTTGCTGGTGATATTGCCGCTGGTCGAGTAGGTCACCGCTGTGTTAACCGTTCCACCGGGATTAGTCAGGGCCACACCGGTCAGCCGGTTCAGGGTGTCGTAGGTAAAGTCCTCGTAGAGATCCTTTGACCCGGAGTTGTCCTCCCGGTAGTCCAGGTTGCCGCTGGCGTGCCACTGGAAGGTCAGGTCCTGCACTTCCCCGAGTCCGGGCATCACGCCGCTGCTGATATTGAGCAGGCGGTTGCTGATGGGATCATAGGTCCGCTTGACGGTCACCCCGTTGCCCAGCAGCGTTTCAACGGCATTGCCGCGGGCGTCCATATCCCTCAGCTCGTAGTAACGCTGGCCCGAGACGCCTTCCACATAGTCGGGGCTGGTCACCTGGGTGATATAGCCCCAACTGGGGTGGTAGTGGTTCCAGGTGCCCTTGGTATAGCTGCCGTCTATCGCCGCCATTTCATTGCTGGCATCGTAGGAGAGCTTGACCCGGCCGTAGCGGTCGTACTCCACCTTCTCCCAGTGGTCGCCGTCTGCGCCGGCCAGGCCCAAGATGGTGACCGCCTCCGCCTTGCGGGCGTAAATGTCGTAGCCCAGCATTTTGGCGTAGCTGTACTGGCTGAAATCGACGCTGCAGTTGTTGGCAATCGGGGATGCACTTTCTGCGACGAAGACGAGCTTGCCCGCGGCATAGGTTACCTTGGAGCAGTCGGGATCGCGATCGAAGTACCAGCGGGTGGCCTTTTCCAGACTGCCGCCCACTTTATAGTCTTCCCGATAGATCATGCGGCCGAGGGCGTCATACTGCATCTCGGTATAGTTTCCAATCGCATCGGTCTGCCGCTTGAGCTCGCCGTATTTGGTGTAGTCGTAATCCCAGCGCCCCTTGTCCGGGTCGATCATATACTCCTTGCGGCCCACCTTGTCGTGCTTCACCTCGATAGTGATATCGACTCCCTGCTCCACATCCTTGGTGGTAGTGGTAGCCAGGTTGCCCTGCACATCATAGGTGTAGTCAATGGTATTGCCCGCGGTATCCGTCACCTTGACCAGTTCGCCGAGCACATTGTGGTCCTCGTGCCTGGTATCGTCACAGGAGGGGTTGCCGCTGGTGGTCTGCGTTGTTCGCACAGTACCGCCGGACTGCAACTGATCATAGGTGACAGTCACATCGCACTGGTTACCGGGCACATCGGTGAATGTGGTCCTGCCCAGTATGTCGTAGTCAAAATCGGACCAGGCTGGTGTTCCACCGGCGAAATACGGCAGCGATTCCCGATCGACGCGGCTCAATTCATCGTATTCGGTATCCGTATAGATCCACTTGCCTTCGAATCCCGTCGATGCCGTGCGCAGCTTGCGGCCGAGCATATCGAAATACTCGACCGACTGACTGCTATCGAAGGTGGAGGTAGTGATCTTGTAAGCCGTGCCGGCCGGCGCCCCCGAGCAGCCAGAACTGCAGTCCGCAGCCAATGTTTTGAAATAGCTCCCCGTTTCAGTCCACTGGAAATAGGGTTTGCCGAAGGCCGAGTAGGCGGTGCCGCTGCGGACGCCATTGACATCGGTGACGGTTTCAGCCAAGCCGAAGTGATTGAAATCACTTCCGTGAGATACTATCTGCCCGAGGGCATTTTCCTCCGCGATCACATAACGGCCGGCGTGATCGTAGTACCAGTGAGTGTCGCGGTCGGCCTCCCCTACTGCATTCAGGGTCGCGGCAGTCTTATTGCCAAAGCGATCATATTCGTAGGTTGTTGTTACGGCAAAGTCGCTGTCATCGGGCTCAATGGTCTCCGTATGCAGCAGTCCTGTTTCCGGATAATAGGTGAATGCGGAAATCCGGGTCTCGTCAGGAAGGCCCGTTAGGGGCTTGGAAGTGGTAACCTCTGACCGGGTAAGCCGTCCCAAATGCCAAAGGGATTCGTTATTGGAATAGGTATTGACGGTCGTCTGGGTGGAAACCACGCGATCGAGATTGTCTCTCGTCGTAACGGATACTGAATAAACATTGCCGAAACGGGTATTCTCGCCAGGTTGGTAGTCCGTATCTGTGGTTACGGAACTGAATTTCTCCCCACCGAGCGTATAAGTGGTCTCTTCACTGATGTCGATAAACGGCAGGAATGTTTTTCCTGCTTCCGGTTCCACCGTGCCCAAAGTATTGGCCGCTTCGGCAATCAGGGTGAGATCCGGCAACTGCTTTTCCGTGCGCTCCGGCATCCCGATATAGGGGTAATCCTGTCGGTAGGTGGTTGTCGTCAATACACCGGTTTGTATGTCCTTTGTTCGAATTCGGGCGAAACCGAGGAAACCTCGCCCGCCCGCCTGCATACGGGCGCCCTCATAGTGGTAATCCACCTCTACCTGGTTTCCCTGATCGCTGGCAACCGGTGCGGAACTCCCGACATGGGAAACAACGTAAGTCGGCCCGCTGATATCAAATACGGGCGATCCACGCCCCCAGTCTTTGGTGGCGGCATCCGTATATTTCACGTAATCCCATACGCCGGTCATGGACCTGTCGTTCAGACGCCTGTATTCAACGTCGGTAACAGCACCCAGGCCGTGGGTAAACTGCTCGATCAGGTCGATTGGCGTATTACCGGCCTCTATTTGCCGATAAACCACATCGTGTTCCGACTGGTCGCTATCGCTGTGGATGCTGACAAACTCGTCGCGGCCGTCGCCGGTGATATCCATAAGGAAGTGCTGGTAACTTGAGCCAGAGTTGGCATCAAACAGCGGCACCTTCTGATCAAAATTAGTGCCATTCCAACGGTAAGCCACCAGTTTTTCTGGCGAAACACTGTCGTCGAATGTCAGGATATCTGTAAAGCCGTCGGCATTTTCGTCCGTAAAGTACACCGGCTTGTTTGACGGAAGATCGGGGCTGCCAGCAAGGGTAATAAAGCCATCGCCGGTGTTAATGCGAATATCAGATCCCAGGGAATCGTTAACTTTATATACATAGTCACTCAAGCCGTCGCCATTGAAATCGGCGATCTGAACTCCAGATTCATCTATAGATGCGCCGGTAATTTTCCAGGAACTGAACTCTTTATAGGAATTGTCCGGTTGCGACACCAGGATATACCAGCGATGTTCATTGGGAGGAGTGCCGCCATTAAGACAAACTTCCACCGGCCATTGGCCCGGGGCCGCACAAGGCCAATAGATATGCGTGATGAAATCGGCCTTTCCATCGCCGTTGAAATCCGCAACATGCTTGTTTCTGCCATCTCTGACTTGTGGTCCGGCTGTTGGGTAGCCGCCTCGCGGATCGTAGTTCAGCTGGACTGGATAAGTTACCTCCTCACCAAATTCATTACCACCAGAGCCGTTTCGCACCATATGCCGCACGGTGATTGAACGGCCACCGAGGCGCACCAGGTCGGGCAACCCATCTCCGTTCATGTCGAAAAGGTCGTAGGACAGTGCCGCACAGCTCCCCGATGAGCATAAATCACTTTCCTCACTTTCGGTTTCAAATTCCGTGCCTTTCGAGAGCGCCACTTTCCAGTTGTCTATGGTCCCACCGGCGGTGCTGGTAACGCC
The DNA here is from genome assembly GCF_059834885.1 of Microbulbifer sp. SE14. Classification (NCBI taxonomy): domain Bacteria; kingdom Pseudomonadati; phylum Pseudomonadota; class Gammaproteobacteria; order Cellvibrionales; family Microbulbiferaceae; genus Microbulbifer; species Microbulbifer sp. SE14. Next base: position 57,443 of record NZ_JCBAJA010000008.1, on the reverse strand, counting down.
GTGGACCAGATCTGCCTTTCCGTCATTGTTGACATCTACGACATACCACGTATTTCGGTCACTCGAATGTGCCTTATGTTTGACACTTCGTTTATAGAGCCAGCCGTTCAAGCCACCGGTGGACACCCTGAAATAGATATTCTCATTGGAGTCCATCTGAAGCCAAACCAGGTCCATTCGGCCATCGCCGTTGACATCTCCCGGTTTACCGCCGAGAAACTGCCAATCCATCCCGAAAGCGTGTGTAGGTCCCGATATGACATCTGCGGCACCAAAAACCTGCGCAGGATCACTCCAAGTGAAGCTTGTGGCGGGTAGGCAGTTGTTATTGACACATTCTTCAATGCTCTCCAGCAAGCTGCGATTACTAGCAGCACTAGCCTTGTAGTTAAGAACGTAGCTACGTAGTTCTTGGCCCTCAGAATAGGATTTGATCTCCCTGAGGCGTTTGCGCAATGTCTGTTCAGCACCCAGGAAATATCCTTCAGAGCTATCCAGCCTCGAATCATCATAGACAAAATCAATATAACTGGTCGCGGCTGTAGACCCATTACTGGCGTAATCGATACGATCTATGACCAGCTCACCAAGCGTTAAATCAGACTGATAGGAGAAGTGGATGGTATTGCCGGCACTGTCGCCAAAGGTAGTCTGTGCCCAAACAGTCTTGCCACTCCGCCCCTCTACCTGGCCTTCCAGATAACTGTCGGTCGAGTCTCCATAATATGATATCGATCCATCCTTGCGCTGAACGACAAAGTAATCCGGGTTACCCGAGGGACCTCCAACCGATTGCACGCGAACAAAAGTATCGATTTCCGTGCGATAGTAAGTACCGCTTTCCCCGTAGTTTCCGGAAACCGCGACGAGACGACGACCATCCAGACAGAACCTGTCTGTCGATGACAAGTTGATAGTGGCATCCGCTCCATCCTGCTCATAGGTCTGTCGGCAGCGCGTAATGGTTGACAGGCCGGCAATATTCCAGCCCACTCCCATCAAGCCATTTCCAGCCTGACTGGAGTAGTTCAAGGATATTTGGGGCGCAACACCACCAGACGAAGGGCCAGTCATAATGGGGATGGAGTATGTGGCCGCGCCGGATTCATCTACCCTAAACTCACCTGCAGTTTCTCCAACCAGATCACTGGCTATCACTGCGGAGCCGCTAGCCGGAGGAATCGCAATTTGCGCAGGGGCTTCACCCGACTGGCTCGGCGCCTCGGAGATCGCCACTTGGAAATTGCTGGACTCTATATACTCTGAACAGGATTCGGTGCCGGAAACATTGCTGCACACGGCGACCCTGGCCCGGTAAACACCATCCCCCTCACCAGCCAGATCTATATCCGTACCCGTGCCTCCGCCGAGGTAAGTATTGAGCATATTCCAGGAAACGGTGTTGTTGGCAGTATCCACCACGCCGAGATCCAGCTTGTAGGTCTGGGAATCACTCTTGGCACTGGCCCATACCAGGTCGAACTCACCGTCGAAACTGACAAGGGGGCTCACAGCCAGGCGATCTACAAGGGGGTTTACCGTGACAAAGAAGCTCTCCGTTTTAGAGGCGGAGCCGTCAGAAACGGTTATGCTGATTTCCGAGCTGCCATATTGTTCCGCTGCTGGGCTTATATTGATTGTCCGGGCAGAACCGCTGCCGCCCAACTGCAGGTTCCCTGCAGGAACAAGGAATGGGTTACTACTCGAAACTGAAACATCAAGATTTGAAGCCGCGGTCTCGACATCGCCAATAGTAAATGGGATCTCCGTAGATCCTTGGCCTGGTGCCAGTACGACGTCAGATATCTGAGTAATGGTTGGAATATCGTTGATCGGGTTTACAGTCAAGTTAAAAGCCATTTCTGCTATCTGCGCGCCATCAGAAACCTTAACCGTAATGGTCGAGCTGCCGCTTTTATTTGAAACCGGTGTAACTTTAACTGTTCGATTAGTCCCGCTTCCACCGAATACTATGGCACCATTAGGAACCAATGAGACGTTGCTCGACACCCCGGTAACAGTCAGTGAAGCGGCTGCAGTTTCTTCATCACCGACAGTAAACCCGATATTGCCGGTATTGCCATCTTCATTAATGGTTCTATCAGAAATCGAGGTTATCGTTGGGAAATCATCTACAAATCGAATAGTCAATGACTGGTTATCTGAATCCTCGCCAAACTGATTAGTGCATGTGATAGATGTGTTGACAATCTGGTCAACACTCATTACCGAGGATGCGGTATAGACAAGACTTCCCGAAGCTCCGCTCACACCGGATATTCCAGTTGCCGAACAGTTTGTAATATTGGTCCCACTCCAGGAGTAAGTGGAGGCACCCCCTTCATTAATCGTAGCTGGCGAAAAACCAGCACTTACCGTGGGCGGCCTTTCCACAGACACTGTCGTCGTGCCTAGAGTAGATGACGTAACAACGTCGTCATAAGTAACGGGATTGATGTTACTTATCCAGGCTTTAATCGTGTATTCATAATTGCCATTTAACGTTTTATTAAATACCTTACTCGTAGAGGATCCATTATTATAAGTCGTTGATCCGGCACCGCGGGTTTCGATTATTTCATAAAAGAGAAGCTCTCTGCGTCCGGGAATTTCTGATATCGGGCTCCATGAAAGCGTAAAACTTCCGGTAGAAGTAGAGTTCGGAGCAGTAAGGCTCGAAACGGAAACTGGAACAGTAATTACATCGGCTGCAGATCCATCGCTAACCTTTATCTGGAACGAATCATCACCGCTATACCCGGCAGATGGAGTGTAAGTAAATGTCCTGGATATGCCCGATCCAAAGCCGGTAACGGATCCATGGGAAGGAGTACTGTTTTGACTCCAGGTCAAACCATCTCCGTCTGCGTCGTCGGCCGACAATTCAAAAGCAACTGAATATCCCTTTCCAGTTTCGATGGCGAAACTGCTGCCTTCCAAGATAACCGGAGGAGCGTTTACTTCATTTACCGTGAGCATAAATGATTCGGTAGCCGTTTTAGCGCCATCAGAGACCTGAATTGTGATAGTGGCTGTTCCGAAGCTATCAGCCTTGGGCGTAACCTTAACCGTGCGATTGGTGCCACTCCCTCCAACGTTGATGTTGCCATTGGGCACCAGCGAAGTATTGCTTGAAGAGGCGCTCAACGAAAGCGAGCCGGCGCTGGTTTCTTCGTCGCCTATGATAAATGAGATATTTCCAGTGTTAGTATTTTCGTTAATCGTCTTATTGGATATCGAGGAAATACTGGGGTTGTCATTTATATAGTTAACTGTCAGGGATTTCGTTATTGAAACTGATCCCCCGGTCCCGGAGCATGTCAGTTTTACGGTAACCGTTTGGTTGCCACTCATATTGCTGGAAGCATTGTACGTTTTGCTTCCTGATTTACCACTTACTCCAGATATACCTGTAGCGGAACATCCGGTAGCGTTTGTTGAACTCCACGAGTAGGTAGAGCTTCCGCCCTCGTTGATGGTATTTGGATTGAAACTAGCACTTGCGGTCGGTGGTTTTTTTACTGAAACAGTTTTTGAACCTAATGTTGAAGATGTGACATAGTCGTCGTGAGTAACGGGGTTTATATTGCTTATCCATGCGACTACTGTATATACATAATCCCCGTTAACACTCTTGTTAAAGGACTTACTACTGGAGCTAGAAGCCACGTTGTAACTATTGGTGGCGCCTCCTATAGTTTCCTTAACCTCATAATAGAGTACTTCTTTACGGCCCGGGACTTCCGAAACTGGATCCCAAGAAATTGTGTATGACCCAGTTGTCGAAGTGCTTGGCCCGTACACGGCAGCGTTCGCGACATTTCCTATTGCAAGCAAACACCAGACTATCAGCTGTACAGCTATGGCTTTTGCCATTTTCCCCAACCCCTAAACCCGTTATGTATTTTTTTAAGGAATATTTAGAGTAATATAACCAAAGTTTAGGGTTAGAGCGATAGCGAAACGCGCAGAGCAAAGCGTGATATGCGTCACGTTTTGCGAGAGGGAGAGGGGATTCACTGGTGTCGAGGGTTGGCAGGGATTCTGGAAATTTTCGCCAAAACGGCGGTAACTTGTTGTTTCTATAGGTTTTTTTCGAAGAAAACCCCTTGCAAACCGTTCTTATTGTTGATTAAGAAGCCACCTGTTGGGATGATCGCCCGCAAACCATACAGGATATGGAGATCATCGAGTTCGGCTACGCCATTGCCGCCATTGAGGGTATTGTCACCAGTACTTGTCTCACCGCCCCTCACATCAATCTCGAGGCCCTCGTAGGGCTGAAGTTCGAGGGCCGTCAACACCGCGATGAAGGCGGCGCAAAAAACATCGCCCGCCTGCTGCCTTATATGGGCCTGTCCGGAGTCTGAGCCTCGGCCACTGTGGGATTGCTGTCTTTCGCCTCTGCGATCGCCTTGAAGTGGCTCAAGCTGGTCCGAGCCTCGGCGAGAGAGATCTCGAGTTCTGTTTGCCGACGCGCATTTTCTTTGAGTTCCTGTTGAGCTTGTGCCAACTGCTCCTGCATCAGATTGCTCTCACTGGATTTCGAGCTCAACTGGGCGTTGGTTTTGCTGAGCTGTTCGCGTACGGCCGTCAGCAGCTGTTCTAACTTTCTGAGCGCATCTTCCTGGCCGCCGACCTGCTTGCGTGCTGCACCTAGCTCGCTGGTCAGGCGGGCGTTGTCCTTATTAAGCTGGGTGAGTTCGCCCTGCTTTACGATGACGGACTGGTTGGCCTGGCGGAGTTCGGCCTGCAGTTGTTGCACCTGCTGTTCGTGCCGGCGAATGTCCTGGTCTCGTTGCTCTTTGCTGGCTTGGCGGAAATGCTCAAGGGCATCCCTCGCATGCTGGTGCTTGTCTTCCAGAGACTTCAGGTGGGTATCTTTGTCTGCCAGGCGCCCCTCCAGATCCGCCACCTGTTGTGCCAGTCGCTGGGATTTCAGCTGTTCGGATTGACGCTCTGCAGAGGATTCTTCCAGTGAGGCCCTGGATGTCGCCAGCCGCTGATCCAGGCCTTCTGCCTTCTCCCGGCTCTCCTTCAGCGCGGCCTCCAGGTTCTCACGCTCCCGCTTCCATTGGGCTTCCCGCTCAGCGTGGCGCTTCTCGGCCTTAGTGACCAGCTCGCTGGCTTCTTCCCGCAGCCGGGCTGCCAGCCGTGCCACTATTTCCCGAAGCGTTTCGCTGAGGAGTTGCTCGTCGTCGAGGCGGGTGCTTTCGGCCTCCTCGATCTCCTTGAGATACCGGTGAATGGTGGACTTGGAGCCGGTATTGCCCAGCTCTATCCGTATCGCATCCAACGAAGGGTTCTCGCCCCGAGCCAGCACCGCATCGCGGGCCAGCTGGACCTGGGCTTTGTTGATGCCTGCGCGCGCCATTGGTGCCTCCTATTATTATGTACCATAGTATGTATTATGTATTTACATACTAAATTGAGGTGTGGTGCTGCGCAATAGTTAGCCAAAATTATCTAGAGATAATATGGAATTATCCATTGTTAGATGCCCTCTTTGCCGTAGAATGGCCACTTCACAGTACGAAAGCTCTGTCACTGGGTTCATTCCTAGCGACTCCACCAGCACCCCTACCCCGGCAACCCGGGAAGAAATCGCCATGAGCAAGATCGAGCAGTACATCCACGCAGCCACTCGCGACAACACGCGGCGCAGCTACCAGGCAGCGATCCACCACTTCGAGGTGAACTGGGGCGGCTTCCTGCCGGCGACCGCGGACAGCGTGGCCCGGTATCTGGCGGACCATGCAGAGACCCTGGCCGTCAGCACTCTGAGGTTGCGCCTCGCCGCACTGGCGCAGTGGCACAGCGATCAGGGCTTTCCCGATCCCACCAAAGCGCCAATCGTCAAGAAGGTTCTCAAGGGCATACGGGAGTTGCATCCGGCACAAGAGAAGCGGGCGCGCTCACTGCAGTTGGAGGAGTTGACCGCTCTAACCTCCTGGCTTGAGCATGAGTACAAAACCGCTATAGCCGCGGAGGATCACAAGTCGTCGCTCGCACATGCCCGCAACAGAGCGCTACTGTTACTCGGATTCTGGCGAGGGTTCCGCAGCGACGAGCTTTGCCGCCTGCGAGCGGAGTTTGTGACAGTGAGCCGCGGAGAGGGGCTGACAATCTTCCTGCCCAGGAGCAAGGGCGACCGACAGAGCGCAGGGAGAGAGTTCAGAGTGCCGGCACTAAGCCGGCTATGCCCCGTTTCTGCTTATGAGGAATGGATTCGCGTGGCGGACATCGACGAAGGCCCGGTATTCCGCGGCATCAACCGCTGGGGTCATCTTTCCGAGCGGAGCCTAAAGCCCAACAGTGTCTCTGCCCTACTCCGGCGCGTATTCGAGGAATCACGGATCTCAATGCATGCGGGCATAAGCAGTCATTCGTTGCGTCGCGGATTGGCCAGCTGGGCGAATAACAACGGTTGGGATGCCAAGACTCTGATGGAGTATGTCGGCTGGAAGGATATTCAGTCTGCTATGCGATATATCGATGCCCCCGATCCCTTCGACAATACACTTCTTGAGTAGAGTAGAAGCTCCAATAACCTGCCATTACAGTCATCGGCAACAACGGTGTGCACCCCGGTGAGATTGAGCATATTGTCAGCCCGGAAATCGCCTACAGCTTATTTGAGATGATGAACTTCATTGTGGAAGACAGGATTTCTCGGCCCAAACAAGTCGCGAATCTGTACAGCATATTGCCCGAAGGGGTCCTTAAGGCCGTCGACAGACGCGATGGCGCAGTGAAAGAGCAAGTTCCAGAGGGGTGATGGAGGCGGCGCTACCAAGCGCCCCCAATTCCTCCTTCAGCCCATACCCCACAGCCGACTCCCGTTCTCCCGCATCCTCTCCACACCCGCCCCTTTGCTGTACAGGTCATAGGACAGCGACAGCTGTTCGGGGATGCCCAAGACCCACACCGCCTCATGCTCTGGCACACCGGCCCGCTCCAGGTGTAGGTGCGCGGCCTACTGCCTACTGATTGGGCTAATGGTGAGCGCTGTATCTGCCCCTGTACGGCACTTTGCTGACCCTCAGTGGCGAGAAATGCTTCTCGGGGCGGTGGTGCCGGTAGCGGCAGCGAGAGAGGCGGACAGGCTGCGCAGTGTAGGCGGAAGGAGGACGCGGTGTGGACGTTGGGAAGTTAGGGGGGTGGAGGAAAATAGCGACGCGTGTATATATTGAAAAGGCGCTCAGATTTTTCGGCCAAACAATATGTGCGGCAAAACTTTTTGTTGCGGCGATAGTTTTGTTCTAAATTTGGCGCATTTTTCAACCTGGATAGCTAAAATTGAGAGCCTGTACGTTTACACAGTGCTTAGAATGGCGGTAAAATAGCTTGTCGCCGGAATTTTATTCCGCAGGTGCGTGAGGGATTGTCCAATAAGGGCGAGAACTTGAGTCCTGTAAAAATGGCTACCCAAAGTGTTGCTACCACTTTGGGCGCCGGTGACACCTCACACACAAGAGTCGAGGGTGTCTTTTTCTAGCGAGGCGCAATAGAACTACATTGGTATCATTGCGTCAAGAGAAAGTTGTTTTACAGCGCCTCTCGCTCTTGTATTGCTTTAGACCAATACGAGACTTTTTATTATGTATAGGTACATTTTGAACAAACATGCTCAGTCATCAGGTGAGCACGAAGTACACAAAAATGATGGCAGCTGTAATTATATGCCTTTGCACTCTAACCAGATCGACCTGGGGGTACACGCGAACTGCCACAGCGCCGTCACTGAAGCTCAAAGGCGTTACCCTGATATTCAGGTAGACGGTTGCTATTGGTGCTCGAACGCCTGTCACACTCGTTAAGGGGGCGGTATGAGTAAGTCAACCAAACATCGATCTGCAGTTTCCGGAAGGTACGTGACGGAGCGGTACGCGAAGTCTCATCCCCGAACTACCGTCTCCGAAAGGAGTAAGAAGCCGTCACCTAAAACCAAGAAATAGCGGGATTAGATTGACGGGTAGCAGGGAGGGGCCCCCTCTCTGTGTTCAGCCCTTAGATGTAAAGAGAGGGGCACTTTTGTGCTCTACACTGGGTTGAAGATAAAGGGGGTGGTGTCCGCCGGTTTTTGTTCTCTTAATCTCTTCTGAGGCCTGGCAACCTGCTGAAACGAGGCGGTAGGCAGTCAGCTACCGTAAGGAGGTGATTTGTATGGCGACAAAAACCAAGTGCAGGCCAACTCGCACTTCTGGTAAGCCTGGGCCGAAAACGGTTCGCGTGAAAACGTATACTCGTTCAAAGCCCAAGCGTCTCCCGAAGTGTAAGTAGTAGTTAGTCCTGGCGGGCGTCACCCCCTTTGTTTTTACACGTAGATTGCCTACCAAGCGCCCACCAGCTCCCCTTTCAGTCCATTTTCTACAGCCATCTCCACGACCTCCTGCAGTCTCTCCAGGCTCGGTCCAACACTGCACGGCCCATAGGACATCCTCAATCTATGTGCTTAAGGCCAAGTTCTCTTACATAGTTTGGCCAATCGTCTGATGTGAGCTCGGTTGACATGGCATCGAGATCCTCTGAATCTTCGGATTCAACCAATTCGAAAGTATAAAAACCTTCATCGATGAACTGAATGTTGGTAACGCTGAAGATTTCACCTTCCGCGCTCTGATACCGGCCCTCAATTGGCCCTTCTATTTTCTTGCTCATTTCAATAGTACCCTTTTCCCGTTTAGCCGATAACACCATATTCCTATCACCTTAACGAACAGTCCAGAATGGACTGTAGTAAGCATCACAGCATCATACTCGAATAGGCCTTGAGAGCTAAGCGACCGCAGGCCCATCAATTACCCTCAGGTCTAAAAATGAGCATTTTTCGTTGGAAGCTTCCACTAATCTAAGTATTTCTTCAGCCGAAACTGGAGCCGGACCAATTGGCTTTTCAATCTCTACTAGCTCAGGAAACATGCCTTGCATTTCATTATAAACCTGCTCCATATTCAGTGCGGCTTGAAAATCGAAGTTGCCGTGAAATTCGTTCAAACCGTTATAAGCATCAACCACAAAAGAGCACGTACCCAGAAGTTCATCAGCGGCTGCAACAAAGGTTATAACCTTTGGATGGAGTGATGAGTCGAGTGCGACGATGTTATACTCCAGCATCTTCTTCAGTCTTTCCACATGGAATTTTAAATGCTTAAAGTGGAAGTTCTGTCTAGCTAGGCCATCAGCGTGGCGTTGACTGATTCTTTCTGGGAGGTCTGGCCGCGATAGGTCCGTATGGCTGTCAGGATCAACTATCCATCGCAGAGAGTTGAACAGCATCTGATGAACACGGCAGATGTGCCTTGCAAGGATCAGCCGAGCTGGGCGCCACCTCTTTTTCTCTTTCCTAGCGGATAACCACGAAATAAGACCGACAATTACTAAAGTTTCAACCACCATACCGTGTGCTTCAGCGAGTAATCCCTGGATAAAATCTGGGTCACTAAATGAGCTAAACCAATAGCCAAAAAAACCTCCAAGATATCCCGCCGTGATGAGCCCCGCAATGCCCAGAAGGCTCGCCCAAAAAAGCGGTCTCTTCAATATTCTCATCATCGCTACGCCATTGCTCCTTAGCAAATAGTTAAGTGCTCAAATTTCTGTACTGCCGCTTGAACTCCCATTATTCCCACCTTATAGTCGACTGAGCAAACCTATAGTGAACGCCTGAGTGGATGCGGCTTAAACTCGCTGGGGAATCTGTCTTGACTGCGGGGTCCACTTTACCCTGCCCGTTTATTATGGTACCAAACTGGCCGGCCAAAGCCTCGTTGTTCAATACTTCTTCAATTTTCCAAGTTGGTGACACAATAGATACACCGGTATTTAGTTCGACTTTCAAATCAGTTTTGCCGTCTCGGTCGAACACTGGCGAACTCGTGAGCTTGTGGCCTGTATCAATTCCTATGAGCCCAATGGTCTCTTTGAAGAATGGCATCATCCTTCCATCCCCTCGGTAGGTTCCCGGCCCCATGTAAACAAATGTTGGAGAGCCGCTGAACCCTGATAGGGATCGCATTTCTAACAGGAATGCTTCGACTCCGAACTGTCTGCCATCTATAACCGGCTCTCCGGGCATCATGGCAATATTTCCGAAGCGAGCAAGTGGTTGGTTCCGCAATTGGCCGCCATGAGCAATGAAGCGACCAAGCATAAAAACCTCATCACCGACACCAACATTAAGCTCGACCATGCGATTAGGAGTTACTGCCATTTCATGCCACACGATTGCGCTTACCGCCCAATTGGACTGGATTGATAACGCACACACTGCAATATCGTCTGCATCCGGATGTAGTACCCACTGGGCGGCTGAGATGCGGGCTACTTCAAAAGAACCGCCTTTTGTGTTGACGCGAAGGTACCGGTCAGCCTCCTGGGCTACGTGTATGTTTGTAACGAGATAGTGAAACTGATCGGAGGAGTTTTCACGGGATACACAGACAATGAAGCCGGTACCGCCCGCTCCCTGTCCTTCAGCCGCGGCCTCCTCCGAAGGGTAAATAAAAACGATAGATTTCTGCAGGGTGTCAGGTATTCTTGGCATTCTTTAGACAACTCCCACATTCCCACCTAAACCTTCTTTTCAGCGCGGATTCGTTTTATGTGCTTCCTGATAAATATTAGATGTTCTTCAAAGCCGCATGCGCGTGCGCATCGCAATGCATCTTGAAATGCGAAAAATCTCTTTACTCGTCCAACATCGTCAGTGATCGCAGTTCTATCACCTCCTTGCCCATCTTGCGCTCGTGTTACTACGATCCAATCGTCTACTTCTCTTTCAACTGTGCAATCTACAAGATGGCCTATGCGGATCATATTTAGCGCCATTACTTCTGTATGAATTCCTTTGCTCATATTCCAATCACTTTTTATTTAGCTTTCTATTAAGAAAAACGTTATCAATCTCTGGCGCAAGCAATTCATCACCTATCGATCGGCAGCGCTTTATCAATGAGATACAGTCCATACAGGTTATTGCACCAATCGAAAATTCACAGCCTTCCATTTCTGGGTGCAACTCATGGCTGCATAGGGCAAACCCTTCGTTATTAGTGCCGTGATTACGAATCCATGAGTCTCCATGTATATTCCGGTACCGCTCCTTCAATATCTTCGGTATCGAAGCATTTGCTTTCTGATTGTACCCTGTTGGGGGCCATTGCCCTTCGCTTCGTAAGGTCACAACCTGATCCGAAAGCTTCTTCTCGAATTTCTCTATTTGAGCACGATCCAACCTACCACTAACGTTTTCAATTTCACGAATGAAGGATCTATTTCCTAGGCACTCAGCTAAGGCGTACATCACTAGAACTCTGTTAACATTGGCTATGTCATCTGCCATATTCCCACCTAATTCTCTTCACTAACGAGCTGGTATTCCCAATAGCTTTGAAGCGCCAGCATTACTCCGAGAGGAAGACAAGCCATTGACAAAATGTGAACAAATCCTTCCTGAACCTGCTCGACACTATCATTGTAAATTGCAAAGGCACCGCCAAACCCGGTAAATAAGCAGAGAAAAATTGCTATCAATGAAAGCTGCAAGTTCGTCATCTTCCTACTCCACTGCTAGCCATTTTGGTCTATTTCACAATTGTCACTTTTGAAAAACAATTTCCTAAGTAACACAAAACCCACGCCTACAACTAACCAAGCTGAAGCAATCAAGAACTTATATAAGAAGCTATCCTCTTCAATAAGCATTCCAGCTGCACCAACAATACTCGCTACCAAGAGAATGGTAAAAACAGTACGTTCTTTCATATTCTCATCCTTATGTTAATGCGAGATTTTCAAACCCAAATCGAGACGGGTTGCGAGATTTGACACATTTGGATATCCGATAACCGTTTACACAAGAAAGTTCTATAAATTTCTTTTCATGTCCTTCATCTATAGCTGCACCAAGATGAACGTGTCTGACCTCTATATCCAAGTGGGACAGCTGTTTTAACCCCCCCCTCCTTTTTATTATCCGTATCCTCTGGCAGTACTAGCCTGCACTCATTTTCATTGACCCAAACACTTTGCTTATTGCTCAAAATCAGGTTAGATAGATGCCTAAAATTAAATTTGCAATAGCGAGAATATCCTTTAATACCTCAGCCTTCTCTTTCTCGCCAGCCTTTACGAAGCGGTATTGGGCCTGCTTGAAGTCAAGGTCCGTTCCTTCGCTTTTATAGCGAAGCACGTCAAGTACTTCATCTGTCGTCATACTTAAAATACTCTTTTATAATCCCAATGCCGTTCGATCCATGAGCTCAACCGACTACCGCAGCGGTGAAATATCCTACAGTTCGACTATAAAATTACTATCTTGGTCAAGCTGCGGTCTTACCCGGCAGGCAAGAGTGTCTCAGCCCCTTCAACATGCATCACTTGAGGATTTGATGCTCCCGAAACCGGCATCTCAACTCCCCAGGGATACCGCGGTTCCTGGGCACGCTCAAATTGATAGACAGTGAGCTTTGGCAAATTTCGTTTATCATAACGGCGGGCGAGATTGAAGACGACACTGTTTTGAGCAGCTAGTACCAGATGAATTCGATCAACTCCCATAGCATCTAGCCTCTTCAAGACCCCGAAAAACTGATCTGCGAGGGCTGATTGCTTAGCCTGGGACCAGTGCGAAGACTGTATCTCCGGCATTGTCATCCGAACAACTGGATACGTGAAAGTAGTGGCCAAATCATCTGACTTCACCATATATGAAGCCGAAATGGCTAGCACCACCTCGCAGGCTCGCTCGACTTCCTCTATGCCTGTAACTTCCAAACGCAAACCGTCATCTGGTTCATCTAGCAAGCGCCATCGACTACTAGTCCGATCCCAGTCCATGACAACTATCTCGCCTTCGTCGTCCAGGAGCAGCCCTGTCAGGAAGGTCAGCGGTACAGCTGTCAATCCGCCATAAACAGTAGTCAAGTCGCTGCGATCACCGCCCCGCTGCACTTGGTGCAACCATATTTTCATAGCGCTGACTGGCGGCAGAAGATCTTCAGGCTCAACTATGACCCCATCCTTGCGTTGTCGTAAATCGAGAAGGTATTCCAATCGGTTGCCGGCGATACTATCGGGAACAGCAGCCTTCAATGGCGAACCGTCATCATCCCTCAACCCTCGGCCTTCAATGACAAGCACCTGTTTCCGCAGGAGCTTCTTTTGTTCTTTCGTGTAACGATTCCAAGCCCACGCTGCTGAGCCGATCATCAGCAAAACGCAGGTCACGCTGACGCCCCATAGGATCCCCTCAGGAGCAGAGCCTGCCATACTGATTTCAATGGAGCCGGATGAGTCCCCGATAGGGCCAGAATACTTGATGATCCAGTTAGCACCATGAACAGCGATAAATACTAGAGCGGCACCACGAAAAATCCAGCTCTCCGCATTGCGAACTCGAAAGAGCCAGCCCACTGCAGCTCTAATCACAAAGTCGACTGTATCCCATCTCATCAGTGGTTCCTTTCAGTTGGCTTTTAGGTGGACAGGTTCCGGTCTCTGACCACGGCGATGCAGGCCTGCGGAAGCAACGAAGCGACCGAAAAATCCCAACTTCACGACGAGAAGGACGGCAAACTCAATACCTCTTTCGCCTTCAACTAAATCCTGCATCGACAGAAGGTCAGTGATACTCGGTCGCGCAGAATGGTTCGGATGAGAGTGCCACTCGCCAAGATAGTTGAATTGCTTGTAGTTGTGATCTGTTCGATCGAAGAACGCTTCGAGCGCTTGCCGGTGATGGTCAGCATCACGCACGAAGTGTGCCCTATGTCCTGAAATTTCGTCTAGAGAAAAGTCGATGATTGAAAAATGGCCAGGCGCGATTTCTTGCCCCATAAGAATACCGCCAATTTCACGGACACGGGCTCGCCGAAGCGCCTGTTTCATACGAGCGTGCACCTCCCCAGAGATATCGACTCGAATCATGTTTCGCTTCCCGGGAAAAACGAGGCAAGAATTTCCTGAAAGGCTTCCTTAGATTCACTTTCTTGACGCTCTCCCCATTCTCCTTCTCGCCGAAGATCAACCGGCAAAGTATCGAAAGGTGCCCGGAAGATCCATTCGGCCGCCAGGCCGACCGCATAGGCCGATGACGGAAAGATGCTCTGCTCTCGAGTCAAAATATCCAATGCCAATCTAGACGCGTGACCGGCGATGACAGCGACATCAGCGTCGTCGGCGATAAGAGGGGAACCAAGCTCCGATTGCACGCCATAGTCCGCTTCAGTGGCAGCCTCCCAAGGAACGCCATGATCATCGCACCAAGCACGTATCTGGCCTCGAGCAATGGTTGGTATTGGGTCATAGCCCGGTCTAGCCCTTGCGATAATTCCCCCAATTCCACCAGCAAAAACCTCGCACCAGACCATCGGTATGCGCTGGCGGCGCGCAACCGTCGCCACGAGATTGAATGCGCGCGGGTCAGCGGTCGCATCAATCAGCAGGTCAGCTTTGGCCAGCTCCTCCATCACGGACTCAGTTGTTCCGGCACTCTCCTGCTGACCAAGGGACACTCGACGATTAGATATCTCCGGGACAGCTACTACATCCTTGATGCGAACCGCCAAGGAGTTAACCTTGTGTTGTCCAATAGCCCGTGCGTCGAGATCGCTCCTGACAAGGTTAGCTTCGAAAAAGATATCGTCATCGACAAGCGTGAATTTTCGGACACCGGACCTTCCAAGAGAAGTTGCCACCTTGGAGCCGACTGAACCACATCCAACAATTGCAACCCGTTTCTCCGAAAGGCAAGTGTGGGCTGCAGGCAGCCGACCCGATGAATCGGGTGCAATAATCGTCTTGTAGAAAAATACAGTCTGTTTGCCTTCGTACGCAAAGAGATTAAGTACGATCCACTTTTTCGCGTCTCCGAGTAACACAAAACCTGAAAATGGGTTTTCGGGAAGTTGCTCGGCAATCTCAGGAAACTCGACAGGTAACAGTTCCGTAAACTGCATGGGGCTTACCCGGAAGCGATCGATCCCTCGCTTTGTCCGAAAGGCAAATCCCTTCATTATCGTCGAACCCGATGGTATTGGGCCGCCTTTTGACCATAGCGCATTCTCAGGACCGATACTGAGGAGAGACGCAGTCCATGTCGGCTTCTCGATTCGATCCCAGGCTGTGATGGGTACAGGCGTATCGAATGGGAGTTCTGCGAGGACTTCGATGGCACTTACTACCGGGTCGGAAGCAAAGAATACCCCTCTCCCGGGACACGCTGTGAATACGTCCCTGTACGCTCGTAATCGGCATCCCTGCCTCATACGGTCCCGGGAGAGGGGTATTCTTCCCTTCCGCCTTATTAGTATATCAATTACGAATCTCATGTTCTCGCCACGAGAGTCGCGGCCAATCGATGTCTGATGAGCCGAACGGACGACGCCATCCTCTTCCCCTGCGGGTCTCTCACCTGACAGAAGACGATAAGCGCTTTCGGCCATCATCGCCCCAGTAATCGACGGTTCCCAATTATCCGGCCGAAATTCGAGACAGAGCTCTCCCCCGCTCCCATACTGGTGCCCAGAAAGCCTTATTCCATCCCGGGGTAGTACCATTGGTGGCGTATCAGGAAACGTTGACGGATATGCCATGAAGAGCTTGAATACCTCCCCATTGTGAGAGATATCAAAGTTCACAATCAGCTGCAAGTCGTCGCCGACCCTCCAGTTGACACCCGAGAGCCATTCAACGCTTTCCAGCAATTGTGTAAGTGCGGCTTGCTCGGCCTTAGCGCGGGAAGCGTTCGTCAGCCACCACCTCATGCAAAACCTTTTGGTGTCGTTGGTACTCGAGGCTCGTTCCCGAAGGTCGGAACAGCTACCGCCGGGGCAACGGAGGCGGCACGCAGGAGTCCGCCACTATTTCCGCTGATCTTACTTGCTGCCCGCTCCGTCAACGCCGTGCCCATGTGGGCAGAGACCGCTTTGCTCATTCCCTGTAACGTCTTCGCACTGGTTGTGCGATCAAAGTCCTGGCGCGCCTGTTCGAGCCATTGGAAGAAAGCCTTCGCCTTGCGCGGCTCATTCCCCCATTTGTCTGCGAAATTCTCGGACGGGTCAGTAGGGTTCGGAATGATGAATTTGGTGCCATCGTGACGAATGTGCCGGTCCATGTCTTCGAGAATCGAAAGTAGCGCTCCGGTTATCGTTTCCTGTTCACCGTATGAGTGGCCAGCCAAGGTGGTGATGATGACGGATATGGGCTTCATATCGGGTTTACTTGCGAACATACAATCTCGGTGCCTCTTCAAGAGCATCACCGCCGCTTGCAAAGGCGTAAGAACTCGATAGTCCGGTAATTTCTCGATGCTTGCGGTAATGCCCTGCTTCCTCAAAGAATCAACGAGGAACTGCTTGTGCCGAGCCAGAGCCACGGTCATCCGAGACTTGAACCACTCCGCATACCCCCTGGGATTAGAACGCGGCCAGTCGTTCGTCTGTACTTGGTAGGTCGGAACATCACGATCTGTGATGGCAATTGCTGAATCTGCCCACTGTGGGTCAAATTGAGCGCGCTCAAGAAGAAGCCTCTGTTCAACGCCATTCGGCATCGCAGGCAGGATGTCCATGTGGAATTGTGCGCCATCTGCATAAGAGAGAATCCAGCAGCGCCGCCCTTCACGCACTGGCTTGGTCATCCCTTTGGCATCGTGATAGGCCTTGATTTCGTGGCCCAGAAGCTGCTTCAGGTCGAATTGTGTGAGAGCATTTTTCGTCAGTCTCTTGAGCTCACATACAGAGTCGATGTCATACTCTTCGGAGTCATTGACCGGCCTGATCGCCGTTCCGAGGCGAAACGATCCTTGTACATAGACTGCCGGATCGAAATTTCTTACTGTGCTCTCAGGCCGGTGTAGCCAGTCGCCCAAGGACTTATAGCTCGTCTCGGCCTCTTCGTACCGATACGCCGGAATAACGAGCTCCTTCACGAGCGCCTGAAGGAATTCCTCAACCTTACCGTTTGCACCTGCCATCTCCGCCCCCTCCGCAGCCATTGCCTCAATGAGAATTCCGTGTTGCGCCATGCGGGATTAGTTTACAAAACCTGGCCCTGATGCAGCGCTTAAATCATATTGGGACACATTTTGTTGTATTCAAGAGGGGGAGGACTGGTGTACCTCTTACTTATTTGGATAGTTGACTGTAAGTGTCTGAAAGACAATAATTACGAAGCTATACAAGAGTACCTACGAGTGCCGGACAGACCGGTACTCCATTGCCCAGCAAGGAGCTTGCTGCCATGTCCAGAGACTTCGATTTCGCCGTCTTTATCGGCCGCTTTCAGCCATTTCATACAGGTCACCTCAAGGTGGTCGAGGAAGGGCTGTCCCGGGCGGAGCGCCTGATCGTTCTGATCGGCTCGGCCTTCCAACCACGCAATCCCCGCAACCCTTGGACGCACGTCGAGCGGGAGACGCATATCCGGGCCTGCTTGCCGGAAGCAGACAACCGACGTCTCATCTGCCTGCCGCTGATGGACGTGCCCTATAACGATGAGTTGTGGGTACGCAACGTGCAGACTTCAGTCTCTGGAATAGTGACCGCGCATCACCCGGTGCCGCACAAGCCTCCGAAGATCGCGCTGATCGGTCACCGCAAGGATCACACCGGCTTCTACCTGAACCTTTTCCCCCAGTGGGATTCTCTGGGCGTCGACAATTTCAAGAGCATCAGCGCGACGCCCATCCGGGAGCGGGTATTCGGCGATAATCCGGCTGGTCAGTTGCGGGATATGGAGGATTCCCACCTGCTGCCGCCGCCGGTGGCGCAAACTCTGCACAGCTTCGTGGACTCTGATCCGGCCTACCAGGCAATGCGCGAGGAGGCTGAGTTCGTGACCAAGTACAAGGCCTCCTGGGCTGTCGCGCCCTACCCGCCCACGCATGTGACGGTGGATGCGGTGGTAGTTCAGTCAGGGCACGTGCTCCTGGTGGAGCGGCGCGCCTTCCCGGGACGTGGCCTCTGGGCCCTGCCCGGCGGCTTTGTCGATCCGC
Organism: Microbulbifer sp. SE14; assembly: GCF_059834885.1. NCBI lineage: Bacteria > Pseudomonadati > Pseudomonadota > Gammaproteobacteria > Cellvibrionales > Microbulbiferaceae > Microbulbifer > Microbulbifer sp. SE14. The sequence continues at coordinate 39,445 of NZ_JCBAJA010000008.1, read as the reverse complement.
ATGAAAAGCTGGTGGATGCCTGCCTGCGGGAACTACGCGAAGAGACCCGGCTCAAGGTGCCGGCCCCGGTTCTCAAGGGCTCGATCCGCCGTCAGGACGTCTTCGATGAGCCATATCGCTCCGCCCGCGGTCGGACCATTACCCACGCCTTCTATATTGAACTGGAACCCAGCAGCCAGTTGCCCAAGGTAAAGGGCGGCGACGACGCCCGCCATGCCAGGTGGGTGCCACTGGGTGCACTGGATCCCCAGGAGATGTTCGAGGACCACTACTACATCATCCAATCCTTGGTAGGGACAGCGTAACCTTCCGGCATCATGAGATGTGCTCGCAGGTACCCGCACCCCACCGCGGTCGATTTATAGCGAGTTTAGGGAGTTATAAGTGATTTTGATAACTTCGCCATCTGGGAAGCCGTCGGCCACCTGAGTGCCAGCAATGAGGCCGGAAACAACGGCTTCTTCGATGCCGGCAACGCGGCCTATGGTCAGTCATGTGAGTCTTCCATGAGTCTGTTCCTCAAAGTCGACAGGAATCTTGCCGGACGGGACTTCGTCGTCGGGGACCTGCACGGTCATTTGCAGCAGCTCAATAAGCAATTGCGGGAGGTTGCCTTCGATCCGGCTTGCGATCGCCTCTTCTGTCTCGGAGACCTGGTCGACCGAGGCCCGGATAGCGAATCCCTGCTCGCAATGGTCGATCAAAAGAGCTATTTCGGCATTCTCGGCAACCACGAGGCGATGATGATCGCCGGGTTCGAGAATCCGGAAACCGCGCCCCGGCACCGTGCCAACGGCGGCGACTGGTTCTACAGGCTGCCGCAGACACAACAGCAGCCTCTAGTGAGCCAAGTCAGGCGCTGGCCCTGGGCCATCGAGCTGGATGCCGGCAGCCGGCGCATCGGCATGATCCACGCCAACGTCCTCGGCGGCAGCTGGCCGCGAATGCTGCGCGCCCTGGCTACAATCGAAAAGTCCTGGTCCACTGGCGTATCATTGGAAGAAGACGAACAAGTGGCGAGTACCGCGGAACAGTTCCTGTGGGATCGCTCCCTCGCCAGCCAGCTATACAGACGCCTTCTCGGTCTGGGCGAGACAAAACGTACCATCGCTGAATACAAACGACTATTTCTGGAGCGCATTAGCACGATTGCCCAGGCCGAACAGGATGCCCTCGCTCCTTTCTGGATCGACGGAATCGAAGCACTCTACCTCGGCCATAACTTCGTACCCAGAGCGATCGCCGTGGGCAATTGCCACTTCCTGGATACCTATCGCGGAGAGGACGGCGAGCGGCTGGCCCTGGTGTGCGTCAGCGAGCCCCCAGAACCAACGGAGTCCCTTTCATGACGCTGCCGATTACAGATCCCATTCACCAGTTGCTGATCGTCGATCTCGAAGCCACCTGCTGGGACGACCGCCCGCAGTCCGTCGAGGTCATGGAAGTCATCGAATTCGGGCTGGCCCTGGCAACCCTGGAGGGAGAAGTCCTGGCCAGCCACAGCCAATTGGTGAGGCCCACCCTCAACCCCGAACTCAGCGATTTCTGCAGCCAACTCACCGGCATAGATCCCGGACAAGTAGCGGCGGCGCCTGACTTTGCAGAGGCGACGGCGCTGCTGAACGACTGGCTGCAGGGGCTCGAGTACCAGGCCTGGGCCAGTTGGGGACAGTACGACTTCAACCAGGTCCGCGTCGAGGAGGCGCGCCACGACTGCGCGCCGGCATTTTTTGCCAAGCCCCATATCAACCTCAAGGCGCTGTGGCAGGAGAAGACCGGCAAGAAGCGTCACGCCGGCCTCGAAAGCGCACTGCAATCCCTCGGTCTGGAATTCGAGGGGCGGCAGCATCGCGGAGAGGACGACGCGCGCAACATCGTCCGGCTACTGCCGAACCTGGATTTGTAGTGCCGGTCGTCACGGCGCGCCGGAGCTTTCCTCCGTATCCGGAGAATGTTGTAACATCCCGTTTTGAAAAAAAGCACCCTTCGCATCAAGCAGCAATGGAGTAACTGCGATGGAGTATGATCACGGACGACGAATCACGCCTCACTACCACGAAATGAGCCCTCTCGAACGGGCGATCGCCGGTTTCGAGAAGAAAGCTAAGTCCTATTATCGCAAGTCGATAGCACCGGCCAACGAGACGCTGGAGCAACGCGAGAAGCGAGAAAAGGAGCTTGGCAAGGCGCTTGCGCACCTGAAAGCCCAGCGGCTGGCCACTTTGACGCAGGTTCAGGTGCAGACACGGCTGGAAGAATATCGCGCAGCCCTTCAGCCGGGATACGGCGCAACCCGCCGGGCCCTGCGAGGGGCGATGGCGCTTGAGAAACATCACCCCACGGAGATGCTCGCCAGGTTCATGCGCGCGGATGGACGGCCCCAACCCGGCCCCCGCTTCACGGCACACCACATCGTGCTGGGCAAGGGGAAAACCCAATATGCGGCGCAAGCCCGAATCGACCTGCACTTCCACGGCATACGCATCAACGATCCTGACAACGGCGTCTGGATGCCCCGGCAGAAGCAGGACAAAGGGCATTGGGCCATGCCGCATGCCGCGGCGCACTCCGAGATTCATACGCACAACTATGAGCACTGGGTTCATACCTCGACGAATGTCATCTCTGACAGCGAGGCATTCCGGGCCAAACTGATAGCCCTGCGCAACCTTCTGCGCGACGGCCAGCAGCCCGACTACGTCACCCAGCCACCGCTAAGGTAACGACGACCATGATTTATAAGATCTTTGAAGACAGCCAGAATTACCAGAGCTTTACGCTGGACGTCGAGGACTATCTGGACCTGCTCGATCCCCACATAGGAGAACAGGCTGCAATGCAGCTGGGCACCCTGGATGTGCCGGTCGCCGACTTCTGGAAGCCTTTGGACGTTACCTATTTTCAAAATGAAGACGCTGTAGCGCTGCCGGACATCGGCATGTGGAGGTCCGGCTTCTTGATCCTGGATCAGAAGGCCGAGGAGGTGCTCCGCGATCTTCTCTCCCCCTTTGGAGAATTCTTGCCTTGCAACCTGCCGGGTGGGCGTTGCTACCTGTATCACTGCCTTAACAGCAAGCCGATAGCGGCCGATCGGATTTCCTACCGGATGCACGGCGAAACCCATGTGGAAGTCGAATCCCTGACCTTCCCAGAGTCCTTGAAGGACCACATCTTCAAGGCCCGGAATGAAGTGTCGTTCGATCTGTTTTGCTCTGACGAAGTCGTATCGAGAATTGATGGCGCTGGATTGAGGGGCCTTCTGTTCAGCTCCGAGCTGTCTCGGCTAAGGCCGTGAAGTTTGCTCGACGCGCCGACTACTCCCTTCTCGACGACTTGATCTGAGTCGCTAATCCTACCTGCCCGCACCCTTCTGCCTTCGCAACGCGGAATTCCATGGACGTGCGCTTGACACGATAGTGTCTATCAGCCACTATCTGGCCATTAGAGGCGAAACGTCACTAATGGTCTGGCAGCTCCCGCTGCTCAACGTGCCGGATAGACCGGCGCCAACACCACTTCGACGGAGGATTTCCGCGATGCAGAACTACAACCCGATCCTGAACGTAGACAGCTACAAGACCAGCCACTACCTCCAGTACCCGGAGGGCACCCAGTACGTCAGCAGCTATATCGAGAGCCGCGGCGGGCAGTTTAAGGAGGCGGTCTTCTTCGGTCTGCAGGCCTTCATAAAGCAGTACCTGACCCGCCCAATTGGCCAGGCCGACGTCGACGAAGCGGAGGAACTCTGCCTGGCCCACGGAGTGCCTTTCAATCGCGAGGGCTGGGAGTACATCCTCGATGAACACCGGGGTTATTTGCCCATCGAGGTACAGGCAGTGCCGGAGGGCACGGTGGTCCCGGTGCAAAACGTGCTGGCCCAGGTGATCAATACCGATCCAAAGTGTTTCTGGCTCACCAGCTATGTGGAAACCGCCCTGCTCCGAGCCGTCTGGTATCCCACCACCGTGGCCACCCAGAGCCGCGAGGCGAAGAAGATCATCCAGCGCTACCTGGAGGAAACCGCAGACAACCTGGACGGACTGCCCTTCAAGCTGCACGACTTCGGCGCCCGCGGCGCCAGCAGCCAGGAGACCGCCGCACTGGGCGGCCTGGCCCACCTGGTGAACTTCCAGGGCACCGACACCATCGCGGCGCTGGTCGCCGGCCGCCGTTTCTACAACGCGCCGATGGCCGGCTTCTCTATTCCGGCCGCGGAGCACAGCACCATGACCAGTTGGGGCCGGGAACACGAAACCGAGGCCTACGCCAATATGCTGACCCAGTTCGCCGGCAATGGGCGCCTGGTGGCGGTGGTCAGCGACAGCTACGATTTGTGGAACGCGATCGACAACATCTGGGGCGGCGAACTGAAGGAGCGGGTGGAGAACAACGGCGGCACCCTGGTAATCCGCCCGGACAGCGGCGATCCCGTGGATGTAGTCACCCAGACCATCGAGCGTCTGATGCGCATCTTCGGGGCACGAATCAACGACAAGGGCTACCGGGTGCTGCCGGACTATATCCGGGTGATCCAGGGAGACGGCATCTCTCTGCACACCATCGAGGGCATCCTGGCGGCAATGAAGGCCCGCAAGCAGAGCGCCGACAATATCGCTTTCGGCATGGGAGCCGAGCTGCTACAGAAGGTGAACCGGGACACCATGAAGTTCGCCATGAAGGCCAGCGCGGTTCGAGTGAACGGCCTGTGGCGGGATGTCTACAAGGACCCGGTGACCGATATCGGCAAACGCTCAAAGAAAGGCCGCCTGGCGCTGGTCCGCCGCGGCGACGGCGCGCTGGGGACAGTTCGCGAACAGGACCTGGGAAACCGCCCCAACCTGCTGCAGCCGGTATTCCGCGACGGGGAGCTGCTGATCGAGCAGGACCTGGAGGCAATCCGCGAGCGCGCGGCCATTCCGCGCAGCAAAATGGCAATGGCTGCCGTCTCTTGATCGCATCCCACCGGCGCCGTGAAAACTGAGGCGGTACTGGGTTTTCACGGCGCAAAAATTGTTCGACGCCTACCGAACGATTTCTATGACTCACAATCTGCCCGCAGAATGGGTCATAGAAACCCATTCTATGACTCACATGACGTACGACTTGATCTAAGCGCCTACCTCGGCACCAGCCGACAGGCGCTCAAAGAAGCGCCTAACCTCCAGCCAATCCGGGAATGGAGTCTGTCCAAAGTGGATCAGCTCTCCCTCGAAATACTCCTGCCCCCGCCCTTCGGCATTGTCATCGATCAGGTAGTGGCCCCGGTTGAGCCCCTTGTGCGCGCTGATGATCAGGCGGTCGACTACATCGAAGCCGAGGTGCTGCTCCACCCAAAGTCGCTTCTCCGTGTAGCAGTGGGGATTCATGGTCGAGGGCGCGGTCAGGACGAACACAGCGAACTCCTCCTGTTCGTGGAGCCAGCGATAGGTCTCCACAGCATGAGGCAGCGGTTGAAGCCCGGCGTAGAAGCCGGGAATGCTCTGCGGGAAAGCGACGTCTGGCCGCTCGCACTGGTACTGCCGGTAGGCTCCATCGAAATCGCACAGGGTGCGATCCATATCCACGTAGATGACGGTTTTGTCTTGCCAGGACATCGTTTTACCTCTCACCACTGGGCCACCGATTGCGGCGACTACTGTTCCAGATTGCGCACGAAGGTGTAGTCCCCGGACTTCGCCCGCATCCTGTAGAGCGTCGCCGGCCGTCCGCCCTCCGAACGCTTCTCTCCGGTATCGATCAGCAGGCCCGCCTGCTCGATCCGGCGCCGGAAGGACTTTTTCTGCAGCGGCTTGCCGATGATCGCCTCATGCACTCGCTGCAACTCCGGCAGAGTGAATTTTTTGGGCAGCGCATAGGCGGGTACGATGCTATACAGGGCCTTCTGGCGAAGACGCTCCTGGGCGTAGAGCAAGATCTTGCTATGGTCGAACGCCAGATCCATCTTCTCCGCGCGGGCGACCTTTACCCAGGCTACGTCGGAAACCGTATCAATATGAGTCTGGCAGTCCTGGTGGGCGATCAGGGCGGTATAGCAAACGGTAACCGACCAGCCGCGCTTGTCCCTGTCGTCGCCGCCGAAGGTATACAGCTGCTCGACATAGGGGGGCTCTACTCCAGTCTTTTCCTTGAGTTTGCGGACGACTGTATCCTCCAGGGTCTTATCGACGTCCTCTGCGACGAAGCCTCCTGGCAGGGCCCACTTCCCCTTCTCCGGGTGGCTGGAGCGCTCAACCAGGAGCACCTTGAGTTCGTCCTGGTGGTAGGTGAACAGCGCGGCGTCCACCGTGAGCAAAGGGGCCTCGAACGCCCCCTTGTCATAACCTTGTAGGTATTCTTCCTCGTTCATTCAGAGCTCAAATAGTGTCGTTTGGGCACTATATTACCTCTGATAACGCGGTGGTCACAATCTCACAGGCTCACAGGACAATGGGATATCGACCGAAGAATTCTTTATCGCAAGTTATGAAACGCCTTCCACCATTGAACGCACCTCTACTCCCCTACTCTCAACCTGAAATCCTGCCATCACAAATTCAAAGGGGAGCCTGTAATCCGCCAGATGGGGTGCCGCGACCACCAAGATCGGTTCCGCTTATCTCCAGCAATTTCTGTACGAAGTACCCAGAAATATTGATACAGGCTTCGTAGGATTGCGCCAGCGCCGATTGGGTACCGGCCAGCTCTTCAGGGACGCTTTCTCCACCAGCAGAATCGGTGGTGATATCGATCGCTGGGCTGGTATTTGACCGCTTCCTCTCTTGCTCATCTGAGGATGAACTCGAACCAACATCGACTTCGGTTGCGGGTTCTATCGATTCGAATGTCAGAATGTTGGTTTCGGGAATATCCTCCGATACGCGCAGGGCATACTCGATCAGGGTCGGTTCAGCGGGCATAAAGAGATAGCCTTTCTCGCCCTCCTGCCCCGTGGCGCGAAGAATGCGCCCCAACACCTGACGGAAGTAGAGTTCTGTCTTGACGCGCGTCAGATAACAGCAGACCCGTAGTCGCGGTAGATTGGTGCCCTCGCTGATCATCCCGACAGAAATAATCCATTTGCTGGTGCTATTGCGAAATTGGCGGATGGTCGCCAGCGGATTGTCCTCAGCGTAAGTTGCGATCTCTGCGGTTTCATTGAGCTCCGTATGCAGCAAATGAGCTATTTTCCGCGCATGAGAAACGGAGGTCGCAACTATTAACCCGCCGGCATTGGGGGCCCTTTCCCTCAGGCTATCGAGTTTACGCGCCGCCCGGCACAAGACTTCCGTAATTAGGGCATCGTTATCCAAGAGATCCTGGTAACTGCAGCAATCTGACTGCGACAACAGCTCTTTGAAGGAGTGGTAGCAATGGGTCTCCACGCCTTCAGTGACCCGGATTTGTGAATTGTCGACAGCGGTGATGCTTGGCTCTCTACAGACGCCGTCAGTGATGGCCTGTCCCAGGCCATAACGGTAGTCGCAATGTACCTTACCGGATTCCCTGCAATAGTCCGCCAATACGATGGGGATATTGTCAGACCTCCACGGTGTGCCCGTCAGCGCTAACGAGTAAGCTGAGTTACCGCGGATATAACGATAAATGGTTTCTCCCCAGCTATTGCTTTTACCTTCTTCCCCGGCCGCACAGTGGTGAATTTCGTCAAATATTACGAAGACTCGATAGTTCTCCAAAATTTTCCAAAAGGAACCATCTAAAGAACTCATGGCCTGATAGGTCAAAGAACATCCATCGGCGCCGAGCCGTCCATTCAGCCTTTTACCTGTCTGCACTTCCAGTTCCCTCTGAAAATCCTCAGCCACGACGATCGCAGGGGAAAAACACATCACCATGTCAATCATTCCGGCTTCAAACAGTCGCTTGGCCAACAAAGCCGCCATGATTGTTTTCCCTGCCCCAGGGGTAGCCAGGCACATGAAGTGGCGAATATTTGAGCAATACTGTACATAGGCCTGAGAGATGCTCTCGGCCTGCCAACGGCGTAAGTTCATAGCAATTAAGGACTAGGCTGGAGGTCGATTAGGGACTCGAGAGCTCTCACTTTCCCGAGAGTTTTGGCGTATTCCTCACGGGTTTGGTCATACTTCTTCTGGATTGTCTCTTTCAGGCCGGGCTGTTCCTGGACAATGGTCTCATACTCTTCGAGTGCGCCCGTTGCCGAGAGCATATCTGTTCGATATTTGTTCAACTTCACTTTGAGCGTACGAACTACCTCGCCGGACAGTGGCTCGTCAGCCTGTTCGGGCATAGCATCCAGATTCATTGGAACGGAAGGTACCGGATCCAGCCGGGTGAGATCCTTTATCCGATACTCGATCGGATGGGGCTTACCGGTATTGATCCTTTCCAGCACTCCCCGCTCTTCCAGCTTGCGCAAATGCCGCTTGACCAACTGGCTGACCACTTTCTTGGACTTGGAAGCTTCACCTACCAGTTCCTGGTAGGCATCCCTAAAACGGGGTACAGAAAAGGTATCAAAGTTCCCGGTCTTCAGTAGTGAGACGAGTTCGGGCTTTACCCTCAAAGCTTTCATAGTACATCTAGCTGTCTCGAATTTCGCGCCATTGTACTTCGTCTCTACTATCGAGACAATGAAGTCCTCCCCCTATTCACCCGATGCTGACAAGCTCCGCAAGTGGCTCAAGCAAAAGCGCGAAGAGCGGGGACTCTCTATCCGTGCCGCGGCCGGGGTGCTCGGCCGTCACCATTCGATCATTGGCAAGATCGAACAGGAACGAAAGAAGATCGATATCGTTGAATTCGTGGAGTACTGTGCGGTCCTGAATGCTGACCCCCACGAAGGGTTAGATGTCCTGATTAGCTCCCTTAAGAGCGCCAAAAAGATATAGACTTCTCTCCGGCTGCACCTCCAAGCTAACTTTTCACACTAACAGCTGCCTAATAATTGAACAAGAAGCCATCCACCCGCGATACCCAAGCCTCGGAGAATGGCGACCCTTCACCATGGACGAAACCCCAGGTTTGTTAAGGAGCTTCCCCAAAGGAAGCGCCCTGACGAACCTGCTAACATCTGCGACCGACTCCCCTTGGCACTTCACCTACCACAGTGATCGAGTCATCGAGTCTAGGTTGTCTAGTGAAAATCGATACCGTCCAGACAGTCCGCACCATCAACGACAAGCACATTGGTATAGATCTCGGTGGATTCGGTGCGCCTGTGTCCCAGTAGCTGGCTGACATACTTCAGCGGACGCCCATGTAACAGCAGGTGAATCGCAAAGGAGTGCCGAAAAGTGTGGGCACTGACCCGAAACGGCATGCTATCTACGCGTGCTTCCAGATCATGTATATGGCGGTTAATCGTCTGCCGAGCCATCCGGAACAAGCGCTCGTCTCGGCGGAAATGTCCGGCCGCCAGATAGCACGCAATGCGATCGCGCAGTACCACATCGGAAATCGGCACATAGCGTCTCGGCCAGCGTTGCCGCTGCCGGTTGGACGGGCGCCCCGGACCCTGCTTCAGGTTCTTCAGTAGGATCCCATAGCCGTAGCCATCGTCGATAAAGCAGTTGCGGGTGATCGCCAGTACCTCCGAGACCCGCGCGCCGGTGGTCCACATCAGGTCCAGGATCAGGCGGTAGGCGGGATGCTTTTCCGCCTCAAGTAATCGCAGCACCTCGGGCTTAAGCAGATAGCGCGGCATGGCATTCACTGACCGCAACAGCAGCGGCCGCCGGGCGATCAGGCACTGCCAGTTGATGTCCACGGAGCGGATTGGGAATGCCGCTGCCTCGGACGATGGGGGGCGGGAAAGATTCGGCGGTGCGGAGATTCCGCGTTGGTGTTCAGAGTATTGCACCATTTGCCTCCATGAATGGGTTCGCAATGGCAGCAAAATACGCTGTCGTTTTTGTCGGTTCGGAGGTGAAAAAGACGATTCGGTAAAGGGTATCCCCTTATTCGAACAATGCACCAAAATATCGGGAAATGGTGCATTTTCGTATCAATACATGGCGGAATGCGCAGTGTACCATGACGCGGATAAAAAATAGGCTCTGGGGACTCCTATGACGCCAAACGCCTTACCATCCATCCAAGGCGGCCTCGCCGATGCCGCCAAGGTCCAATGTCGAAGCCTGATTCCCAGCCAGCAGCGGACAGAGGTGAAAATTCTCAAGCGTACCGACTGCTATCAGCAATACTGCCTAAAATTCGATGACGTGGCAGTGCTACATTCCTATCCGATGTATCTGCATACCCTACTGCTCGAGAGCGACCCGGACGTCATCAGCTTCGTGCCCCGTCCCTACCGATTGCGCGTCGGGCGTCGCGATTATGTCCCTGCCTGCTACGTGGCCCGCAACAGTGGGCGCGAGGTGATAGACATCAGGCCGGGCGGCCAGATGGCGGAGGCGCTGCACCGACCACTGGCGGCCTACTTCGACTGGCACGGCCTGATCTTCTCGGTAATCAGTGAGGAAAGCCTTCTGGAACAGGAGACATTGGCCCTCAACTGGCTGCCGCTGATCCAGGTGCTCGTCGCAGCCAGGCAGCTCGGCCTGGAGACCACGGAACTGGAATGCCGCCTGTTGCAGGAGATTGTGGCTGGATCCGCGAGTGAGGTGGGCGATCTGCTACAGCCGGGCCGCCGCGAAGAGCAATATCTCGAGGAAGTCGCCCTTTATCGACTGATCCACCAACGGCGTGTCGCGGTGGATCTCCGCCGCGCACCACTGGACTTCGACACGGTAGTGACACCATGGCACTCACCTGGCGCCAGCGACTGATTCAAGAGCCCGAACTGGCCGATATCCGCCGTTGGCCGCTGGTGGATACCCAGAGCCTGACACCCTCTGACCGGAAAGCCTATCAGCGCAATCTCTCCATTGTGGCTCAGGCATTGGACGGAGGCAGGAGCCTGTCGGCGATCGCCGCCGCTAACGGGGTTTCCCCGAGCCGGGTCACCAAGCTGATGACCCGCTGCCTCGCCGGCCCCGCTGAGGAGCCACCACAGCTCAGCTGCGCGCTGATTCCCCGTAAGCGCCTACAAAGGAGTCAGCGCCAGTCGCCGCTCAGCCGGCTCACGGCGTGTAGAGGTAGCCGTTGCTCCTTCACCTATCTCCTGCAGACAGTCCCAGGGCTTCAACATTACCTGGACAACATGATCCGAGCCTCAGTGAAGCGTGCAGCCTATGGGCAGAACCTAAAGCCTGCACCCTTTCACGCGGCCTTTATCCGCTATCTGGAAGAGCGGGACTGGCCGCGCGATACCTATCCCTTCACCGAAATCTCGCGGGGCTACGAGTCGCTGCGCCAGTATCTCAACCGAAAATGTGCGGCAATCAGTTTGCCCAAGCCACCGAGACGGGTGATCCTGACAAGCCGCGCTCCCAATCGCATTTTCTCCCAAATACAAATCGATGAACAGACGGTGGACTGTAACGGCTCAGTCGCACTGATTCTCAACGAGCAACTCGAGTTTCTGCGCCTCTCGCGTATTACCCTGCTACAGGCGCGCGATGCCGGAACCAGCTGTTCACTGGCTTTCACGATCGCTTTAACGAAAAAAGTAAGAGCCGACGACATCCTCACGCTGTTCGAGCTACTGACACAGCCCTGGGAAGCCCCCGCGTTAAAGACGCCTGGCTTTGCATATGATCCCGGCGCCTGCCTTCCTTCGTCCCTGCATGCCGACTTCCGGCGTCCCGCCTTTGGCATTGTGCGCATGGACAACGCCTTGGAACACCTGGCGCATAGTGTCCGCGATATCGTCTGCCGCCGCCTGCACGCCACACTGAATTATGGACCTCCTGCGCTACCGAAGGGACGCAATGTAATCGAACAGGCTTTTGACCTGTTGAATCACCCGGTACATCGCTTTGCCTCCACCACAGGCAGCCACGTTCAGGATCCGGTGCGGGAGGATCGCAAGAACCGTCGCAAGCCGCCGGTGCTGTCACTGCAGTCATTGGAAGAAGTCATCAGCATAATCATTGTAAACAACAACTTGAGGGCACTGGCGAATATGGGCGCGAAGAGCCCGCTGGATCAAGCCCGCTATCAAATGGCCAATCACCTGCTACCGTTACGGCCCACTCTGCCGGACACCGCTTTGCGACCTTACTGGAGTTCCCGCCGGGCCTTCATCCGAAAGACAAAAAATGATCCGCACGCACCGCACATCAATTTCGAAAAGGTCCAATACCGGGGTGAAGCAATTAATAGAGCAGAACTGATTAACCGGGAGGTCAATGTGGAGTTCGATCGGCGTGATATACGCGTACTTCGAGTAACAACCCTGGACGGAGAATATCTAGGGGAAGTCATAGTCCCGAAAACATGGCAGCGTTTCCCACACAGCCTGACCACCCGAAAATACATCAACGAGCTGATTCGTAAGGAGACAATCGAACGGCAAGACCCGTTGGGCAAATACTTCGATTATCTATTGGATAGACGGCATAACCCGAAAGATGCGATGGAAATGTTGCGTGTCGGCCGCGAGTTCGGCGCCACAGCTGAGAAATCGCTGCCTGAGACAGCGCCGCAACCCGAAGAACCTTCCCGCCAGGAATCATCGAACACTGAACTTGAGAAGGCACTGAAAGAAATTCCGGATTGGAAACCCGATATGGTTGTCAAGAGAAAATGAACGGCGCACACGATTTCTCGTCAATACTGGAGAATTCCAGCAACTTCTATATTTCCACACCGATGGCCAGAGAGCTTCACGAGCGCATCACCCAGTGGACTTGGTGTGGGATGACTGGTGGAGCGATCGTTGGAGAAGCACGCTGTGGCAAGTCGTTCGCAATCCGAGCCTTGTCGGATCACATTAAATCTCGATCTGGACAGAGAATCCCAATTTTTAGAATTTCATATGGAAATCGAGACAAAAAAACGATTCGAGAAGTCTACAGTAAGACCGCAAAAGCCTTGGGTTATAAAGTTAATGAGAGAGCGTCATCCGAAGACCTTTCAGAGATGATTTGCACAAAACTATCTGAAGCAGCAGAGGCAAATGATACAAAAAAAGTAATCTTAATCATAGATGAAACACAATACCTAACCATAGATCAATTATCCGTATTCGCGGAAATCTACAACACGCTAGAGGAGGTAAAAGCAAATTGCGTAGTATTTTTTGTTGCCAACGAAGACACTTTCTCACCCCTTGTGAAAAAATTACATGAAAAGGAAAACAACTATATCATGGAGCGATTCTTTACTCATACACATCATCAGTACGGCATTCGAAACGCACAAGAGCTAAAGCTATGTCTAAAAGAGTTTGACAAATACATCGTAGACTACGAAAACAAGATTTCCGCAACGGAAGCATTCTGCCCTCACTTATACGAGAAAGGGTGGAGGCTTACAGATTTAGCTAAGCCTTTCTGGCGATATTATTGCGAAGAATACAAGATACCACTGCAGCATAAATCTTGGCGAATGAATCAGTTTATCAGGGCAACAAACATTCTGTTGATGGACTATCTACCGGAGTGTAAACATGCAGATGATCATACTTATATGGAGGCCGCAATTATAAAAAGCTTGGACGCCGCTGCTATTACTCCTGATATTATGAAATATATAAGTTGAAAAATGATCAATTTAAATACTGGATTGAACCTTAGAAAGCCCTATGAAAGCCGTTACAATGCATATAGGCGGTTCCTGATCGCAAATCGGTTTCAGGATCAAAAAACATTAACTAGCGAACTCAAAAGACGCTTCCTCCATATTTACCAGGAGCCTAACCGTAGATTTCTTCACAGAGGGAACTTTAGCCCAGCGCCCCCATCTTGTGCCCCATTAGCAGAATTGCTCGAAAAAGAAGTTTGCGGCAAAGTAGATATCCCATATATAGCACCTAAGCAGCTGCATAAAAATGAGGATCTTAGAAACTGTCCAGAGTGTGCCAAGCGCTGCTACCATTGCTATTTGTTTGAGCTGCCTTGGCTTACCAAGTGCCCACTGCACAATATGGATCTGACCGAAAAGTGCCCAGACTGTAATGAACGATGGCCGAAGCTATACAAGCTCAAAAGAACAAGTTGTCTTACCTGTGGTACCCACCTAAACCTGCAGTCCCTGAGAAATTCAGGATCACTTGAAAGTTTGGGTGATGTTTCATCTCTAGAGCTCATTGAACAAACTCTTAAAGCGTATGGGGCCATGAAAAGAGGAACAACAATATCGAGTGAAAGAGCAGAAAACTATTGGAAAGAACATTTTTCTATAAGTATATTCGATCCATACTTTCCGTCTATTATATCGTCAGTGGAGGATGTATATAAAAATGCATTTATAAATTTTGGAATAAAATTACCAAAGGTAATGAACAAGCCATTTAGGTTGTTAGATATGGCACCCCAAAGAAGTCGATGTCATATTGACAACAAAGATGCGACGCGAGAAATTAGGATAAAGGTTGCTAAAAGGATATGCCAGGCAGCCAAGCTTAAGTTTGATATCGATCCAAGTGAACCTAAAGATCGTTTTTTAGGATTGATCGAGAGAATATCCACATTAGAGAATCTTTTTAAAACAACTTTTAATATATGGATAAGCATAGTATGCGATACACGTAGAGGAAATCGAGGCATGTCCCATCATTATGGTTGCGACTATTTCTACCACACTTATGCCAATAATATGCCATCAACACCTTGCATGATGGACAGAATATATTTTTCGGATCAAAACAGGCCTTCGTTTCCTTTAGACCCTGGGAAAAATTTAATCTATTCCACACCAAGAAATATTCAAATCTGGCTTTATGAATCTGACTTATGGAAAACTTTTCGAACGCTGCTTATTTATCTGGATACACTGAATTACGTACTCCAGAAGCATGGGCATAGTTACAGACTCGATGAGTACCTTCCTGAAGACTCTTGCCCATACACTTGGCATCACTATTCTTGTGCGTTCCTTCAATTGTCACCGGATGACGGGGTATGCATAATTCCCGAAAGCATCGGAAAGATATCCTTTGACGACATAAAACTTTATATCAAGAACAATAATTGAAATGTTCGGGTTTCAGCAATATCGAGATTTATATTATTTCTTACGGAAACTAATGCTATTTATGGAAACACCATAATCCCTACTCAAAAAGTGACCTGATGCCAAGTAAATATCATCCCGTTACACACCGTATAACATCCTGCCACCACTGGATCCCCTATCTATTAGGGTGCATCGCCCAATAAAAATTTCTTATCAAAACCCAACCCCGATATAGCCTTCGCCCTCGGGGAAGGCTGGCATACAAATAAACGAGTCGTCCTAATGGCGGCCACATCTTCCATTGAGTGGATTCCTTTTTTCCAACTTTACTTGGAATTTTGCTATCCGGAGCGAACTAGCCTAGGGTCCTCTCATTTTCCATATTTCCTTGGAATTTACTTTGGCATTTCCCTTATAAATCAACTAGTTAAAAGAATCTGACCTTTCCATCTTTAGTTGGGCATCCATCAAGTGCACGCCGCCCTCCGCACAGCACGGCTTGAGCGCGCAGCAGCAGAATCACCAGATTCTGCTGCTGGCGTACGGATCACAGATCGTCAACACCTTGCGCTCCGCATAGACCACCCATGGTCGTCAGCGCGTTGTTCAGCAGGACGGCATTCGGGGCATCGGATGCTTTCACCGATTACAAAGGTTAGACCTTCCCCCCCTTAGTCTAGTCACCAGTTGGCCCGGAAGCCGATCTGGGCCTCCCAGTTGTGGGAGCTGCTGTCACTGGTGCCCTGCTCGTAGCCGAGGCTGCCGTAGAAGGTGGCGCCAGTGGAGAACTGGAGGCTGGCGCCCAGATTGAGCTCGAGCCAGGTAGCGTCGAGTTCCGCGGTAAAAGGTACGAAGCCCGCGGCGGAAGAAACGCCGGTTTGCGGGTCCCCCTCAAACTCGTGCCACAGGCTCAACCGTCCCCAGGCGGTATAGCGCTGCGGCGCGGCACCCCAACTGCGCGCCAGGCGCGGACCCAGGCGCGCGGCCAGGGAGTTCAGATCCCGGTAGCGCACCCGGGCGAAGCCGTCGTCGAAGCTGTCGAGGTCTTGATCCTGATACACGAGCTGCGCCTGTGGCTCGAGAATCCAGCCGTCGCCGAAACCCGAGGCATAGCCGGCCTCCAACGAGGCAGCCAGGCCGCTGCCGTCTGTGTCGCCCCCGCGCAGGGCGGGGATGCGGCGCTCGGCGTGCATGTCCAGTTCGTAGCGACTGGCCTGCAGTACGCCGTCGACGTACCAGCTGTCGATGCCCGACCGGCTGCCAAACCAGGTGCCATAGATGCCGAGGGAGTAGCTGTCGAGATCCATGTCGCCGGCACGCAAGCTGGCGCCGTCGGGCCGGTCGTGGTCCACGTCGGCATCGGCGCGGCCCGCGGCGATATACACGCCCGCTTCGGTGCGGCAACCGGCAGCGCCGGCGCGGTAGACGTCAACTCCCAACTGCAGCGCGCCCAGGTCGTAGTCGAAGCCGGGCCCCTCGCCCCAGATGCCGCGCTGGTCACCCCCGTGCTCGCCGCCGCGGCCAATAATCCGCGCCCAGATCCGGCCGGACATGTCGGCGGGCACTTCCGGTCGCGCGGCGTTGCCCCCGCGGCGTTCGTGCAAGCTGTCGATCAATTGGCGCGAGTTGATCAGCGCCAGTGCCGGTGCGCCGCTGTAGAGCGACACTTCACGGCGGTAGTGCGGTACGGGCTCGGGGTCTGGACCCGGCTCCGGGCCTGGCTCGGGACCGGGATCGGTGTCCTGCAGCGTCGAGCGCAGGAACCAGCGTTCCTCCGATCCGGCGCCGACACCGCCGCGATAGAGGGTGTATTCGTAGGGGCCAGCCAGCAGCGCGGTGCCTTGGGTGAAGGCGCCGGCACTGGTGGTGGCGCCATTGACGGCGTCCACTACCAGTATGCCGTTGCCCGTGGTCAGCGCGCCCTCCCCGCCCACTTGGCGGATTTGCAGGCTGCTGTTACCGCTGGCCCTGCCACCGTCGATCACGAGCAGGTCGGAGGGCGAATCGTCGCCGCCGAGAAAGGTGTTTAGGGCGACAACGCTGCCGGAGCCGCCGGTGTAATTCGCCACCACGAGCCGGTTGCCGACACCGCTGCCGGCGATCTGCGCAAGCGCATTGTTGACCAGTCCGCTGCTAATGGTGAAATCGCCCTTGGCTCCGCCGGCAAAAATGGGTAGCGCATCGGCGACGGCAATAGTGCCGTCATTGGTCACCGTTCCCGTTACGCTACCATAGCCGCCCAAGGCGGCAGCGGCGGCCACGGTGCCGCCCCCACCGCCTGAGAGGGCCGCATCCACGTGACTCTCATCGCCCACCGCGAGCGAGCCCTCAAGCACCTGGGTGCGACCCGCATAGGGGTTGTCACCCAACAGAATAAGGTTGCCGCTGCCCTGCTTGGTGAACCCGCCCTCGCCGCTGAATACGGAGGAGACATCAGTGGCTACCGTGAAGCCGTTGTCATCGACAGTGACGCCGCCGGATTCGACGTTGAGTTCGCTCCCTGAGAAGCCGGTGACGAAATCGGCATTGTCGGCGAGGGCGCGCAGTATGCCGCCATCGAAGTTGACCTGGGCTGCACCGTCGCCGGGCATCAAAGACAGGATATCCAATGCACTGCCGCTGTTCACGTCGATCGTACCGGTACTACCCGCCTCCGAGGCGATGCTCAGACCTTCCTGCACAGTCCAGACGGTGCCATTCTGCAGGGTGGCGCCAAAGCTGCTGCCGTCCCCGGTCACGGCCGCGCCGCCGAGCGTGGAGGCGCTGGCGCTCAGGTGGAGGGTGCCGCTGTTGATCACCTCGAACAGCGCCGTGTCGCCGCCGATGGAAGAGCCGCTGGCACTCACATCCAGGATGCCACTGTCCACCCCGATGGCGACACTCTGCTCCGACGTCAGGCTGGTATTGTCGAGCGTTGCCGTATTGGTTCCCAAACCGCCGAGCAGGGCATTGGCATCGGCGCCGGCAGCGGAGAGCGAGCCGCCGTCGACATCCAGCGTGCTGCCTCCGGAAAGCCTGGCCCCGTGTGCGGCTGCGCCGCCGGCCGCAACATCGGTACCGGTCAGGGTCGCAGTGCTGTTGGAACGCAATAGCAGCCCGGTGCCATCGCTGGTGACCGAGCTGTCCGAAAGCGAGAGGCTCGCGCCTTCGGTGACCAAGGCTCCAAGCGTGTCGGTACCCGTCCCCTGAATGGTGGTGCCGGTGGCTGTAATCGTGGAGCCTGCCCCGGTGGACCAGAGAGCGGCTTCTCCGTCACCAAAGCCCGTCACCGAGCCGCCATCCAATTGAATGCTGGCTGCGGAGAATACCGCCGCGCCGCGCCCTCCACTCAGGGTAACGCCCGACAGGGAGATTTCGGCTCCACTGCCAGCCACGGCGCCATAGCCGGCAAAGTCATCTTCGCTTGTCGTCGCCGCGATGGTGGCGTCGGTGGCGGTAATCAGTGAGCCGGCGCCGCTCGCGGCGAGCCCATCCCCGTTAGTCCCTCCGGCTTGGATCGAGGTGCCGCCGAGGATGGTGACCTTGCCCCCTCCCGAGGCTAGAGCGCCGAGCGCATTACGGCCCGAGGTCTGAATCGAGGAGTCATTGGAAATGGTGATGCTTCCACCATTCTCTGCTGAGGCCCCGTGCGCGGCGCCTCCTCCGGTGATTATGGTAAGGGGGCTGAAACTCTCGATGACGCCATCATTCAGCGCCCGCAAAGCGATGCCGTCGACCCCGAAGGTGGTGCCGGTATCTATGGTCCCGCTTGCGGTCTCCGTGGTGCCGTCGGCAAGAATCTGTTGCGCCATCAGGGGCCTGGGCAGGGCGGTCGCCAGTGCGGCAACGGCGAAAAGCGCAACGGAGCCTGCCAGCCGGCTAACCCAGGCCTGTAAACGCATAACTGCGCCGCCGGTGGCCGGCAGAATCATGTGCATTGCGGTAATGGGGGTTGAAGTGGAATCGTGACACATCTTTTTTTCCTATCTTGGCCTGAGCAGTGCAAGCGGCCCGCGCCTCAATCACCATCCGCAGCGAGAACGACAGCAGCAGACTGGCGCTGCCGGCTCCGGGGATATCCTTGAGCTGATACCGGGCTCCAGCCAGTCTAGCCCGATTTTTTTAAGCCGATTGCACCACGCGGGGATTGATCCGCCTTATCGTAGCCGTCACCAAGGCGGCGATAAAAAGGCCCTGCAAAAGCGAATACCGCAGGCATGTTTCCGGTAGTTCAACCCATAATGGCGAAATCACCCGGGCTCAAGTGAGTTTTCGAGCTGCTTGAACTGCCCCTGAAGAAGCGCCTTCTCCTGCAGGATCACCCTATTCTCATCCGTCAACAAAACGACCCTGTTCTTTGCGGCATCCAGTTCTGATTCCACTTTATCCAGCGATTGCCGCAGTAGCTCGACCTCTTTGTCAGTGGATGCCTTGTGACCCAATAAAGAATCGATTCTATCCCGCATGGAGCTGATCTCGGCGGTCTTCTTCGCAGCCTGCTCTACCTGGTCGGCATTCCTCCGCTCCAGGGCCTGTATCTCCTTGCGATACCCGGACACTTGCTGCAACAATCGCTGCTTTTCGGCTTCCAGCTCCGCCGCGGCCCTCTGCAGCCGATCGCACAGGGTTTCGCGTTCCGCGAGCCTCCGACCGGCTTCGGACAGCTGTTCGGAAAGGCTGGCCACCTGCCCCCGGAGCTGCTCATTGGCTGCCCTGAACTGCTCGCGCTCCTGCTGCCGGTCGTCGGCGGTACGCTGCTGAAAGTGCTCAAAGTGATTGCGGATATCGCGGTTTTCCTGCTTCAGTTCGTCCAGAGCGGACTTGAGCTCTGAAATCCGCGCGGCGCCCTCTTCCCGCTTGAACTCACTCCTGGCGAGCACCGCCTCCGATTCGTCCCGATCCCGCCTCAGTTTCCGATTTTGCTCCTCGGAAAGCTGCAACCTGTGCTCCAGGCCCCGCAGATCTTTCTCAAGCTCCGCGGCTCTGGCGCGGACCGCCTCCAGTTCCGCCCGCTGCTTTTTGGTGGCGGCCTCAAAGCGCTCCCCGGCCTCTTCCACTTTTCGTTCGGCTTCCTGTTGCACCCGCTCATGTAATGCCTTGAGCGCATCCACCAGGTCTTTGGGCAGGCCGGCGGTGTCGGCCGCCTCGCCGGTACTTTCGGCGCGCCAGCGCTTCAGTAATGGAGCTATGGTGCTCTTGCTCCCGGTGCCGAGTTCCGCCCTTACGCGATCGACGGTTGGTTCCTCGCCGCGGCTTTTAATCGCTTCGGCGGCCCGAGCTACATCCAGATAGGTGACTCCTGTACGCGCCATTCCCCTGTCTCCTGATTTTTTGTAACGTATTACGTGATACGTAATATTACATTATTTTAGATTTTTTAATCATTCCTTGAACCACTTCATTTAACTCTCGATAATAAAACTTATCGTTGATTAGCTATCGAGGGAGATGCCCGCCCTCCCCTGTCGTCGGTACAGATACAGCTTCTAGGGACGTATTCTTCCAATGGATAAAAAACACCCACCCTCACGATCGCCGGGCGAACTCCCCGGAATGTCGACGGCAGCGCAGGAATTGCGATCCCGGGAGGAACTGCAGAAGTACCTGCGCGCGGCCACATCCGACAGTACGCGCAAGGCGTACCGGTCCGCGATACGTCAGTTCGAGAAATGGGGAGGAAGACTGCCCACAGATAGCCAGGTACTCGTGCGCTATTTGCTCAGCCGCGCCGAGGCCGTCAACCCCCGGACACTGGATCTGCATCTCACTGCCATTGGCCAATGGCATCAATACCAGGGCATCGCGAACCCGGTTACCGAGCCCCTGGTACGGAAAACGATGGACGGTATCCGGCGTATACATGGCAGGCCAAAGCAAAAGGCCAAGGCCCTCCGGCTTGAGCATGTCGCGGCCATGGCAGGTCATTTGCGGAAGCTGCCCAATACCAGGAAGAAACTGCGGGACCTCGCCCTCCTGCTCACCGGTTTCTTTGGCGCCTTCCGGCGCAGTGAGCTGGTGACAATACAGGTTGCGAATCTGGCCTGGGAAGAAGAGGGGCTGGTTGTACGCCTGCCCAGGTCCAAGACCGACCAGCGTGGAGAGGGACTGACCCGCGCCCTGCCCTTCGGCGACGAGCTTGTCTGCCCCGCTACTGCCCTGAGACGATGGCTGGAGGCGGCCGCCATTACCGAAGGACCGGTATTTCGCGCCGTCAACCGTTGGGATCAAGTCCAGCCGGGACAGTTGAGCCCGGGTGCGGTCAATGATCTGCTGAAGAAACTTGGTACGTCCTGCGGGTTCGACTTCGTCGGCGAGTTGAGTAGCCACAGTTTTCGCCGCGGCCTGTCTACGTCGGCAGCTCGGGAGAAAGTGGATTTCGAACTGATCAAAAAGCAGGGCGGATGGAAGAGCGATGCTACAGTGTGGGAATACATCGAAGAGGGGCAGCGATTGACCGATAATGCCACTCTCATTTTAATGGAGAAGATGGCGGCACTGGCGGAGGCCGCCGGCATTGAATCATCGGACGAAACTCCTTCCGACCGGGGTTCCTGAGACAGGCGGAGGAAATCCGGGCCAGCGCGACGCCTTAGTCGGAAGCGCAATCGATACAGCGGGTAATGGTGGGATCGAAGTCCAGCTTGGATTTGAGTATCCGGATCTGATCGCTATTCATTTATTCATCCCCCGAAAGTGGAATATGTTTGATTTCGGCCATGGCAACAATAGCCTGTTTCGTGGCCGGAAAGAAAAACGGTCCCAGTATCTACAATAGAGCTGTAACAGGCTGTGTCTTCGTGGCGACGAGGAATTCGGAACCGGCCAGTGTGTCACCCGACAGGATGCCGACGTTTGTGTACCCAAGTTGAAAAGGAGCGCGTTATGAACAGCAGACTGACTTCCACCTCCCTGGCCATTGCCTTGAGCGCCGCGGTGTCCATCACCGCCACACCGGCCAGTACTGCCGGAGGAGAGGACAAGGAAAAATGCTACGGCGTCGCCCTCAAAGGCAAGAACGACTGATCAGCCGGCCCCGGCACCACCTGCGCGGGCACCTCCACGAAAGATTACCAGGGCAATGCCTGGAAGTACGTGCCCAAGGGCGAGTGCGAGAAGACCCCGTCCCCCACCTCGCCCACTGGTTACGGCCAGTTGCAGCCATTCGAGGAGAGGGAGTCCTGAGCCGGATGGGAGCGCTATTCAATGAACAGGGATAGTCCAAGTGGCGCTCCCGCTGGTGCGGACGGCATTCAATTGCCTCCCCGCGCCGGCGTGGGGCTGAAGCCCGAACATTTTGCCAGGATAGTCGAGTCCCGGCCGGACATTGGTTTTTTCGAGATACACGCGGAAAACTATTTCGTCGCCGGCGGCCCCTTTCACCACTATCTGGGACGCATCCGCGAGCACTATCCGCTGTCGGTTCACGGCGTGGGTTTGTCCCTTGGTGGCGAGGCACCGCCGGACCCGGCGCACCTGGAGGCACTGCGCGCGCTGCTGGAACGTTACCAACCGGAATCCTTTTCCGAACACTTGGCCTGGTCCGGCCACGGCAGTACCTATGTCAACGATCTCCTTCCCCTACCCTACACCTCGGCGACCTTGGCTCGTTTGTGTGAACATATCCAGCGGGTACAGGACTTTCTCGGTCGGCGCATGTTGCTGGAAAACCCCGCCACCTATGTGGAATTCGAGCAGTCCGCCTATAGCGAGGCGGACTTTATCAGCGATCTGGTACAGCGCAGTGGCTGCGGGCTGCTGCTCGACGTCAACAATATCCATGTCTCCTGCGTCAACCACAACCGCGATCCCCATGCCTACCTGGCCGCCCTGCCGCTGGATTCGGTGGGGGAAATCCACCTGGCCGGATTCTCCCGGGACCGGGACGCGGCCGGTGCGCCGCTACTGATCGACAGCCACGGCAGTCGCGTGGATGAAGTGGTGTGGCAGCTTTTTGGCGATGTGCTGGCGCAAACTGGCCCCAGGCCGACGCTGATCGAATGGGATAACGATGTACCCGAGCTGGGCACGCTGCTCGCGGAGGCGCACCGGGCGGAAGCGCTGCTGCAGCCGGCGCGGGCTTCAGCCGATGAAGGAGCCTTCAGCCATGAAAGAGCCTTCAGCCATGAAAGAGCCTTCAGCCATGAAAGAGCCTTCAGCCGTGAGAGGGACGCCCCGTGAAGCCTGAAGCCGAGTGGATAGACGCCCTGCTCGACCCGGAGCGGCCGCCGCCCCCGGGGCTGCGAACCTGGAACGGCTCCGACCCGGCGCGGCGCTTTGCGGTCTACCGCAACAATGTCACCGTGTCGCTGGTGGATGCGCTGGCGGACAGCTTCCCGGTCACACAACAGCTGGTGGGCGAGGAATTCTTCCGCGCCATGGCGCGGGAATTCGTTCGCGCTGCACCGCCGCGGACCCCGCTGCTGGCGGAATACGGCGGGGAATTCCCGGCCTTTGTCACCGCCTTCCCCCCGGCGGCGGCACTGCCCTACCTGGCCGATACCGCGCGGCTGGAGCTGGCCTGTATCCGCGCCTACCACGCCGCGGACGCGGACCCGGTTGCCCCGCAGCGGATCCGGGCGCTGCTGGAAGATGCGGACGCCCTGGCGACGAGCCGTTTCACCCTGCATCCATCCCTGTGCACAGTGCAGTCCCCCTGGGCCGTCGCCTCCCTGTGGTTGGCGCACCAGGGTCACGGGGAAATCGCCCGTGTGGACCCGGCTGTAGAGGAAAACGCCTGGATACTGCGCAGCGGTCTGCGGGTAGCTTTGCTCAGGATGCGCGCCGGCGACTGTTGCTTCGCCGGGGCCCTGCAGCGGGGCGCAACCCTGGCGGAAGCGGCGGATTTCGCCTTGGAATCTGACCCGGATTTCGATATTTCCGCCTGCCTTGCAGTACTGCTGCGCGAGCAGATGATTACCGCCATCGAGCAATAATCAGAGGAGCCCGATATGGCTATCTTCCAATCCCTGCGCCGCTCCATCAGCCACTGCATCAATGGGCTGCGCTGCATTCCCTACAGCCTGGTGGCGCTGTTGGGCCGCTTTGCCATCGCCGGCGTCTTCTGGAGATCCGGGCAGACCAAAGTCAAAGGATTCGAAATCGATCTGGTGGACGGGACTTTTCATCTGGGCTGGCCGCACCTGTCCGAGTCGGCGGTGGCGCTGTTCAAGAACGAGTACCGGTTGCCGCTGATCTCCCCGGAACTCGCCGCGTCCATGGCCGCCGTTGCCGAACACCTCTTCCCGGTCATGCTGTTGTTCGGTCTCGGCACCCGCTTCGCCGCGCTGGCACTGCTGGTGATGACCGCGGTGATACAGATCTTCGTCTACCCAGACGCCTGGCCCACTCACGGCACCTGGGCGACGATACTGCTGATGTTGATGGCCACGGGGCCGGGGCGAATTTCTCTGGACTGCCTGCTGGCCCGGCATTTCAGTGGAAGGTAATCGTTGAACCGCGTTTTAAACAGTCTCGGTAAATGACTGGCGCGCTATCTCGAGAAACCTCACCGAGCTCATGCCGCCGCCGCACGCACGCCGATCGAACGGCTGCGAATCCGGCCTTGCGCTCAATAGCAATGATGAAGTGACGAAACGACCTCAATATCTACACTTTAGATGTGACAGGCCGCCCCCCAGCGGCTATGAAGTATTCGGAACCGCCCGGTCTGACGATCGGTCGGGCTGCCGATGATCCCCCCGTCCATCTTGAACAGGAACGCGACAATGAACAGCAAGCTGACTTCCTCCTCCCTGGCCCTCGCTTTGAGCGCCGCCGTAGCGATCGCCGCCGTATCAGGCTGTGCCCGAAAAGAGGGCGACAAGGATATGGCCAAAGACATGGACATGAAAGACAAGGAAAACATGGAGAAATGCTACGGTGTCGCCATGAAGGGCCAGAACGATTGCGCCGCCGGCCCGGGCACAACCTGCGCTGGCACCTCCACGAGGGACTACCAGGGCAACGCCTGGAAATACGTCCCCAAGGGCACCTGTGAGAATATGCCCTCCCCCACCTCGCCCACCGGTAAGGGCCAGTTGCAGCCCTTCGAGGAAAAGAATGCCTGATCCGGGTAGGGAGCACCGCTTTTCATATACGGTGCTCCTCTCCCCCGCTCGTCACGCCGCCTGGTCTATTTCCCCAATTTACTGAGGGCCTGCAAAACGGGCTCGACTTCTGACGTGGAATTGATGAGTCCCGGCGCGATACGCGCGTAGGAAGGGTTGTAGGGGGTGGTACTGGCGACGATGTTGCGTTCCAACAAATGACTCACGACCCGCTCGGGTGACATCCCATCGACTTCAAAGCAAATCATGCCCGCGGAGAGATTTTCCTCCATGGGGGTATGCAGTTTTATATGAGACATTTCGGCCATTCCCTCCTTGAACTGTCGATTCAGGGAGTGGATGCGCTTGGCGACACGGGCCCTGCCGATCTTCCGGTGGAATTCAAATGCCTGCCCCAGCGCCCAGAGATGCTCAAAGGCTTTATATCCACCGGGAGACATGGCGTCTCCCCACGCGTCACCGCGAGTAAAAGTGGGGATGGTCGGTGACACGGCGCCCTGCGAGCGGGGGTTTCCCCAGATAATCCCGGTCCCACGGGGACCACAGATCCACTTGTGCGTTCCGGCCATAAAAAAATCGCAGCCCAGGGCACTGACATCGACGTCTTCAACACCAAAACCGTGCACCCCGTCGACACAGAGCAGTGCCCGGTCATCTTCGTCGCGGTTGGAATTGATTTCTGCGACGGCATCGGCAACACCGCGGACAGGAAACTTCAGTCCCGTACTCGAGTGGACCCAGGTAACTGCGATCACGCGCGTGTTGGGGCGAACCTCTGAAACCAACCTGTCCACAATTTTACTTTCAGAGACAGGTTCAATTCCGTGGTAGAGGGGAATCTCACGTACGGAAGCCCCCGAGCGGGCGGCCTTGTAACGCAGGGATTCACGGGTAGCGTAGTAATCGTTGTCCGTGGTCAGCATTTCCTGGTCTTTGCGGATTGCCACTCCGTTGTAGACAAGGGCCAACCCCATGGTGGTGCTGTCGGTCAGCGCAACGTCATCGTCTTCCACTCCCATGTATTTGGCGGCACTTCGCCGCACTTGTCGTTGGAGTTCCGCGTTGTTATCCAGCAGATATACCGCCGGGTTTTCATCCAGTGCTTCCCTGTACTTCTGGATCGACTTGCTTACGGGGGCGGGATGAGAAGCGATCAACAGGCCGGCGAGGTGTATGTAATCGGGAGACAGCCGAAAGTTCGCTCGTATCTTCTCCCATTCGTCAGAATGTTTTTCTGTTGTCCGCTTGGCATCGGTTGACTCAGCGCACCCGACAAGCCCCTGAAGGCTGCCGATCGCTGCCCCCGCCCCCAGCGAGGCCAAAAATTTCCTGCGGCTCAATGTCATCCCAATCACCTTCGGCTCAGTGGTGCCGTTGTTGAACCTAGTGCCGCCTCAAGAAGACATACACGTTTAATCCAGGAGGATGTCGACAGGAAACTATAGATCAGCAACAGGAACTGGCGCTGACCCAGATGGCCATAGAGAGTCACAGTCGGGGCGGGCTGTGCAGCCAGAGCCAGCCATACGCACCTGACATGGCCGGGCAGTCGTCCCACGGTTTGTTCATTCCCGAAACATGCTGTATAACCATACAGCTCTCAAGCGGCGGGAGAGCTCCCCGCCGCGCTGCTCAAAAAACCACCACAAAGAAGCGCTTTCGCAACAAGCCCTGCAAATCAACCGCGATCAATAGCAGTAGAACATGGCCGCCCCCATTGAACTGGCACCGGA
The DNA here is from genome assembly GCF_059834885.1 of Microbulbifer sp. SE14. Classification (NCBI taxonomy): domain Bacteria; kingdom Pseudomonadati; phylum Pseudomonadota; class Gammaproteobacteria; order Cellvibrionales; family Microbulbiferaceae; genus Microbulbifer; species Microbulbifer sp. SE14. Next base: position 12,684 of record NZ_JCBAJA010000008.1, on the reverse strand, counting down.
TTATTACCTGACCAACTTCCACACCCTGGTGGAGTTTGTGATGGCCCGTTATGAGGCATTGCTCTCGGACGGGGAGCGGCGGTTCTACGCCGCTTTCCGGGCACTGGACCTCGACAGCCAGCGGCTGTATGTCCGGCTGTTGTCGCGCAAGGGGGTGCCTTCCTCAGCCGGTGCCCTGTTTCGCCAGGGCAAGCTGGCTTACGCCGAGATCGACGATCTGCCCCGGGCCGCTGACCGGTTGACCGGGGCCGGCTTGTTGCGACACAACCCGGTCTTGCCGCTGGAGGAGTACCTGCCGCTGTTCACCAAGGCGGAGTTGCTGGCCTCCAGCCCCACTCCCCTGCCCCGGACGCTGAAACGCCAGGCGCTGGAGCAGGCCCTGCTGGAGGAAAACGCGGAACCGGCGCTGCTGCTCGACGCTCTGCTGGCCACTGAATCCCTGCTGGCGGTGCAGGGGGCTGAGCACTTCGAGACCTTCAAGCTGTGCTTTTTCGGCAACCTGAACCAGGACCTGACCGACTATGTGCTGCGGGACCTGGGCTTGTACCGCTACGAGGAATACCCACTGGATCAACAGCACCTGCCGTTCCAGAGCCGCGCGCAAATTGACCGGCACCTGTGCTATTACAACTGCCTGGCGCAGTTGGAAGGGGCACTGGAGGCCGGACAGGAAGTCATTCTTGCACTGGCCGGGCAGTTGCCCGATGCGTTTGACGGCGATGCCACCCTGCACCGGCGCGTCGATCGCCTGCGCCTGACACTGGCCCGGCAACTGGAGCGGTTGGAGAAGCTGGAGGCCGCCGACCAGTTGTACCGGCGCTGTACCCGGCCTCCGGCCCGGGAGCGCCGGGCGCGTATCGCCGTCAAGCGCGGCGATATAGACACGGGCCTGACCCTGTGCCGAACCATACTGGCGGCGCCCCACAACGAAGCCGAGCAGGTTTTTGCGGAGAGTTTCGGTTACCGCACTGCGAAGAAAGCGCGGCGCCTGGCGGGCTGGGAAGCACCGGCCCGCTACCGGCCGCCGACGGAAACTGTGGTGCTGCCACGGGCCCCCGAACGCGTGGAACAGCTGTCGGCGACGTACCTGGAACAGGCTTCGCCCGGCCCGGAAACGGACCGATGCTTTTACGTGGAAAACAGCCTGTTTAACGGGATTCTGGGGCTCTATGTCTGGGACATAATCTTCGCCCCGGTGCCCGGAGCTTTCTTCAATCCGTTCCAGGCGGCACCCAGCGATTTCCGCAGCCCCGATTTTTATCCCCTGCGCCGGGCCGCGTTCGAACAGCGCCTGGCTGAACTCGACAGCGACAACCTGCCGTGGCGGGTGTGGCAGCACTATCGCCAAAAACGGGACATCGCCAATCCGCTGGTGGCCTGGGAGGCCCTGCCGGAAGCACTGCTGGAACTGGCGCTTGAGCGCATACCTGCCGACCACTGGCGGCAGCTGTTCCGCCGCCTGCTGAGCGATATCGTCCATCACCGCAACGGCCTGCCGGACCTGATCCGGTTTCCGGCGGCGGGCGGCTACGAACTGGTGGAGGTGAAGGGACCCGGCGACCGCCTGCAGCAGAACCAACAGCGCTGGCTGGCGTTTTTTGCCCGCCACGGAATCCCCCACCGGGTCCTGCATGTGGAGTGGCAGCAGCCTTGAGCGGAATGACAACAGCCTTGAGTGAGGTAAAAACGACCGAGAGCAGCTCCCCGCCCCTGCAGCTGTCGGTGGGAGAGCTGGTGGCCTTTGCCTGCCGCCGCGGCGACCTTGTCGGCGATGCCGTCTCCGGGCCCTCGGCCCAGGAGGGAATCCGCGCGCACCAGAAACTGCAAAAGCAGCGCCCTGCCGGCAGCGAGGCCGAGTACAGGCTCGAAGTGCAGTGGCAGGGCCAAGTACAGGGGCAGCACCAATCCGCGATCCTCAGCGGCCGCGTGGACATCCTGCACCCGCAAACGGACCTGCACCGGCCGGCGCAGCTGGACGAAATCAAGACCACCTACTGCCCTCCCGAGAAACTGCCGGAGTCGGTGCGCCAGCTGCACTGGGCGCAGCTGAGAATCTACGGCTTCTGTTATCTCCTGCAACAGCGGGCGGAGTCGGCCGCTGTCGATGAGCGTCTGGCACTACAGATGGTGTGGCACAACCTCAAAGAAAAAAAGTCCTACCCGGAACTGCGCGAGTTCAACTGGCCTGAACTGGAAGCCTTTGCGCGCACCGCTCTGACGGAATATCTGCAGTGGCATCGAAGCTGGCAGCGGCATCGCGGGCAGCTGCGCGAGTCCGCCCACGCGCTGGCGTTTCCCTTCCCCGCCTACCGCCCCGGCCAGCGGCAGCTGGCGGTGGCGGCCTATCGCTGCCTGCGCGACGGCGGCGAACTGGTGGTGGAAGCCCCCACCGGCATTGGCAAAACGGTCAGCACCCTGTTCCCTGCCATCAAGGCATTGGGGGAGGAACAGCTGGACCAGCTCATATACCTGACCGCCAAAAACTCCGGCCGCCAGGTGGTGCGGGAAACCGCAGCGCGGCTGCACGACAGGGGACTGAAACTGTCGCTGCTGGAAATACAGGCCCGTGACAAGACCTGTGCCTGTCGCCTGGGACTGTGCAGCCGGGATGCCGAGGGCATCTGCCCGCGCACCCGCGGTTTTTTCGACCGCCTGCCCAAGGCGCGGCGGCAGCTGCTGGGCGCCCCCCTGTTGACACCGGCGGTGGTGGCGCGGGTGGCGGATGACTTCCAGCTGTGCCCGTTCGAGTTGTCACTGCAGATGCTGCCCTGGGTCGACCTGGTGGTGTGTGACTTCAACTATGTGTTCGATCCGCTGGTCCATATGAGTGCCCTGCACGACCAACGCCGGCGGCGGGCCCTGCTGGTGGACGAGGCCCACAACCTGGGCGACCGCGCGCGGGCCATGTACAGCGCAATCCTGACGCGCAGTGACAGTCGCCGAGCCGCAGCGGCCTGTAAAGGCAGCCACCCGGCGCTGCGCCGGAGTATCCAATCGCTGGTGAAGTCCCTGGACAAATGGGTAGCGGAGCGGCGACAACTGGGAGCCTCTGCCAGCCGGGATAGCGAACTCTGGGTGACATCCCTGGCCAAAACCGAAATCAGGCCGGCCGCCATTACCCGCGCAGCCCACAAGGTGATGGCGGTGGTCACCCAGCTGTGGGAGCAGTCCCAGTCGCCACCGGAAGCGATCGGCGACTGGCTGAAAGCGCTCTACCGCTACCTGTGTATTGAAGAACTGGCGGCAGGACAGCACCGCTGCCTGACCCGGGTGGAAAACCGGGACTCGCGCTGGCAGGAGCAGCAGCTGAAACTGCTGTGCCTGGACGCCGCCGATTATCTGCAGCAGTGTTACCGGCAGTTCCACGCCGTGATTGCATTTTCCGCCACGCTGCGGCCCGCCGCCTATATCTATCAGCAGTTGGGTTTACAGGCACAATCACCCTTCCTGATGTTGCCATCGCCGTTCCAGCCCGAACAGCTGGGGGTTTACCTCTGTCCCTATGTGGATACCCGCTACCGGGCCCGGTATCGGGCCACCGATGCCCTGGTGGAGATGGTGGCCCGGGTCTATCACAGCCGCCCGGGCAACTATCTGGTGTTCTTCCCCTCCTATCACTTCCTGCAGCAGGTGGCGGAGCGCTTTGCCGAGCGGTTTCCGGGACTCGACCTGGTGCAGCAACAGCCGGGAGCCGGCGAGCGCGAGCGGGCGGCGTTCCTGGAGTGCTTCAGTGAGGGCCGCCGGAGCCTGGGCTTCGCCATTATGGGTGGCGTCTTCGGCGAGGGGGTGGATTACGTGGGCGAACGGCTGGTGGGCACCATCGTGGTGGGTGTGGGTCTGCCGCAGGTCAACGAGGAGCAGGAGTTGCTGCGCGAGGCCTGTGACACGGCCGGCGGCCAACTGGCGGGCAGCGGGTTCGATATCGCCTACCGCTACCCGGGCATGACCCGGGTGCTGCAGACCGCCGGGCGGGTGATTCGTACCGAGTCGGACCGGGGCGTGTTGATCCTGGCCGACTGCCGCTTCGCCGATCCCTTTTACCGGGCCCTGTACCCGGACCACTGGCAGCTACGGACCTGCGGCAGCGGTGAGGCGCTGTCGGGCGAACTCAGCCGCTTCTGGGGATCGGAAGTATCCGTGCCTGCGTAGGGTGCGCCCTGCGCACCAGCGAGTTCCGGTCGGGCTTCGCCGCTATCGGTGCGCACGGCGTACCCTACAAAGCCGATTTTTGGAGGTGTCCTTGTGTTATCCCGACAGTTCTATCGCCGCGGACCCGATCGACGGACTAGGCATCCGGTCACCTTCGCGGATGTCAGAAGACGATTCGGTTTCAGGTCCATCAGTATCGGTCGCTGGGTCACCAAGGAAGAGCGCGACCGCGCTGCCGGCCTTTTTTATGATGCCCTCACCGATTTGATGTCGATACTGCAGGGGCCCGAACTGCTGATCTCGCTGCGGGAGACGCTGTCTTTTCAATACGGCATTGGCGGGCGCCCCGGGATATCGGCCTTCTACCAACCCGCGACGAGGAGTTTCTCGCTGGCGAAAAATGCCGGCCCCGGATCGATTGCCCACGAGTGGTTTCACGCACTCGACCACTACCTCGCCGATAAAGCCTTCAGCGATGCTCCCGGGAGTATGTACGCCTCGGGGGCCTGGCTGCGGGACGCCACCCCGGTGCCCCACCCGCTCAATGACCGTCTCTTCACCTGTTTCAGGTGCATCATGTTGGACGAGGGCGGGGAAAACCCCAGTGAATTGTTCCGGATATCCAGCCAGGTCGATCGGGCAAATGGCTGTGTGTATTACAGCGAACCGGTGGAGCTGTGCGCGCGGGCATTTGAGGCCTTCGTCCAGGATTCCAGTATCAGCAACAATTTCCTGGTATCCGGAACCAAGGCCACGGAAGAGGCTCGCATGGGGCTCTACCCGACGGGCGAGCATCGCCGGCGTATCAATGCGGCATTTACAGAATACTTTAGTTGTCTCGGCAGGGCTTTGCGGGCGAACCTGAATCATTCGGGCGAAAACCTGACGGAGTCTTAGTGCTCCCGGCGATATCGGATTTTATCCGTTGTTACTGCCAGATCCTCGCGAGGCTCCTGGCTGCATCGCGAAGTATTCCAGGATTTCCTGTTCCACCTTGGCCGCGGCTGCCTCCACCGCTGGCGACAGGGCCGCGCCGACAGTGAAGTTCTCGCCACAGATCCCGTAGATATCCAGCCGCCGCGGCAGCGCATCCATAATCCGCCCCACTTCAATCGCCTCCGCCAGGTTGAGGCCGTGGCTGGATGTCGTGCACGCGTTGCCGGGCATCGCCTCCGCCAGCCCGTCCAGGCGGATGATGTCGCCGGCCTGCCGGCCTTCTGCCCTTACTGCATCAATCAGGAAAACTCGCCGTTCCTTCCAGTCTTCCAGCAGCAGGGTCATATCGCCGCCGTTCTCGATGCAGTCCGCGGTGTCACCCATCTTTTCACGAAGCCTGTGCAGCAGGTAGGGGCCGACGCTGTCGTCGCCGCGGAAGCGGTTGCCGAGACTGATGATCGCCCAACGCATCACTTTCCTTCCCGCTCCAGATGCAGCTTGAGAAAATGGGTGGAACAGGAGATACAGGGGTCGTAGTTGCGAACCGCCTGTTCGCACTGGGCCTGCAGTCTGTCCTCCGGCAGGTGCAGGAATTTCGGCAGCATCAGGCGCAGGTCGTCCTCGATGGTTTTCTGGTTCTGGGAAGTGGGCGGTACTATCTTGGCATCGGTGATCTTGCCCCGCTCGTCGATACTGTAGCGGTGGTAGAGCAGCCCGCGGGGAGCCTCGGTGGCGGCGCAGCCGGTGGAGACGCGCGGTTCTGTATTCAGGTAGGGCTGCTCCGGCTGCCGGTAACCGTCGATGATCCGCAGCGCCTCGTCAAAGGCGTAGAGCACTTCCAGGCTGCGCACCACGATGCTCTGGAACGGATTGGCGCAGAAGGGCGCGAAACCGATATCCTCTGCGACCTGCCGCACCAGCGGTGACAGGCGGTCGTAGTTCAGGTTGTAGCGCGCCATGGGGCCGACGAAATAGGCTCCGCGCTCCACCAGCCTGCTGTGCAGTGCATTGGTGTACTCGACCTGCTCCTCGCGGAAGTGGGAGTCGTACTCACTGACGGGAATGTCCAGGCCGCGGGTGGAGGCGATGCGCCCTTTATTCATCGGATATTCGTGGGGATTCGACAGTGCGACAAATTCGTACTGGTCCTCCGCCGCGCGCTCAAATTTCGGAAACGGCAGCGATGCCGCCCAGCGCACCATCTCCGCGGCCATATCGCGGGCCTCCAGCAGCCGTTCCCGCAAGGGTTGCAGTTCGCCGGCTGTCGGCACGCGGTAGAAACCGCCCACGCGCACATTGATCGGGTGAATCTCCCGGCCGCCCAGCAGGCGCACGATCTCGTTGCCGGCTTTCTTGATCTGCAGTCCATTTTGCACTATCTGCGGGTGGTCCTTGGCCATGGCCACCGCGCTCGGGTAGCCGAGGAAATCCGGCGCGTGCAGCATGGCGATATGCAGCGTGTGGCTCTCGATCCACTCGCCGCAGTAGATCAGCCGCCGCAGCGCGCGCAGTTCCGATGTCGGCACCAGGCCCAGGGCATCCTCCATCGCGTGCAGGGCACTCATCTGGTAGGCCACCGGGCAGATGCCGCAGATACGCGCGGTGATATCCGGCGCTTCCAGGTAGCCGCGCCCGCGCAGAAAGGCCTCGAAGAAGCGCGGCGGTTCGAAGATTTTCAGCTTCACCTCGTGCACGCCGCCGTCGTCGTAGCGGATATACAGCGCGCCCTCCCCCTCCACCCGCGCCAGGTAGTCGACCCTGATGGTTTTACTCTTCGCCACCCGGTTCCTCCTCGCGGCGGCTCGCCGCGTCAAAGGCCGGCGCAGCGGCGTTGACGTTGCGCAGGTTCTCGATAAGGGTGGCCCTGTCCGCGCCCAGTTCCTCCTTCCACCAGTGGCCGAGGGACCGGATATTGGGATTCTCCTTGGGGCCGTAGCAGGCGTAACAACCGCGGTTGTAGCTGGGGCAGAGGGCGCCACAGCCGGCGTGGGTGACGGGACCCATGCAGGGAGTGCCGTGGGCAACCCAGACGCAGACGTTGCCGCGGATCTTGCACTCGATGCACACCGAGTGCGGCGGCACCTGCGGCGGGCGCCGGTACAGGAAGGCGCTGATCACCTCCAGCAGTTGCTTTTTGTTGATCGGGCAGCCCTGCAGTTCGAAGTCCACCGGTACATGGGCACTGATCGGTGTCGACGTCTTCAGAGTGGCGATGTATTCCGGTTGGGCGTAGACCGCGGAGGTGAATTCCTCCACATCGGCAAAATTGCGCAGCGCCTGTATGCCGCCGGCGGTGGCGCAGGCGCCGATGGTGACCAGGGCGCGGGAGTCGGCGCGCACGGCGCGAATGCGCTTTTCGTCCTCGGCGGTGGTGATGGAGCCCTCCACCAGTGACAGGTCGTAGGGCCCCTCCACCGGAGCACTGGAGGCCTCCATGAAATAGGCGATGTCCATTTTGTCCGCCAGCTGCAGCAGCTCGTCCTCGCAGTCCAGCAGGCTGAGCTGGCAGCCGTCGCAGGAGGCGAATTTCCACACCGCCAGCTTGGGTTTTTCCGGCGCGTCATTCACAGGGCGCGGATCTGGAACCATGACTGGATATCCTTGTAGCAAAACACCGGGCCGTCCTTGCAGATAAAATTCGGGCCCCACTGACAGTGGCCGCAGTGGCCGGTGGCGCACTTCATGTTGCGCTCCATCGACAGGTAGATCGCGGATTCCGGCAGGCCCTGCCTGCGCAATGCCTGGATACAGAAACGCATCATGATCTCCGGCCCGCAGAGGAAGGCCACCGTCTTTTCCGCCTCTATCTGTGCCGCCGCCAGCGGACCGGTGACCACGCCGATATGCCCCGGCCAGCCGGTGTCGGCGTGGTCCACCGACTGCACCACTTCCATCCCCTGCCCCCACTGCGCCAGTTCCGACGGGTAGAGCCTTTCCTCCGGTCGGCGGGCGCCGTAGAAAAGGCGCAGGCGCCGGGTGCGCCGCCTTTTCTGCTGCAGGCTGTAGATCACCGGGCGCAGCGGCGCCAGCCCCAGCCCCCCGGCGATGACCAGCAGATCCCGGCCCTTTGCCCTGTCCAGCGGCCAGCCGCTGCCGAAGGGGCCGCGCACACCGATCTGCTCGCCCTCCTGCAGGCGTTCCAGCGCCCGGGTCACCAGCCCCTGGGTGCGGATGGTGTGCACCAGGGCGCCGTCCGGCGATACGGGGCCGCTCATCGAGATGGGCACCTCGCCGGCGCCGAAGGCGTAGAGCATATTGAACTGGCCTGGGGACCAAGCCCGGGATTGGCGCACGGCAGGCCCCCGCTCCGCGGACAACTGCAGGGTAAAGGTGCCGGGATATTCTTCCGTCCGGCGTTCGATACGGTAAAGCTGTGGTATCACTGCCTGTCACCCATCGGCGGCGGGCGCTGGCCATAGACGTCCAGCAGCTGAATCCGCGCCGCCTGCAGCCGCTCGGTAGCGATGCGGGCAAAGCGCTTCATCAGTTGAAACCCGAGCCTGGGTTCCACCTCGCATTTTTCCCGCAGGCATTTGCCGCCCAGGCGTATCGCGTGCACCTCATCCAGGGCGCGCGCATCGAAGGTCCACAGGTAGGGCGGGAACAGCCAGGACCAGCCGAATACATCGCCGTCGTGCAGTGTCTGCAGGCACAGGGGGCCGCGGTCGGGCAGGAAGGTTTCCACCGCAACGCGCCCCTTGCGGATCACGAAGAAGTGGTCCGCCGATTCATTCTCCCGCGCGAGATAGTCCCCGGCAGGGTAAATGGAGATCTCACCGCAGCCGCCGATAAATTCCAGGTCCGCCTCGGCCAGGTCGCGGAAGAAGGGGTGGTCGCGCAGCAGGTCGGCAATGGTCTTCATGGTTTTTCCAAGGGTGTCTTTTCAAGGTCCGGTTGCTCCAGTTCGCGGATGCGTCGCACCTCCTCGGTGAGATCGATACCCACCGGGCACCAGGCGATACAGCGGCCGCAGCCGACGCAACCGGAGCTGCCGAACTGGTCGTACCAGGTGGCCAGCTTGTGGGTCATCCACTGGCGGTAGCGGGAGCGGGTATCCGGGCGCACCGGGCCGCCGCTGACATAGCTGAAGTCTGCGGTAAAACAGGAGTCCCAGCGCTCCCAGCGCTCGGCGTGGTCGCCACTCAGGTCGGTGGTGTCCTCCACCGTGGAACAGAAACAGGTGGGACAGGCCATGGTGCAGTTGGCGCAGGACAGGCAGCGCTCCGCCACCTGGTCCCAGGAGGGGCTCTCGTAGTTGCGGTATAGCAGTTCCTTCAGGTCCGAGCTGTCGAAACGGCGCGGTCCCTCTTCCATCTGCCGCACCGCCCCCTGCACGGCGCCCTGCGCCAGCTCCAGGTGGTTGCTGCCCGCGGGCGTCACCGGCAGCTGCTGCAGTATCTGCCCGCCGCGGTAGGAACCGCTGCCGATCAGGAAATAGTGCTCTTCGCCATCGATTACCTCGGTCATCGCCAGGTCGTTGGGCAGGGTCACTTCGGGCCCGGTGTTCATCGAGGTACAGAAGCAGGTGGCCGCGGCGTAGGTGCAGTTGACCGCGACGATAAAGAGTTTCTCGCGCCTTTGCGCATAGCTGTCGTTGCGGTAGCGGTCGTCGACAAACACGCGGTCCTGGATGGCGATGGCGTGCAGTTCACAGCTGCGCACGCCGAGAAACGCCAGCGATGGCGCCTCCTCGACGATTTCGGTAAATGCAATCCCGCGGTTATTCTTTTTTGCCCTCCATACAGGACGCCGCGGCAGTTGCAGGAACTTCTTCCACGAATGGGGACTGGCGGCGTAGCCGAAATAGGCGCCGTCGTCGCGGGGCACGACCCGGTAGTAGCCCTTTTCCTGTTCGTCGCGCCAGCCCCTGGGCAGGTCGGCGGCGGAATTTATCTCATCGTAGACGATGGCCCTGTCCCGCAGCGCCGGCCCCAACAGCTGGTAGCCTGACCCGCGAATCGCCTGGATCAGTAAATCCAGGTCATCTGCCTGCAGTACGAACTCTTGCATTGTTTGGGTGCCCACCCGGCTCAATCCTGCGCGTCAATAAATCTGTCCGGTTGGCCAGGAGCAACGACACAGACCTATTATTGAGGGAGATTGTAGAGACCGGCGGTCCGGCTTGAGAGGAGACAGGTGACAATGTCGAACGAGCAACACCACGAGGCACTATCGAGAACCGTGACGGAAAAGCTGCACAACGGCCAGGTGGTGCAAATCCGCCCGATGGACCGGGACGATATCGAGCTGGAGCGGGAATTTATCACCAATCTGTCACTGGATGCCCGGCGCTTTCGCTTTCACTGTGGTATCGGCAAGCCGAGCCAGAAAATGCTGGAACAGCTGACGGATATCGATCATCAGCTGCGGGAGGCATTTATCGCCACCATACAACAGGACGGCGGCGAAAAGGAAATAGGCCAGTGTCGCTATGTGCTCGACCCGGATGGCAAAGCCGCCGAGTGCGCCGCGGTGGTCGGCGACGACTGGCAGAAGCAGGGCCTCGGCCTCCTGTTGGTCAACCGCCTGATAGAGACGGCCCGCGCCCGCGGCATTGAACGTCTCTACTCGATAGATGCGGCGGACAACTACAAGTTGAACGAGGTTGCTCGGAGATACGGGTGGGACTGTCACTTGGACCCGAATGACCACACCCAGGTGATATACAGCCTCGACCTGACCGCCACTCGGGCAGGTCTTTAACCGCACTGACAGGCACAAACCCGCCGTGAATGGCGGGAGGAGACCGGTAAACAATGTCGAACGAACAACACCACGAAGCGCTATCGAGGACCGTGACGGAAAAACTGCGCAACGGCCAGGTGGTGAAAATCCGCCCGTTGAACAGAGATGATATCGAGCTGGAGCGGGAATTCATCACCAACCTGTCGCCGGAATCCCGTCACTTCCGCTTTCTCGGGGGCGTCGGCAAACCCAGCCAGCAGTTGCTGGAGCGGCTGACCGATATAGACCACGACCAGCGGGAGGCGTTTGTCGCGACCGTTGAGCAGGATGGCGGGGAAAAGGAAATCGGTGTATCCCGCTACGCCCTGGAACCCGCCGGAAAGGCCGCCGAGTGCGCGGTGGTGGTCGCCGACGACTGGCAGATGCAGGGCCTCGGTACACTGCTGCTCAACCGCCTGGTCGAGTCGGCCCGCGCCCGCGGTATAGACCACCTCTATTCGATCGACTCGGCGGCGAACGCCAAACTGCGCCAGGTGGCGCGGGAAATGGGCTGGGATTGCCGGACCGATCCGGAGGACCACTCGCAGGTGATCTATACGCTCGATCTCACTACTGCGTAGGCTTTAGGGTACCTGATGTAGTTTATTTCCTTGTCATACCCGCGCAGAGACTGTGCCGGCCTTGATCCGGTACCGGTATCCCGATCAGTGGCACCTGGATTCCGGCCTGCGCCGGAACGACGACAGGATCCGGGCATCCCACGTCTAGATTCCACCCTCCATCGGCGGCATCCTCTCCTCCGCCTCCGGCACAATCGCAATCATCGCCGCGGTGGTGATCATCAGGCCGGCGATGGAGGCGGCGTTCTGCAATGCGGAGCGGGCGACCTTGGTGGGATCTATGATGCCCATTTCGATCAGGTCGCCGTATTCTTCCGTCTGCGCGTTGTAGCCGAAGTTGCCCTTGCGCTTCTTGATGTCGTTGATAATGACGGAGGCGTCCTCGCCGGCATTGTTGACGATCTCCCGCAGCGGCCGCTCCAGGGCGCCGATGGCTAGGCCTATGCCCACGTCCTGGTCGTGGTTGGCACCCTTGAGTTTGCTCTTCTTCAGCGCCTGCAGTACTCGAATCAGCGCCACGCCTCCACCGGGCACCACACCCTCCTCCACCGCCGCGCGGGTGGCGTTGAGGGCGTCGTCCACCCGGTCCTTTTTCTCCTTCATCTCTATTTCGGTCGCGGCACCGATCTTGATCAGCGCCACGCCACCGGACAGCTTGGCCAGGCGCTCGCGCAGTTTTTCCTTGTCGTAGTCCGAGGTGGTGCGGTCTATCTGCCCCCGGATTTTTTCCATTTGTGAGTCGATTTCCTCTTGGGAACCGGCGCCGCCGATAATGGTGGTGTCGTCCCTGGTCACAATAATTTTGCGCGCGCGACCCAGATCCTCGAGGGTCGCATTTTCCAGGGTCAGGCCCAGCTCTTCGGTAATCACCTTGCCGCCGGTCATCACCGCGATATCCTCCAGCATCGCCTTGCGGCGGTCGCCAAAGCCCGGCGCCTTGACCGCGGCCGCGTGCATGGTGCCGCGGATGGCGTTGACCACCAGCGTTGCCAGCGCATCGCCCTCGATATCCTCGGCGACGAACAGCAGCGGCTTGCCGGTCTTGGCCACCTGGTCGAGTAGCGGCAGGCACTCGTGGATATTGCCGATCTTCCTGTCGTAGAGCAGTACGTAGGCGTTTTCCAGTTCCACCCGCATGGCGCTGCGGTCAGTGACAAAATAGGCGGAGAGATACTACCTAGGTGGCAGCAAAGGATACAGCCGCCTCTTGGAAAAATGATTTCACGAGTTTCTTGTTTTTCTTAATGCTCTGCAAATCTTTATTGGCACGACTCATCAAAGATTCGCCCTCCTT
>NZ_JCBAJA010000007.1:0-205181 GCF_059834885.1 Microbulbifer sp. SE14 | reverse complement strand
CTCGGGACTCGGGACTCGGGACTCGGGACTCGGGACTCGGGACTCGGGACTCGGGACTCGGGACTCGGGACTCGGGACTCGGGACTCGGGACTCGGGACTCGGGACTCGGGGCGGCCGCCATCCTGCTCCCCTCTCCCTCTTGCGGGGGAAGGGCTGGGGGAGGGGGCTTCCGGAACCAGATCGTGGCCACCGGCCGCTCCTACAAAGAAGCATCAGATTTTAATAACAAACGGACCCGCCGGGTCCGTTTGACGTTTAGGAACTCTCACCTCGTAAAAGTTGAGTAAACCATGAGCCAAGATATCCACGCCAGCCGCATCCTGATCCTCGATTTCGGATCCCAGTACACCCAACTGATCGCCCGCCGCGTGCGCGAACTGGGGGTCTTCTCCGAGATCCGCGCCTTCGATATGAGCGACGAGGAGATCCGAGAGTACAACCCCCGGGGCATCATTCTCGCCGGCGGCCCCGAGTCTGTGCCGGAACCCGGCTCGCCACGGGCGCCGCAGGTGGTGTTCGAGCTTGGCGTACCGGTGCTGGGCATCTGCTACGGCATGCAGACGATGGCGCACCAGTTGGGCGGCATCGTTGAGGGCAGCAATGTCCGCGAATTCGGCTACGCCCAGGTGAAAGTCGAGGGCGAGTCCAAGCTGCTGCACGATATCAAGGACCATATCGACGACGACGGCAACGCGCTGCTGGACGTGTGGATGAGCCACGGCGACAAGGTGGTGAAGATGCCGCAGGGCTTCGAGCTGATGGCCTCCACCGAATCCTGTCCTATCGCCGGCATGTACTGCGCGGAGAAGAATTTCTACGGTGTGCAGTTCCACCCTGAGGTGACCCACACCCTGCAGGGTATGCGTATCTACGAGCACTTCGCAATCGAGTTGTGCGGTTGTGAAAAACTGTGGACGCCGGCGAACATTATCGAGGACTCCATCGCCAGGGTGCGCGAGCAGGTGGGCAGTGGCAAGGTACTGCTGGGCCTGTCCGGCGGCGTCGACAGCTCGGTGGTGGCTGCGCTGTTGCACAAGGCCATCGGCGACCAACTGACCTGTGTGTTCGTGGACAACGGCCTGCTGCGCAAGAACGAAGGCGACCAGGTGATGCAGATGTTCGCCGAGAACATGGGCGTGCGCGTGATCCGCGCCGATGCCGAGGACCTGTTCCTGTCGCGCCTGGCCGGCGAGGATGAGCCGGAGGCCAAGCGCAAGATTATCGGCAACACCTTCATCGAAATCTTCGACCAGGAGGCGTCCAAGCTCAAGGACGTGAAGTTCCTGGCCCAGGGCACCATCTACCCGGATGTGATCGAGTCCGCCGCGGCCAAGACCGGCAAGGCGCACGTGATCAAGTCCCACCACAATGTGGGCGGCCTGCCGGAGGACATGCAGTTCGAACTGGTGGAACCCCTGCGCGAACTGTTCAAGGACGAGGTGCGCAAGATCGGCCTGGAACTGGGCCTGCCCTACGACATGGTCTACCGCCACCCCTTCCCGGGCCCGGGCCTGGGGGTCCGCATCCTCGGTGAAGTGAAGAAGGAGTACGCGGATATACTGCGCGAGGCGGATGCCATCTTTATCGAGGAACTGCACAAGGCGGACTGGTACCACAAGACCAGCCAGGCCTTTGTGGTGTTCCTGCCGGTCAAATCCGTCGGCGTGGTCGGCGACGGCCGCCGCTACGAATATGTGGTCGCACTGCGCGCGGTGGAGACCGTCGACTTCATGACCGCGCGCTGGGCGCACCTGCCCTATGAGCTGATCGAGAAGGTCTCCAACCGCATCATCAACGAGATAGAGCATATCTCGCGGGTGACCTACGATGTGTCCAGTAAGCCGCCGGCGACTATCGAGTGGGAGTGACCTGCCCGTGACTGGCACGGTCGGCATACATCCAATGCGGGCGGTTGGAATAGGGCTCCCAGTCGCCCGGCAGTCCCGGAAACGCGGCTGTCATCCAGCCCGAACCCTCCGCTACCACTTGAAGGTCCATATCGGGATGACACCACGCGTGTCACCATAGAGCCGCCGGACTGAAGCGGGGCGAGAACGAGTTCAGGGAGGCCCGGGGAGGCGGCCAGCTGCGCCAAGCCCTGTTCCCGGCCAGCATGAGCCATGACCTCTGCGCACGCCCATGCAGTTCGAACTGGGGGGAGCCGCTGCGCGAACTCTTCAAGGACGAGTCGCGCAAGTCCTTAAAAATCTGTGACGCCGATATCCGTTTTGGGGATGATTAAAAATTACACTGCCTTGTGGCGGCGCGTATCGGGGCGTTTCCATTTTGGTATTTGCCTGGGGCATCATCCTTCCGCGGTTCCTTTTGTAAACTGCACTGCCCAGTCGGGTCACGATCTGTCGCCGGCGTCTTCAAGGCCGCAACAAGAAGAAGAGTGCATATGAGCAGTGAACAGGCCCTCGACCGCGAAAGTTATTCCATTTTTGTCAGCGAAGTGCAGGAACTGTTGCGCTGTATTTCCACCGGCGTGAAGCGACCCCACGACCATATCGATTTGAACGATCTCTATCGTTTTGTCCACACCCTCAAAGGCGTGTTGGCGGTGTACGCCCTGGATGCAGCGGTGGCGGCGGCCCATAACATGGAGGATCATCTGCACAAACTGCAAACCCGCCGGGAGCCCCTGACCAAAATGGAGCGGCTGCGGCTGCAAAAGTCGGCGCAGAAGGTGGGCAGGGAGGTTGTTGCCGGCTTGCGCAAGCTGTCTGCGGCGAAGAACAGAAAATCGCCCAGGAGATCGCAGCCGAACGAGCAACTGGCGGTGGATGCCCGGCCATTGATTCCCATCCCACCGCAACAGGGCTCGGCAGAAAAGCTGCAAAACCAGACAATCCCCACTCTTTACGACAAGGTGCAGGTACCACCTAACACCACCATGGCGCCGGTGTTAAAAAAGTATTTGGATACCGCCGATATGCTGGCGCGCAGACTGGGCAAGAAAATCGACATCCATTTTAGCGGCGGCGAAGTGCCGTTGCCGCAAACCGGCATGACTTTGTTGTTCGCCAGCCTCCTGCATTTGATTCGCAACGCAGTGGACCACGGCATTGAATCCTCACCGAAGCGACTGGCTGCGGGCAAAGCGGAACGCGGCCGCCTGCACTTGATGGCGCGGCAGCACCGCGGCATGTTTGTGCTGTGCATCGCCGATGATGGCGCCGGTATTGATAGCCGCCAGGTGCGCAACATTGCCGTGCGCCGCGGCCTGATCAGCAAACGGGATGCAGCCCGCTCCAGCCAGGATGAATTGGTGAATCTGATTTTTCTGCCGGGTTTCAGTTTGAAGGAAAAGGTGACGGAAGTCAGCGGTCGCGGTGTCGGCATGGACGCGGTGAAGTACGCGGTGGAAAAGCACGGGGGCCGTATCCAGATCAAAACGGAAGTGGGCAAGGGCACAGCGATAAAGATTGTGATTCCCTATGTCTGAGGTTTCCTGCAGCCTGTTGAATCTGGAGCGCAGGCCCCATGGCCCTGGACGAACTGCCGCGGGCTGCCGGGGCGGGCGCGCCCTACGTCCTGGTGCTGCTCGACCAGGTGATGCCCGGGATGACGGGGCTGGAGGTTGCCGGGCGGATCTGCGGGGCGACGCCCTGTGAGATCTGCCCATCGTCCTCCTCTCCACGACGACCATGGACCTGACAAATGTCCAATGCAATTTTAAGGGAAAAATGGCCAAACAAGCATGGTGAAAATCGTACCCATGATTCCCACGATAAGGCTCAGTGGCAACCCCATTAGCCAATAATCAGAAAACCGATAATCGCCTGGGCTTAACACCATCGCATTTGACTGGTGACCAATTGGGGTTAAAAATGCACAGGAGGCACCCACTGCAACCCCCATTAAAAAAGGGTCAACCGACGCATCCCAGTCGCCGGCAATCTGTATGGCAATAGGTGCAAATATCAAGGCAACGGCGGCGTTGTTGATTAAATTTGAAAGCAACATGGTAATCATTATTAAAACAAAAAGATTGATATAGATTGGGAAATTCTGTCCGTAGTAGTATATTGATTGAGCGATTAACCTTGCCGTTCCTGTCGACTCGATTGCTTCACCAACTGGGATAAGTGCAGCAATCAGTATGATTATTGGCCAATTGATGCTGCGATAAGCTGTGTCAAGCCGCAAGCACCCCAACAATAACATGATGACTGCCGCCGAGAAAAAAGCCGCGTCGACCGTTACCATTCCAGTTATAATCGACAGTAGTGCAGAGCCAAAAACAATAAAAACCTTTAGTGTTTTTCTCATTGAGAAAGGTCGAACACGTGTTTCGTCAATGATAACGCTTTCTATTTGTGTGGCCTGTTCATGCGTTATTTCATTGGCAGATTTGATTAATAGTACATCGCCAGGTTCCAAGACGATTTCTTTAAGACGTTTGGTAATGGTCTTCTCGCCCCTGGAGATCGCTACCACTTCAAAACCATATTTTTCTTGTAGTTCTAATTCTCGGATATTGTTGCGGCACAGGAAAGAGTTTGGGAGTAACGTTATTTCCGTTAAGTAATGATCGGTAGGGCGTTTTTTTTGTCGTCGAGGCTCTAATGCCAGCTTATATTCATCTGAGATTATGCCGAGTGTCCACTTGTCAGTTTCCAAAATCAGAAGGTCATCCGGTTTGACGGAATAATGTTCTAGATTTTCATGGATCGCTTCCTCTTCCCTTATCAGTGCTATTAATTGTATTTTTTCTTGATATTGATTGATTAAGTGTGCCAGCTTAAGTTTGGTCAGTGGTGAGCTTCTGGAAACCCTTAATTCAACGGTAAATCGTTCTCGATTGATGTCTTTATTTTTGGTTTTTGTTAGAGGGATCAGCCGCCATCCTAAGCTGGAAATAAATATAATTCCAAGTATGGTCAACCCGATGCCGACTGGAGTGAAGGAGAAGAAGCCGAATGGTTCGGTTTCATATGTCGCCCGGTAATTTGAAATAATGATGTTCGGTGGGGTTCCAATTAGTGTCATTAATCCTCCCAGCAAAGAGCTAAAGGCCAGCGGCATTAGCATCAATCCCCGGGGAATGTTTTTCGTTCTTGCGATTTTCAGGGTGATTGGAATCATCAAGGCGATGGCTCCAACGTTATTTATAAACGCCGAAAGCAAAGCAACTGCTGTACATAAAATGGCGATTTGCTTCCAGATGACTTTCTTGCGTAGCGCTAAGCTTGAGGCCAACTCAGTTAAGATTCCGGTATTTTCAACCGATCGACTGATCACAAATATTGCCCCGACAGTAATGACTGCGGCATGGCTGAATCCAGAAAATGCCTTTGAAAAGGGGATGATCCCCAAAAGAACTGTGACCATCAAGGTTAGTGCAGCCACCAGATCATAGCGAAGAAAGCCAGATGCGAATAAAAATAATGCAGCAACCAGTATGGTGATAAGGCCGATTTGTTGAAGATCCATTTTCTTCTGTATTCCAATGTCCTTGGCAGAGATCCATAAGAGATTAGTAAAAATTGTCGCGCGATGTTTTAGGCGCATCTGTCGTCGTAAGTGTTCCCGTATGTATTTGCTGGGCCTTATTACGCTGAACTCCGCCTTGTTCGTTGGTCACGTTTTCAGCGTAGATCGACTCGACCTGAATTCCGGTAAAGAATGGTTCCATTGCTTTGGTGATCCGGTAGTCCGCTTTTTCGACCCCTCTGGCGCGAATAACTCCCGAGAACAGTAGGTGCCGATATTCGCGGGAACGCTAGTGGACACTTCCGTCGGAATGCAGGGCCAGCCGGGCCTCTGCCTGGCTACTGCCTCGGGAGAATCCGTGATCAGGCAGCTGGTCACGGCGGTGTGGAATGCCCACCCAACACTCTTACGCAAGGATAGATCCATAGATAGACAGACCCCTCCTTTATCCCGACATAGGTGATATCAGGCGCCCGCATGCAGCTTCTGCCAGGCTCGCCGGCACAGGGCCGTTCTACAGGGGAGCGCTCGCCAGTACCGCATTAATCGTACGTGTGAGCCTGCGCCCGTGCGCGCCTGCACTAGGGGCTGATTGAGAATGTCTCCAATCGTAACATTTGTGGTAAGGCGTGATTGGCGACTAAAGCTCGGTGGTGGGCGATGTCGACAGGTTTCGCAGGTTTTGCAGTACTTTTTCGGCCCGGGCGATGTTGGCCAGCAATTTGGTATTGTCCGGATCCAGGGTTTTGGCTGCGCGCCAGACGTCCAGAGCCCGATCGATATCGCCACGGCTGTATAAATCATTGCCCCGCTTGATCGCAGTTTCGACCCGGGCGTTTAACTGCGCCCGGAACTGCGATAGCAGGGGCGACAGTTGCGGATGCCGCGGCGACCGTTGTCGTAGCCGGCTCAGATGCCGTCGCGCACTGAGCAGATCGCCGGCGTCCAGCGCCCGCTGCAACTCCGTGACAGCCCCATTGTCGGAGGCCTTGGCTGGTTGGTGCTTCGCCTGGCGAAGCTGGCGGTTGACCAGGGCCAGGTCGCGCTCGACATCGTCGCTCTGATAGTCGTCGCCGTACAAACGCTGTGCAATCTGCAAACCGCGGCGGGCCAGCGAATAGTCCTGCCGTTCCAATGCCCGCTGTGCATGACGCTGCAGCGCTTTTGCCGATTTACGGCATTTGCGCTGATAGCTGTTCAATTCCAGCCAGGTCAACGGGCCGCGGCTGACCTGCCGCAGGCGCTGGTAGAGCTCGGCGTCTTTCAGCAACTGCTCGCCGCGATGGATCGCCAGGTCCATACGCACCAGTTCTTCGCGCAACTGGCGCCGCTCGGTCAATTGCTGCTGCGCTGAACTCAGTATCCGGCTGTCCGGCAGCGCGCGGATGACAGTACGAAAAATCCGCTCGGCGCCGCGCCAGTCGTCCCGTTGCTCGAGTCGGCTCGCGGCGCGGATGACGTTACGCTCAAACTGCTGGAGCCCGCTGTGCAATTGTTTGATTTGTCGCTGCTGGGCCGGCGTCACAATATCCAGTTTCTGCAACCGGTCGAGTTCGGCCGACTGCCGGCGGACCTGTTGCAGCGCGTCGGGCGGAAAACCGTCCAGCGCCTGCTGTTGCATCGGTAGAAGGCTGCAGGCCGGCAGCAGCGGCAATAGTAACAGCCATAGCAGCATTGACCTGGTATCAGGCATGGCCGATAGCCCACCGGTTTTGTTGATTGGCCTGATAGTTCAGCACTTCCTGCAGATTGGCCTGCAGCAGCGGCTGAAATTTTGGGTGGATATCCTGCACCGAATAGATCCTCACCGGCGCCGATTTGCCGCGGATCGGCAAGGTCTGTCCGGCCTGCGCGATGACGCGGGACTGCAGAATGTCAAGCAGTTCTTCTCGCACAATGATCTGATCCGGCCGGGCCACGGAGCATAACCTGGAAGCGAGGTTGACGGCATCCCCGACCACGGTGTATTCCATCCGTTCGTCGGAACCCAGGTTGCCGGCCAGCATCGCACCGCAGTTGATGCCGATGCGAAAATGCACCTCGGGCCGACGGTTGGCGCGGCGCTGCTCGTTTAGCTGCGCCGCCAGCCGCTGGATCAACACCGCGCAGCTGACCGCGTTGAATGCGTGCTCGGTATCGTCCTCCGGCACGCCGAATACCAGCATCGCACAGTCGCCGATAAATTTGTCGACCACCCCGCCGTACAAAGAGCAGGCACTTGAAATATAAGAGAAATATTCGTTCAACAGTTCGGAGACCTGACTCGGTCGCAGCTTTTCCGACATCGCGGTAAAACCGACGATATCGGCGAACAGCACGGTCGCCTCGACCGGCCGGCTGACCAGGCGGATCTCGTCCAGATTGGCCAATACCCTGTCGGCGACGTTTTTCGACACATAGCGGGAAAAGACCTGCTCCACCTGCGATTTCTTCAGAAGCCCGGCCGCCATATTGTTGAAACCTTCGAATAAAAAGCCGATTTCGTCGTTGCGCCGGTCGTCGATCCGGATCGCCAGGTCGCCGCGGTCGATGGCCCGGGTGGCTTCCATCAGGTGGTGGATCGGCAGCGACAGGCGCCGGCTCAGCCAATAGGCCAGCAGGGATGCCAGTAAGGTCATGGCCAGCGTGGCGTAGATAATCGCATCGCGGGCCCTGGCCGCGGCCCGATCCATCAGGGACGCCGACAAGGTCACCACCGCCGAGCCGACCCGGACATCCCGGTAGGTAGCCGGTGCGATAAAGCTGATCAGCCGTTCCGGCGGGCTGTCCGCCGTGCGCCGGAACCAGGGCCGGGACAGGACCCCGGCTGTATCGAAAACGGTATCTGCCCGGCCCGGCTGGATACCGGCCGCCGACAGCAATTCGCCGTTATGGGCGTAAATACCGGCGCCGAGGACTTTTTCATCCTGGCCCAGGTTGGCGGTCAGCATGCGCAGATTCAGGCTGTCCTCCGACAAAATCGGCTCACTGGCCAGTTTCGCCAGCTGCAGCGCCATGGTATGGCCGAAATCATCCAGTTGAGCGCGCATCAGGCGATTCTGGCTATTGGCGATAAACAGGCCCAGGCTCGCCATCCCCAGTGTCAGCAACAGGGTCATGACCAGCGCCAGTTTGAACGCAATCGGGATATGGTCGGGTAACAACCGATCCAGACGAGTTTGTAACACGCTGATGACGTTCCGCAGGGCGGCTTTGATCCTGGTTTTCAACTGGCGTGCTCCCCATTGCTAGCCAACTCCGAATACATCCTGGACTGTCGCCGGCGAGGATCACGCCTCGCGTCCGAAGCTGGAGGATGACCAGACCGCCTGGGCCTCCACCCGGCTCCACGACATACTGTATCGCCACAGACGGCGTGCGCTTATTCTGCCGGAACAGGGGGGCGAACACCAACGATCGCCTGCTCGCCGAGGACGGGCGTGGGGCTGATGACAACCGCACCGGATTGGTGTGTGAAATCCGCAACCGGAATCAACTGCTCCGCCGCATATCCTGATGGCCGGCTGTGGGGACGAGGTGTTAAAGGGCTTCAAGAGCGAGTGGGGGACCCTCTGGGGAGCGGCTGGTGATCGGCAGCCACGTCTGAAGAGTGGAAGATTATTCGGCGGCGGCCTTGATCAGCAGTTTCTCCGCCATCGCCAGCTTCGAGCGATAGTATTCCAGTGCGGGATCCGAGACGGCACTGGCCAGTTCGACGGCCCGGGCGTAGCTGGTCTTCACCTGTCGGAATTGCCCCGCCGCCCGGTAACCGTCCCCCAGGCTGTTGAAGGCGTTGGCGGACCTGGGAATCTCCGACAGTTGCTCGAAATGCGCGTCGACGATGGCCGTGCTGCCGCTTTCCACCAGATTGGCCAGGTTGGGAATTCGCCAATCGGCGTAATGTTAAAGCGGCTTTTGGTCATATGCCGGGCGAGTCGGACCTCCAGTTGTTTCAGGTTGTCGATATAGGCCGGATTCTTGGCGGTGTCACTGTCGGCGGCGCCTACATACAGCCAGCCCGTCCCGCCGTCGGCGATATTCTGTTCGATGGGCTCGACAAAGGTCTCACCGGGTTTGTAGCCCATGCCGATCATATCCGCGGCGGCGTAGAGAATGTGGGCCTGGAACAGGTCGGGGGCGTGGGTCAGGTTGTAAATGGGATCAGGCTGCTGCCGGACACCCCGATCAGCATGCGGAAATCCGCGGCGCGGTAGTGCTTTTCAAAAAAAGGAATCAGCACCTGCCGCAGGTGACGCTCGAAGCGCGCCGGATCGCCGTAGGGGCCGATTTGATCCCGGCTTTCCCACATGCCGTTGGTGTGTATCTCGGGAATATCTCCGCCGTAATCCAGGCTGACCACGATGGATTCGGGCATACGGTCCAGTTCCCCGAGATGTTTGACGATGCCGGTCAGGGTGTGGAAAAAGTGGGTTCCGTGCGCGCCATTGGCGACAATCAGCGGGTAGGTGTGTTCGCCGGAGGCCTCGCGAAAAGTCTCCGGCAGGAACACCTGAAGACTGACTTCCCGCCCCAGGACCTTTGAGGGCAGCGTAATCCGCTCGGCGTAGTGTATGGGTTCGCCCTGGATACCCGTCGTTACCTTTGCTGGCGTGCCCGGTTCTGCGTCGGAGTAGGGTGCACAGGTCAGAGTTGCGATAAGCCCGGCCAGTAAACTGTATATTTTCACGGTTTCGACGCTTTGTTGGAGTCTTATTGCTGCCGCGCTGCCAGCCGGGCTTTCACCTGTTGCAAATGTCGCTGGTAGTGGTTGAGGGAAGGGTGCTTTTGTTCCCGTCCCTTGCGCGCTGCGGTCTCCAGTGCGGCAACCGCCGCTTCGAGTTCGTCGTTCGCCAGTAAGGCGTCGGCCAGGCTGTCGTAGGCGTTGGCGGAGTCGGGAAAGATTTCCACATTGGCGCGAAAGAATGTCAGTGCTCGGTCGGGTTTCCCCTGGCCCAGCGCGTGGTAGCCCAGCCGGTTGATCGCCGCTTCGGGGGAAAGGGGATAGCCATACTTTTCCTTCGACAGGCGCCGAAAATGCGCCCGGATGGCATCGGCGCCTTTCTTCGCGAGATCCGACTCCGGATCGATCCGCGTGTCGGCAAACAGTTTCTGCAGGGCATTGTTCAGCGACCGACTCACCACCGACATGTGGTTGTCTGCCGGATAGATGTCACTGTGCCAGTCGAGATCCTTCGGCGCATCCCCCAGCAGGCCGATGAAACTGTCGTAGTGGGGCTTCAGCGCCGGCTCGTCGCCCATGGTGGTGTAGAGAAATACCGGCAGGCTGTCGCGCTGCTTGAAAAAGCCCTTCGCGCGCCCAATCAGTTCCGGCTCGGGAGCGCCTCGCGCCAGCCAGGGGCTCATGGCAATATAGCCTTGGAACAGCGACGGTTCCCGGATCAACGCGTGCAGCGTGAACAGGCCTGCCAGCGAGTGCCCGGTCAACATTCGATAGGGCCGGGTGCGATAGTGTTTGTCGATGTGTGGAATCAGTTCGTCGGACAGAAAGCGCAGGAAACGGTCGGCGCCGCCGCCCCGGCCGTTTTCCGGGTCGACGGAAGGGGCCAGGTCGCGCACCCGATCGACATTGTGGATGCCGACCACAATCACTTCCGGCATTTGCGTCGATCTCTGGCTCAGCCAGTCCACGATGCCGGTCAACAAGTGAAAATGGGTTTCGCCGTCGAGCGCAAAGATCACCGGGTAGCGCCTGTCGCCGCTGCTTTGGTAGCTGTCCGGCAGCCGAACCAGCAGCGGCCGCTCCTCGTTCAGGACCTCGGAATGAAGGCTGGTGCGCTCGCCGATCACCACTGGCTCACCCGCGTGGGATTGAACGATCAGGGAGAAAAGAAACAGCAGGCCGCACAGCCCGGCAGTCAAAATTTTCATAGGCCATCTCCGCATCGGGGTTCTTGTCGAGCGAGACAATAGGGAATGCGCCTTTCGTTAAATTGAAATATGGCTGATTTTTGCCTGATTTTTACCTGATTTGTATAACAAGTGATCTTAACGGGTGTGTTATTGATCAGGGTGGCGATATGTTGGATATTGTGCCGCTGTATAGCTGACGGATTCCTGAGCCGTGAAGAATCAGTATTGGGTCGGCGATTGTTTCGTGGACCTGTCCAGAAATCACATCGAACGCCAGGGGCTGGGCCTGTCTCTGCAGCCCAAGGTGCTGGCAGTCCTGACGCTCCTGGCCCGAAACGCGGGACAGGTGGTGAGCCAGGATACACTGATGTCGGAAGTCTGGTCCGGCCGCTATGTGGCACCCAACACTCTGCAGCGCTGTATCGCCCAATTGAGAAAGGCTCTGGGGGACGACAGCCGCGCGCAGGGCGTGATCAAAACCCACGCCAAGCAGGGCTACAGCCTGGAGGTGGAGGTCCGCTGGGAAAGTCGGGCCCCGTCGAGAGCATCCGGAAAGGCGCGCTGGCGCTGGCCGGCGCTGGTGGCTGTGGCACTGTTGGTGATCGCGGCGGTCCTGGGCTTTCGGGGTCAGGCCGCGAATTACCGGCAGATGACTCCGGTCACCGCCAGCGACCAGAAGGAGTTTTACGGCAGCTACTCGCCGGATGGGCGCTACCTGGTGTTCCACCGCTATCGCGGTGTCTGCGAAAACCACCTCTGGGCCAAAGACCTGGAGACCAACCGGGAATTCCGCTTGACGGAAAAGCCCGGCCACTACGGCTCCCACGGCTGGTCGACAGACGGCAATCAACTGGCGTTCCCGCAACAGGTCAACTGCCGCCGGGAACCGGTCGAGCGGAAACAGTGCTGGCGCCTGCAGACGCTGGATTTCGCCGCCGCCCTGCGCTCGCCGCAACCGGTGGTGGAACGCCTGGATTGCGAAACCCGCCGCATCTCATCCCCCCGCTGGCTCAGCGACGGCCGCATCGCCATGCTCCAGTACGCGGACGACCGCGCCAGCCTCATGCGCTACGACAATCGCCGGGGCCGACTGAAAACGCTCTACACCCCGCCGGCGGGGGAGATCTCCGGCTACGATTACTCGCCGGCGCTCGAGCTGCTGGCGGTGGTGGAGCTTTCCGCCGATGGGGAGCCCTGGCTGGTGCTGGTGGACCCGGCGGGCAAACCGCTTAGCCGGGTCGAGATCCGGCGCCCGAAAGAATTGTCTTTTTACCAGGAACTGGAGCCGGTGTTTCACCCGGACGGCGACCGCCTGCTGGTGACCACCGACCGCGGGCTTTATCGGCTGTCGCTTGACGGCCGACTCAGCCCCGTCGCCGTGCCGCGCACACAGCGCCTGTACGGTGCCAGGTTTCACCCGCAGCGCAACACCCTGGTGGCCACCCACGGCCTGGTGGACACTGACATCGCCCGGATCCCTCTGACAGCCGGGCCGCCACAGCCCGCACCTGTGGGCTTCAACGAAGTGT
Organism: Microbulbifer sp. SE14; assembly: GCF_059834885.1. Taxonomy (NCBI): domain Bacteria; kingdom Pseudomonadati; phylum Pseudomonadota; class Gammaproteobacteria; order Cellvibrionales; family Microbulbiferaceae; genus Microbulbifer; species Microbulbifer sp. SE14. The sequence continues at coordinate 192,362 of NZ_JCBAJA010000007.1, read as the reverse complement.
TCCAGCCCTATCCCAGTCTCGCCCGCTCCACGGCGTTCGACAGTGCCGGCCGCTTCCAGCCGGGTGGTGATGTCCGAGCGCTCGGGTTCGAGCCAGCTGTGGCTGTTCGATGGTGAGCGGAGTAAGCAACTGAGCCGTTTCGAGCCAGGCAGCCGCGTGGCGGGTTTCGACTGGGCGCCCGTCGGCGACCGGCTGGCCGCCGTGGTCGACGATCGGCTGATGATAGTGTCCCTTGAAGGTGAGTCCATGGAGCTCGAGACCGCAATGCCGATCGAGCAGCTATGGCAGTGGGGCCCGGACGATCGGTTGTTGCTCGAAGGCCGTTCATCCGGTATCGAACAACTTCTGGTCTACGACATGGCCGGGGGGCAGATCGACGAAACCGGCATCGGCGGTGTCAGGTGGGCGGGCTTTGCCGGCGACGAGTTGGTTTACCTGGACTCGCAGCGGATACTCTGGCGCCAATCAGGGTCCGGCAAGCGGACCCTGGAATTGCCGTCCGGCCAACTTTACGGCAAGACCTTTGCGCTGCGCGATGGCGCTCTCTACGGCATCAACTGGCAGGATCGGCTGTGGCGCTACGACTTGATTCGCGATCGGTTCGAGATTGTCCTGGAGCTGGATCCACAGATCTGGTGGCTCAGTGATGTCCGCGACGATCAGTTGCTGGCGGTTCAGGGTATCTCGGCCCGCAAGGAGATTGTTGAGATCGCCGAGTAGAGGGGATTATGAGTGTCGGGGTTCGCCCGCCCAGCCACCACACTTTCCACAGCCAGATTACAGCCGGTGACAACCGGTATTTAGCCTTTCTTTTTGTCAAGCCCGATTTATTACGCTTTGTAACTCGTTGATTTTTAAACGCTTCTGGCTTTGATTAAATTTTCCTCACAAAAGGGTTACAACGGTGTCACGGGCGCTGGCGGCATTTTCCCGGGGATTGTTCACAGAGATATCCACAGATTCTGTGGACGGGGATAGATCGGGATCGGACATTTATCCAATCGTGAGGCTGAAAATGTGAACGACCGGGTAGTCTGCGTAAGGGAACCACAGAGCCCGGCAAGGCCGGGTCCTGCGGAGCATTGCTGCTCTGGTTACTGGAAGCGCAGTTCCACCCGCCGGTTCTGTGCGCGGCCCGCGTCGGTATCGTTGCTGGCAACCGGCTGTTGTTCACCGTACCCCTTGGCGGTGATGCGCGAGGCGGCGATGCCGTGATCGACAAGATACTGGCGCACCGATTTGGCGCGCTGGTCCGACAGGCGCAGGTTGTAGGCATCGTTGCCGCGGCTGTCGGTGTGTCCGGCGACTTCCACATTGCTGTCCGGCTGGCTGTGCAGTGCTTTTACCACTTTGTCCAGAGACGCAGCGGCGGCGGGAGTCAGCTTGGCCGAGTTGAACTCGAAATGAATGTTTTCCAGGGTGATGGTTTGTTCTTTGAGGGCGCAGCCGAACTCATCCACTTGGGTGCCGGGCAGGGTGTCCGGGCAGCGGTCCCTGTCGTCGATGACACCGTCGCCGTCCGAGTCCCGCGGCGGCTGTGGCACCGGTGCGGGAGCCGGCGGGGGGACCGGCGCCGGTGGCTTGGACAGGGGAATGCTGAGCCCCAGGCCGAAATGCCAATCGTTCATGTCACCGGCGAAGTAGTCGCGCAGATAGCGGACTTCGGCGCGCACCTTCAGGCCGGCATTATTGATTGGGGCGCTGACAAAACCGCCGCCGAGGTTGAGAAAAGCGTCGGTATCAGAGCTGCCGGGGCGACCGTTATTGACTGTCGCGCCTATGCCGCCCAGCAGGAATGGAGTGTAGCCAGTGCGGTCCCCGAATGCGTAGACGGCGTCCACGCCGAGCCCGGATGTGTAGAGGTTGCGGCCGCGGAAGATGCTCTCGCCGTCGGCGCGCAGGCCGAAGGCCTGCACCTCCATATACCAGGGGCCGCCCCAGCCGTGCCCGTAGAGGACGCGCGCTCCATAGGCGGGGTTGTCGCTGCTGCGGTCGCTGTCCATGCGGCTGATCACCGCCATCAGATCCACATAGTTATCGCCAGTATCTGCCAGGACGCCGGAGGCGGCGAGACAGAGGGTCAGAGGGAGTACCCGAACAGCCTTTTTCATTTTGAATGATTTCCTTTGCATTTTGTGAAACGTCCTTGTTGCAATTCGGCACAGTGTCGATTGTTGCCGCCAGTTGGCTCCCGGCCACCGTTTGGTAGCCCCTTCTTTATCTTGCCGGGGTTTAACGGAAGCGCATTTCCACGCGCCGGTTCTGTGCACGGCCGCTTTCGGTCGCGTTGGAGGCCACCGGCTGCTGTTCGCCGTAACCGTTGGCGGAGAGCCTGCCGGCGTCGATGCCGTTCCTGATCAGGAAGGTGCGTACCGAGTTGGCCCTGCTCTGCGAGAGTCTCAGGTTGTAGCTGTCGTTGCCCTGGCTGTCGGTATGGCCGGCGATCTCGACTTCGCTGTCCGGCTGGCTGCGCAGGGCGCGGACCACGCGGAGCAGAGCGTTCTGCGCATTGGGGGTCAGGGTGGCGGAGTTGAACTCGAAATGAATGTCTTCCAGGGTGATGACCTGGTTGGCGATCACGCAACCCTCGCTGTCGACCTGGGCGCCGGGTAGTGTGTCGGGGCAGCGGTCGTCGCGGTCCAGGACACCGTCGCCGTCGGAGTCCGCCAGGTTCACTTCCACCGGGCCGAAGTCCTTCGGTGGCGGTGCCATGGCGACGATGGGCGGGGGCGGGCAACGCAGTGGGATGCTGATGCCGAAGGCCAGTTGCCAGTCTTCCATGTTGTCCTTGAAGTAGTCGTAGAAGTAACGCACTTCGGCGCGCAGGCGCACGCCGCGGCGGGAGATTTCCTGGGTGGTGAGGCCGGCGGCAACGTTGAGGAAAGCGCTGGTAGTGTCGTCCTCGTCCGGCAGCACGTCGTCGTAGACGGCGCCGAATCCCCCCAGCAGGTAGGGGGTGTAGCCGTCGCGGTCGCCGAAGTTGTACACCACGTCAAAGCCGACGCCGTACATGTAGAAGTCCGTTTGGTCCGAGAATTGCTGGGTGTCCACGAAGTCTTCCGTTTCCAGGATGGAACCGAAAACCTGCACCTCGGAATACCAGGGTCCCTGCCAGCCCCAGCCGTAGGCGGCGCGCAGGCCGCCGGCCTGGCGATCGGTATTGCGGTCCTTGTCGACGCGGCTGATATAGGGTGTCAGATCGAAGTAGGCGTCTTCCGGCCCTTCGGCCGCAGCCGGCGGTGTGGCGATGACCCCGGCAGACGCAATAAGGAAAAAGAAAAGGCGCATACGGAAAAAATCCTTTTGTCGGTGTTATTGGATCCGCGGAGCGTCGCGGGGAATTATTCCCAAAGTCCATTTTGGGGCGGGTATTTTGTTCCAAGAAAATATGTAGCCTACCGAGCAGATATTTCCACTAACTTGTCGTTAAAAACTTGGAATAGGAGGAACTTAGGGACAATGGCGGCGATTTTGCAGAGGTATTGGCACTATCGTGCGTTTACCGGGGAGCTCGTCCGGAGGCGAATAGGTCCCGGCGCGCCGCTTTCGATGCCGCTGTCGTAGCCGACGGAAAAATCCTGGCCGTCGAGGTTTTTGTCCAGCTTGATCGGGCTGGAGAAGTCCGTTGCGGGAAACATCCCGCAGGCTTCTCCAGGGCCGCAGATAGAGCCGTCCCCATCGATATCCGCACCGGCGGCGAGCAGGTATTCACCGGCCGGCACGGCGGAAAAATCGAAGCGGTATTTGCCCCCGCTAACGGATTTTGCCGTCTGGGCCACTATTTCCATGTCCGCGGAGCCGTCCCCGGGTTTGAGGAGCAGGATGTACAGGTAGCCCGCATCGGCATCCGTGCCCGAAGTGTCCACCTTCATATTGGCGCGGAGCTCGAAATCGCCGGAACCCTCTACCGGAAAGCGGACACTGCCGGTGTAGGTGCCGTCTCCCAGCCCCGCGCGGTCGACTCCGATGCGGTAGCGGCCGAAGCCGTTGCCGTCGGTCTGCACCGCCTCGACGGCGCTGATCCATTTGGCGGCGGTAGGGGTGCCACTGATTTTCGCCCCCTCGGCGCCGATATTCTTTATTTCCACATCCAGCGCCGTGTGCGTGCTGCCAAAGTTCAGGCTGTCCGGCTCGGCCACCAGTACGGGTACCGTGACGGGACCCGAGGCTGCCTCGATGGCCTTGTAGGCGTCGATCAGCCCCATGCCGAACAGCTTGTCCTTACCGGCGTCGCCGATGTCCCTGGTCAGTTTTCCCTGCGCCAGCAGCGCGTCCACCTTGTCGGGGGACAGCTCTTTGTTCACCGCTTTCATCAATGCGATTACCGCCGCCACATGGGGGCTGGCCATCGAGGTGCCGTGCATGAAACCGTAGGTCGCCGACGGTGTCGAGCCCTTCTCGACATGGGTGCTGATCACCCCGTCCCCGTAGCCGTCGCCGTTGGCGTCCATGCTGCTGTTTCCGCCGGGTGCAGCCAGGTCCACCCAGCTGCCGAAGTTGGAGTAGGGGGCCTTGTCGCCATTGTAGTCGGTGGCGCTTACCGCCACTACGCCGCTCATCGCCGCCGGATAGTATTCGGCTTCGGCGCTGTCGTTGCCCGCTGCGGCCACAACTATCACGCCGGCGGCGCGCGCGTCGTCGATGGCGTCTTGCAGGGTTTGCGAATAGCCACCACCCCCGAAGCTCATGTTGATGATATCGGCGCGCTTCGCCGGCCGGGTGCCGGAATCGTTGGAGAGGCCGGCGGCGTAGCGCACCGCCTGGGCGATGTCCGCGCTGCTGCCGCCGGCGTTGCCCAGCACCCGCAGGGGCATGATGCGGGTCTTCCAGCCGGCGCCGCTGACCCCCGTGCCATTGTCGGTAACTGCGCCGACAGTGCCGCCCACATGGGTGCCGTGCCAGGCGGTGCCGTTCTGTTGTGTCTGGTTGCCCGGGTCTTCCGGGTCGCCGTCGATGCCGTCGCCGTCTCCTGCCTCCCCCGCGTCGCTGACAAAGTCGTAGCCGGCGACCAGTTTGCCGCGCAGATCCGGGTGGCTGCTGAAAATGCCGCTGTCCAGCACGGCGACGATGACATCGCTGCTGCCGGTGGTGACATCCCAGGCCTGGGGCAGGCGAATCTGGCGGTAGTGCCACTGCAAGTAATTGTGCTGGTCGTCGGGTGTCACTGCACTGCGGTAGACATAATTGGGTTCCGCCCATTCGACGAATTTCTCCGACTGCAGGCTCTTTACCGCTGCCAGGGTGTGCAGTTTGTTCCTTAGTGCCTCGCTGGCGGTGAGGTGCAGGAATTCCATCCCGGCGACAATGGGTGCGAGATCCCTGCGTACAAGCCGGTAGGCGGATATGTCGGTGGCGACTTTCCTGCTCAGCGGTTCCAGCCCCCTGGCAGCCAGCCACTGTGGGGAGGGGCGGGATTTCCACTTGATCAGCATTTCCCCCGGGACGAACTCCTGCCCCACCGAAGGGCTGGCGGCGGCACCGTTGCCTGTGTCCAGCTTTAGCGTGTAATTACTGATGCCCGCCTGGGCCACCACGCGAAGCAGGAAGTCGCCTTCGGAGGGAATCGCAATGGATTCACTGGCGCCGGAGCCGGTGCTGGAGTCGATGGGATTGCCGGTGTCGTCCGGGGAATAGAGGTAGAGATCCAGGTCGACTGCCGAGGAGTCCTGGCTGTCAAATTTGTGAATGCGGAGTTCCAGGCTCTGCCCCGGTGAGGCGGAGATGCTGAACCAGTCTTCCCGGTCGGCGCTGCCGGAAAAACGCTGGCCGGCCTGGCCGGAGCCCTCGGCGCTGACAAAGCCTCCCAGCAGGCTCGGGTTGCCCGGAAGCTGGGCGTAGTCCGCGTCGTCGTTGCTCGACGACGGCGCCTGACTGTCGTTGGTATCCGAGTCGACACCGCTGAACCGGGCCGCCGTTACGGTGCCGGAGACGTTGAACAGGACGCTGTCGCTGGACTGGCTGCGGCTGGAGCCGTCGTTTCCCCCTCCACAAGCCACCAGCGCGGATACGCCAACGGATACCAGAATGCGGGTCAAAAACTTCATGACTGCGCCCGCGATAAATCCCTTTACTGCTGAAAACATACCACTCGTGGTATCAGTTTCAGTCTAGACGAGGGACAGTTCGCAGTGCCAGTGAAGGAATTCGGTGCCGGCTCGGGACGGCGGGGCTTTACCGTTGATGCCTGAAGCTGATCAGGGCTGCGGTGACGGCGACATTCAGGCTTTCGACATTGTTGTGCATCGGGATGCGCAGCTTGTGTGTGCACAGTTCGGCGACGTCATCGCTGACACCGCGGGTTTCGTTGCCGAGCACAAAAATCGTGGGCGCATCTCCCTCCAGTTCCGACAGTGTCATCCGCGCGTGGGAGGAGAGACCGCAGATGCGCGCGCCCTGCTGCCTGAATTCCGCCAGTGCCGGGGCGAGTTTTTCGCAGCGCAACAGGCGCATTTTGAACAGGGTGCCGGTGCTGGCCTTGATCACCAGTGGATCTATCTGCGCGCAGCCCTTGCGCGGCAGAATGATTCCGTCCATGCCGCCGGCACAGGCGGAGCGGATGATCATGCCCAGGTTCTGCGGGTTGGTGATGCCGTCGAGGGCGAGCAGTTCGTACTTTTTCCCGCCCTCGGACAGGAAGGCATCGGTGGTGCCGTAGTGGGGCAGGGCCAGGTCCAGGGCGACGCCCTGGTCCTGGCGGGCATTCTTGGAGATCCGCGACAGCCCCTTGCGATCCCAGCGGGCAATTTCTATCTGCCGCTCGGTGGCCAATTGCTCGATGCGCGCGATCAGCTGGTCGCGGCGGTTGCTGTCGGCGAGGTGCAGCTTGTGCACCGGCAGCGACAGGTCCTCCAGTGCCTCGAGCACGGGTTTGCGACCGTAGATGGTCAGCAGGCTGTCGTAGAAAGCGCGCTTTCGCAGGTACTCTTTTGAATCTTGGGGAGAGCCCTCAGCCATATTTAGGAGTCCTCAACCATTATTTGACAGTCTTTCAAGTTGGCTCGCTCAGCAATTCGGCCAGTCGGGCCGCGGCCTCCTCCGGCAGCGGGCCGCGCCGGGCCAACTCTACACAGGCCAGGCCCAGTTGGCGATAGCAGCGCGCGAGTTGCGCATCGTTTTTTTGCAACGCAGCAAGCTGCGCGGTAACCGTTTCCAGGTCGCCGCGGGCGATGGGGCCGGTCAGGGATTTTTCCGGGCCCAGCTGCATATTGTTTTCCGCCGTCTGCAAGACGATGGGTTTCAGCAGTTTCAGGGCCTGCTGCCTGTCGATGCCCGCCGCGGAAAAAGTGCGCAGGCTGAGGTCCATCAGTGCGGTGAGATAGTTGCAGGCAAACACAGATCCGGCGTGGTAGAGGTGTTTGTTTTCCGCTGCTATGGTGAGGGTTTCGCAGCCGATTGCGGAAAAGGCATGCTGCAATAATTCGACCGCGCTTTCATCTCCCTCCAGGGCGACACTGCTGCCGGCAAGAGTCTGCAAGGACAGCCCGGGGTCGGCAAAGCTGTGCACCGGATGGGCGCTGGCGATGGCGGCCGGCCGGCAGGGGGAGAGTATTTCCGAACTGAGGGCGCCACTGCAGTGGAAGACGATATTGCCCTCCGCCAGTCGCGGGGCCAACTTTCTGGCGAGTGGTGCTATCTGCCCGTCACCGCTGGCGATCAGCCAGCAGTCGGCGTCCTTCATGGCCTCGATTCCGGGGCAGGCGCTTCCCGCGCCGATGAAATCGACTGCGGCTTCGGCGCTCTGCGGTGTGCGGCTGCAAATTGATTGGACCCGGAAAAAGCCCCGTTGCTGCCAGAGGTGCGCGAGAGTCTTTCCCAGTTTGCCGGCGCCAACAATATTGAGGGTCCGCATAATCAATTGCCGCTAAGGCAATTGAGATAGGCGGTCACTGCGTTGTCCAGCCCCATACTGATTGCGTCCACGGTCAGGGCGTGGCCGATGGAGACCTCCTGCAGGCCGGGCAGGGTGCGGTAGCGGGGCAGGTTGATCAGGTTCAGGTCGTGGCCCGCATTGACGCCGAGGCCAAGCTGGCGCGCGTGTTCGGCGGCGGCACAATGGGCGGCAAAAATGGATTCCACTGCATCGCTCTGCCGGCTCACCGCTTCCGCATAGGGCCCCGTATAGAGTTCGATGCGGTCGGCGCCGACTTCTTTTGCGAGTCCGATCTGCTCCAGGTCCGGATCCATAAACAGACTGACGCGGATATCGGCATCCCTGAGTCTGCTGATCAGCGGTTCCAGTCGCGCGCCGTCGCGCTTCAGGTCGAAGCCGTGATCGGAAGTGAGCTGGTCGTTGCTGTCCGGCACCAGGGTGCACTGGTCAGGCCGGGTTTCCAGCACCAGTGGCATCAGGCCCGGGTAATCTGCCAGCGGCTCGGCGAAGGGGTTGCCCTCCACATTGAACTCCACACCCTCGCGGCCCCTGCACAGTTCGGCCAGGTCGCGCACGTCGCCGGGGCGGATATGGCGTTGGTCCGGGCGCGGGTGCACGGTGAGCCCCTGGGCGCCCGCGTCCAGGCAGATGCGGCCGTGGGCGACCACGTCCGGGTAATTGCCTTCGCGGGAGTTGCGGATCAGGGCGATTTTGTTGAGGTTTACGCTGAGGGCTATCACCGCTTATTCTCCCTGGTTTTTGCCGGCATCGCTGTCGATGCGCTTTGCCTCGAGGATACGCACCGGCGCATTGGGTGCATTTGGAAATGCGCGGTAGAGGCCGCGGGGTTCCGTCAGTATCTTGTCCACCACGTCCATGCCTTCGGTCACCTTGCCGAAGACGGTATAGCCGGGTTTGTCTTCTTGCGCGTCCAGGTGATCGTTGTGTTTCAGGTTGATAAAGAACTGTGAGGTGGCACTATCAGGATCGCTCTTGCGGGCCATGGCGAGGGTGCCGCGCAGGTTTTCCAGGCCGTTGGCGGATTCGTTGGCCACCGGCTCGCGGGTTTCCTTCAACTGGAAGTCGAAGGTGTGGCCGCCGGTCTGGACCATGAAGCCGGGGATCACCCGGTGGAAAATCACCCCGTTGTAGAAGCCGCTGTCGAGATAGGCGAGGAAGTTCTCCACCGTGGCCGGAGCCTTGTCCTGGAAAAGTTCCACTCGAATAGTGCCCAGGTCTGTCTTCAGCTCGACCTTCGGATTGTCGGCCAGTGCCGGCAGGGCGAGCAGGCAGGTTAAAAAAAGTGTGATTAAGTTGCGCATCGTCCTTGTCTCTTTGTTTGTTGGGGGGCGCTGCGCTCACCCCAACCTACATTCTTTCTGTAGGAGCCTGCTTGCAGGCGAAAAGAGAGCTACTCCGTAGCTGTTCGCCTGCAAGCAGGCTCCTACATCACAATTCTGCGAGTCCCGAAAATCAGTTGGCCCACTCCGAGCGGCGACGGCGGGGCCGGAAATGCGGGGCGATCATGGCGAGGATAGCACCCAGGCCCACGGACAGGGCGCCGTACATATACCACTTCTGGGTTTCGCTGCCGGACAGGCGCTGTATCTCCGCCTCCGCCATCATCTGCTCCTGCTTTAGCAGTTCGTGCTGGTGCAGCAGCTTCTGGTGGCGCTGGTTGAGGCTCACTGCATCGGCGGACAGGGCTTTCAGTTCCTTCAGCTCTTTGGCCAGCTGCTGGGACTTTTCCTGTTCGGCGGTCAGGGCGGTGCTCAGCTTCTGGTTTTCCTCCTCCAGGCGACGCACTTCACCGCCCAGGTCCATTGCCTCGAAGCGGGCCAGGTCGGCCTCCGCCTTCTTCAGCTTGATCTCCGCCACCGGTTCGGACACCAGGTACTGGCGGCGCACCCAGCCTTCCTCGCCGCCAGGGGTGCGCACCCGCGCCCAGCCGTCGTCGGGGGCGTCTTCCAGCAGGGCCAGTTTGGTACCGCTGGGCAGGCCGCGGTGCAGTATACGGAATTCGTTGCCCTTGCCCGAACGCATGGGCACGTGCAGCTGGTCGGTGATATAGCGGGTGTCTGCGCCCAGGGCGCTGGCAGGTGTGCTTACGGCGATCAGGGCGGCGGCCGCGAGACCGGTCAGTTGTTTCATCATTGTGATACAGCTTTTCTTATATCGATTTACGGAAGGACGTGCTTGAACGGTTTTACCGTCACTGAGGCATAGACACCGGCATCCATATAGGGATCCGCGTCCGCCCAGGCTTTGGCCTCTTCCAGTGAGGAAAATTCCGCGACCACCAGACTGCCGGTAAAACCGGCGTCGCCGGGATCCTCGCTGTCGATGGCGGGGAGGGGGCCCGCGATCAGAAGCCGGCCCTCGTCCTTCAGGCGGTTGAGGCGGGCCAGGTGATCGGGGCGCGCGCCCTTGCGCAGCGGCAGGCTGTCTTTGACATCTTCGCTGATGATTGCGTACCACATGTGTAATTTATGCTCTTATCGGTGTTGTCGGTGTTCGATGAATTTATTGCTGGACCACGATCTCTTCGAGCTTCAGGCCGGTCAGGCTGCCGATGCGGCGGAACAGGAAGAAGAGCACCAGCATCAGGATAATGGTCGCCGGCAGGGCGATTACCGGGAAGCTGAGTGCGGTCATCTTGCCCAGTTCCTCGTTGAACGCCTCGGTACCGGGTGGGCTCTGAAGCAGTACCTCGGCGAGGATGTAGTTCAATGCCGAGGACAGGAAGAAGGAGCCGGCGATCATCCAGGAGGCCTGCTGCAGGGTGCGCTCAAAGGCGCTCTCATTGCCCTTGCCCGCCAGGGCCCGGGCAATCTTGCCGGTATCCAGGATCCTATCGTTGTAGAGGAGCGTCTTCACCAGTGGCCAGCGGGTATAGAGGGATGCCACGGTGGCTATGCCCAGAAGGCCCGGAATGGCCGCCTCCTTGATGGCGATATATTTGGCGTCCAGTTCCAGCAGGCTGATGCCGCCGGTCAGCAGGATACTGATCACGCCCAGGGCGGAGAAGAAGTTGACCTTGCCGGACCGTATCAGGTCGCGCAGGCCGTAGCCCAGCGGGAAGGCCAGCGCGACCACAATCGCCCACTTGGTGCCCAGCCAGTCGTCGCCGGACAGCTTGGTCAGGATCAGTGTGGGTATGACGATATTGAGCAGCAGGTTTCCGAGAAGCCCCTCTTTTTTCGGCTGAGGGCTCTCCTCCTTTTTCGGTTGCTCGGTCACTTCGGTGGTCGGGTTGGTTTCGGTCATGCCTGGTTCCGGTGATAATGCCCGCGGGAAGTTTCTGCCGGGCCACTACCTGTACGACCCTAACATTCAAAATAGCTTCCCGGCTGACGGTGCCGCTGTCAGAATCCGGTCTCCCCGGGGTTCCGTACGGAAACCCTCAATGGGGCCTTATCCCTGGATCCGCCGGGCGCCCGTATGACAGCGGCGGCCGGCAATTGTTCAAAACCGGGTGTCACTACCCGATCGAGGATGAATCTGAGCGAGAGCCCTGCTTTGAAAGCCCTGCCACTGGATGCGGATACGGGTCTGGCGGACCTGCACTGCCACAGCACCGCATCGGACGGTATTTTAAGCCCTGCAGAACTGGTGTCGAGGGCAAAATCCCAGGGCGTGACCCTGTTGGCGCTCACCGACCACGATACCCTGGACGGCGTGGCCGAGGCGCGGGAAACCGGTGACCAATTGGGTGTGACCGTTCTTCCGGGCATCGAACTTTCCAGCCGCTGGGGCAAGCGCCCCTTACATATTGTCGGCCTCAACCTCGACCCGGCGTCCACGGACCTGCAGGCGGCGATAGCATTGCGGGATCGGCTGCGGGGGGAGCGCGCCGGGCGGATCGCCGAGCGGCTGGAAAAGCGCGGTTTCGGCAGTGCCCTTGAAGGTGCCCGGGCGCTGGCCGGCGACGGTGTTATCGGCCGCCCGCACTTCGCCCGCTGGCTGGTGCAGCAGGGCCGCGTGGAAGATGAGGCGCAGGCCTTCAAACGCTACCTGGGTGCCGGCAAGGTGGGGGATGTGAAGGTGGACTGGCCGCAGCTGGACGAAACCGTCGCCAGCATCCGCGCCGCCGGCGGCACAGCTGTGCTGGCCCATCCTCTCAAGTACAGTCTCACCCGTACTCTGCTGCGCCGCCTGCTGTGCGACTTTGTGCAGTCCGGCGGCGGGGCGGTGGAGCTGCTGTGTGGCCGCCAGAACCCGGTGCAGACCCGCGAACTGCGCCAGCTGATGGACTCGGTGGCGGCGGAATTGCAGCGCCCGAGCCTGCACTGCTCGGTCGGCAGCGACTTCCACCAGCCCGGGCAGCCCTGGCGCGAACTGGGCTGTGCGCGCCTGCCGGAGGACGTCGAGCCGGTTTGGAATCTGTGGGCAAAACTGCGCGCTTAGCGAGCACTGCTCGCTGCGCAGTTTTGCGACCGGCCATGGATGGCCGGGCCGGCGGCAGCTCCATGGATGGCTGCTTGGCACGGAGCATTTGTGGCACACTAGCCGAAATTGATATTAGGGGGATACTTGTGGCGCAGTTTTTCCAGATTCACCCGGATAATCCTCAGGGGCGGCTGATCAGTCAGGCGGCGGATATCGTCGCCGCCGGTGGCGTGATCGTCTTTCCCACCGACTCCGCCTACGCCGTCGGCTGCCGCCTGGGCGAGAAGCTGGCGGTGGAGCGCATTCGCGCCCTGCGCCAGCTGGACAAGCAGCACAACTTCACCCTGATGTGTCGTGATCTGTCGGAACTGGCGAGTTACGCCAAGGTGGACAACCAGATGTTCCGCCTGCTCAAGAACCACACCCCGGGTCCCTACACTTTCATCATGCCCGCCACCGCCGAGGTGCCGCGGCGCCTGGTGCATCCGAAGCGCAAGACCATCGGCCTGCGGGTGCCGGACAACGCCATTGTGCTGGCGCTGATCGAGGCCCTGGGCGAACCGCTGATGAGCTGCAGCCTGATCTTGCCCGGCGACGAGCAGCCGCTGACCGACCCCTACGATATCCGCGACACCCTGGAGCATCAGGTGGAACTGGTGATCGACGGCGGCTTCTGCGGCCTCGAGGCCACGACAGTGGTGGACCTGACTGGCGACGAGCCGGAGCTGGTCCGCCAGGGCTGCGGTCCCATTGACGAAATCATGGGCTGACAGGCCCGGCACTGACCTGGAGTCACGGATCCAGGTCTTATGTATAATCGCGCGTTTGCCCCTCTGGGGCTGGTGAAAAACGAGGGGCGGGCAGAGTGGCCACTGAAGAACTACTAGCCGAGGCTGAGGAGCAGGTACTTGCCGAAGTGGCCGCTGCCGAGGCCGAAGCGGCTTCCGAAGAGCCCGCTGCCGGTCAGTCCCCGCGCCAGGGGGAGATGCCCTTTGCAATGGTGCAAGGGCAGGCCTACACGCAACTGCCCGCCGACCTCTATATCCCGCCGGATGCGCTGGAAGTGATCCTGGAGGCCTTCGAGGGGCCCCTGGACCTGCTGCTGTACCTGATCCGCCGGCAGAACCTGGATATCCTCGAGATCAATGTCGCCGACATCACCCGCCAGTACATGGTCTATGTGGAGATGATGACGGCCATGCGCTTCGAGCTGGCGGCGGAATACCTGGTCATGGCAGCGATGCTGGCGGAGATCAAGTCGCGCATGCTGCTGCCGCGCCCGCCCCAGGAGGAGGAAGAGGAGGGCGAGGACCCCCGCGCGGCCCTGATCCGCCGCCTGCAGGAGTACGAGCGCTTCAAGACCGCCGCCGAGGATATCGACGAGATACCCCGCATGGGCCGCGATATCCACCAGGCCAGCGCCCAGGCCCCGGACCGCAGCATCACCCGCCCGGACCCCGACGTGGACCTGAAGGAAGTGCTGCTGGCCCTGGCCGATGTGCTGAGGCGCGCGGACATGTTCGAGAGCCACCAGGTGGAGCGGGAGAAACTGTCCACCCGCGAGCGCATGACCCAGGTGCTGGACAGGATTCGCCACCGCCAGTTCGTGCCCTTCGTCAGCCTGTTTACCGTGGAGGAGGGGCGCCTGGGCGTGGTAGTCACTTTTCTGGCGGTGATGGAACTGGTGAAAGAATCCCTGGTGGAACTGGTGCAGAACGAGGCCTTCGGCCCGATTCACGTGCGCGCCGCGGGGCAGGGCGGGGAAGCCGCCGAAGAGCCGGAAGGCGAGACAGAAGCCGAGTTGGCCTCCATTATGTAGGAGCGGCCCATGGCCGCTCCTACAACAAGAGAATTTTCAGAATTCCAAGGTTAGAAGTTAGAAGATGACAATCGCTCCGGAATTACTGCGCCGCATCGTCGAGGGCGCGCTGCTTGCGGCGGGGCAACCGCTGTCGGAAGACAGGCTGCTGTCGCTGATCGACGAGGGCGAGCGCCCGGAAAAGGCGGAACTGAAGACCGTCCTGGAAGAGATCGCCGAAAACTGCAGCGAGCGCGGCTTCGAACTGAAGCAGGTGGCCAGCGGCTGGCGCTTCCAGGTGCCCGAGGACCTGGCGCCCTGGGTCAACCGCCTGTGGGAGGAAAAGCCGCAGAAATACTCTCGCGCGATCCTGGAAACGCTGGCGATCATTGCCTACCGCCAGCCCATCACCCGCGGCGATATTGAGGAGATCCGCGGCGTGGCGGTCAGTTCCCATATCGTCAAGACGCTGTCCGAGCGCGGCTGGATCAAGGTGGTGGGCCAGCGGGATGTGCCGGGCAAGCCCTCCCTCTACGCGACCACCAAGGAATTCCTCGACTACTTCAACCTGAGCACACTGAACGACCTGCCGACCCTGGCGGAAATCCGCGATATCGACAGCCTGAACCAGGCGCTGGACCTTGGCCAGCAGGACGGCGGTGAAACCGGGTTGGCCGAAGGCATCGATGGCGAGGCGGAAGCCGGCGAGCCGACGGCGGAATCGGCAGATGCGGACGCCGCCGGGGCGGAGGAGGGCGAAGAGGCTTCTGTCGAACAGGACTCTTCGGAAGAGGCCGCCGAGGCCGAGGATGAATTCTCCGAGCCGCAAGAATCGGATGGCGATGCGGAAGAAGAGACCGCCTTCACTGCCAGTGAGGGCGAATCCCCCGAAATTGTTGTCAGCGGCGAAGTGAGCGGGGCCTCCCTGTCCGCGGAGCTGCCGCCGAGCAGCCTGTTTGCCGACGGCGGTGAATCCGAAATACCCGCCGAAGAGTCGGGCACCGAACCGGCGGAAAATAATGTCGAGATCGCAGAAACCGAATTTCCCGGAGGCGAGAACACCGACGAGGAAACCCGGGAAGAACCGCAAGCGGAAAACACCATCCTATGAGTGACGGCACTTCGCCTGCGGGCGAAAAACTGCAGAAAGTACTGGCGCGCACCGGCCTGGGCTCGCGGCGCGAGATGGAGCGCGCGATAGAGGCCGGCCGGGTGACCGTGAACGGCGTGGTGGCGGAGCTGGGCGAGCGGGTGACCGAAGAGGACCGCATAGAGTTCGACGGCCGCCGCCTGCCGACGACCGAAGAGAACCGCTGCCGGGTGATCCTGTACAACAAGCCGGTGGGTGAGATCTGCTCCCGCCACGACCCCGAGGGCCGCCCGACCGTCTACGACCGCCTGCCGAGCCTGAAATCCGGGCGCTGGATTTCCGTGGGCCGCCTGGACTTCAACACCAGCGGCCTGCTGCTGTTCACCAACAGCGGCGAACTGGCCAACAAGCTGATGCACCCTTCGTCGGTGATCGACCGGGAATACCTGGTGCGCATCCAGGGCCAGGTGGACGACGAGATGAAGAAGCGCCTGCTCACCGGCGTACTGCTGGAAGACGGCGCGGCGCGCTTTACCGATATCGTCGAGAGCGGCGGCGAGGGCAACAATCGCTGGTTCTACTGCGTGGTGATGGAGGGGCGCAACCGCGAGGTGCGGCGCCTGTGGGAGTCCCAGGGCGTGCGCGTCAGCCGCCTGAAGCGGGTGCGCTACGGCAGCGTGTTTATTCCGTCACACGTGCGCGTCGGCCAGTGGATAGAGATGGAGCCGCGGGAAATCGATGATCTCTGTGTGACCGCCGGCCTGCCGAAGCTGGGCCAGCGCCCTCTGACCCAGAGTGAAAAGCAGAACCTGCAGCGCCAGCGGCGCAAGCTGCGCAAGCCCCCGGCGCCACGCCGGGGCAAATCTCCGAAATAGGCGTAGGTTGGGGTGAGCCTGGCGAACCCCAACGACTCCGGCGAGGCGTTGGGCTTCGCTGCGCTCAGCCCAACCTACTGATCCTCCTCGACGGGCTCCTCACCCTCCTCCTCAAGGATCTCGACTTCCGTATCCGACTCCATATCCTCCGGATCCGCACCCATGGTGTCGTCCACGTCCGGCGGCAGCTCGGTGTCCGTGCCGTTGTCGATTTCCTCCGCCGGCGGTGGCGTCGTCTCGGACTCCACCAGGTTTTTCAGTTTGTCGAGCCCCTGTTCATAGGATTCGACCACCATCCGCTTCACCAGCAGGCCCATCCAGCGGGCGATGGGGCCGCCGCCCATATCGGTGCTGAACTGCCAGGTGACATTGGTACCGCTGCCCTGGGCCTGCAGGCGGAATTCCGCCGTGGCGTCCCCCTGTTCGCCGAAGTCCAGCTCGGTGCGCACCAGGGAATAGGGTTCGCTGGCGGTGATCGTCTGGCTGCCGCTGCCCACATTGGGATTGTCACTGCTCCAGCGCATCACCGCGCCCACGCCCTCGTCCGGGCCGCTGTATTCGTATTGGGTATTGGGATCCAGCTGATACCAGGGCGACCAGCTGTTGAAGTTGCGGAAGTTGTTGACGTAGGGAAAGACTGCCTGCGGCGGCTTGGCGATGTAGACGCTGCGTTCGAGTGCCACTTCCCGCGGAAACAGGAAGCCGGCGAGTACCAGCAGTGCCAGGAAAACCAGAATATAGAGTATCCAGCGCATAGCGGAGCCCTTTCGTTATTGATGGGTGGCTCAAACCGCAGCCGTCGGCCAATGATCAGGGATCGATAGGTATTTATCAATGATCGGGCGGGGACCGCTACTCGCCGATCGCGAGCAGCGGCAGCCGGATCTCCACGCAAAGGCCGGCATCGCGCGCGTTACCGGCTTGGACGCTGCCGCCGTGGTGGAGAATGGTGCGCTGGGCAATGGCCAGGCCGAGGCCGAAGCCGCCGCTTTCGCGGGTGCGGGCGCTGTCGGTGCGGTAGAAAGGGCGGAAGATCGCTTCGAGTTCGCCTTCGGGAACGCCACTGCCGGAGTCGATCACCCGAATCCGGCACTGCTCGCCCAGTTCGTCGATGGCGATACCCACGCGGCCACCAAACGGGCTGTATTTGATGCCATTGCGCAGGATATTTTCCAGCGCCGCCGTCAGTGAGCTGCCGCGGGTGGCGACCAGCAGCTCCCCGCCGCTGGAGGCCAGGTCGAATCGCAGGTTCTTTTCCTGCGCCTCGCCTTTGAGATCCTCGAGCAGCGCCTCCACCAGGCCGTTGATTTCCACCACGTCGTCCAGAGGCCTCTGGTCCTGGCCGGCGACCGGCAGGGACAGCACATCGGCGATGATGTCCTCCAGGTAGTCGGCGGCCTTGCCGATCTTGTCCAGCTCCGCGTCCAGGGCTTTGACATTCTTCTGCCGCGCTATGCCGAGTGCCACCTGCAGTCGCGCCAGCGGCGAGCGCAGCTCGTGGGACACGTCCTTGATCAGGCGGCGCTGTTCCGCCATGGATTCCTGCAGCTGTGCGGTCATGGAATCGAAATCCCGCGCAAGGTCCGCCAGTTCGTCGCCGCGGCTGTGCAGGCCGGGGGCCACCCGGTAGTCCAGTTCCCCGGCGGCCACGCGGCGGGTGGCGGCGCGCAGCTGGTCCAGGGGGCGGCTCAGGTAGCGCGCCAGCCAGTAGCAGGCGGCGCCGGAGGCGAGCATGGAGAGCAACAGGATCGGCCAGAAGTTGCGCCACAGGAAGCGCAGCAACAGCCCCTCTTTGCTGTGCCCGGCAGAGATGGCGACCCGCAGGCTGTCGCCGCCGCGCAGTGGCAGGAAGAAGCCCACGGTGGGCTTCTTGTCCACCAGCAGGTGGAGCTCGCGATTGCGGAAGTTGAGGCCCTCGAACAGCGGCGCCATGTCCCGCGGCAGCGGCCGGCCGAGCAGTTCGCGGCCGTGCTGGTCGATGGCGAAGACCCGCTTTTGCACCGGTGGCGGCAGCCGCTCCAGCCAGTGCTGGAAGTGCTCCGGGCCGTGACGGCGGGCCCGGCGCATATTGCGCACCACCTCGCGGAAGAGTGCCGGTCCCTCCCAGCGCTCCTCGTGGCGCGGGTCGCCAAACTCGCCGAAGTGGGTGATGTAGATGGCCGCCACCACCATCACCATGGCGGTGATCCAGGCGCCGGCAAACATCTTCCAGAAGAGGCTGCGCATCAGCCGCCCTGGCTCTGCGTCAGCATATAGCCGGCGCCGCGGATATTGATGATCAGGTCGCGGCTGGCGCCCTGTTCGGCGAGCTTCTTGCGGATATTGCTGACGTGTACATCGATGGACCTGTCGTAGGGCATCAGCTTGCGTCCCAGGGCCGTCTCGGTGAGCACCTCCTTGCTGACCACTTCGCCGGCGTGCTGCACCAGCACCTTGAGCACGGCGAATTCGGCGCCGGTCAGGGACAGCAGCCGGTCGTTCCAGTAGCCCTGGTGCTCCGAGGGCTGCAGGCGCAGGGAACCGCTGGAAAGGGTGCCGCTGGAGAGGGTGCCGCTGGAGAGGTCGTCCGGCTCCTCCGCCTCGACCCGCCCGCGGCGCAGCACTGCGCGCAGGCGCGCGGCCAGTTCGCGGGGATTGCAGGGCTTGGGCAGGTAGTCGTCGGCGCCCATTTCCAGGCCGACGATGCGGTCCACGGTATCGCCCCTGGCCGTCAGCATCAGCACCGGCAGCGAGCGGCTGGCGGGCCCGGCCTCCTCGCGCAACTTGCGCAGCAGGTTGAAGCCGTTGTAGACCGGCAGCATCACGTCCAGTACCAGCGCGTCGAAGTTGTGGCTCTGGGCCAGCTCCAGGCCGCGGCCGCCGTCGTTGGCCACGGTCACCTCGAAGCCCTCGCCGGTGAGATATTCCCGCAGGAGATCGGTCAGTTCTGTGTCGTCGTCGACCAGTAGGATACGGCTCATAGTCTGCTCTCGAATTGAGTGAGGCCATTATATGCAAAGCCCCGGCGCCGTTTGCGACGGTCTTCCGGGCCTTTAACCGTTCTTAACAAATGTTTACCGCGGTTTGCCCCCCTTTACACGGCGCGACCCTACTATGCAGCTACTGACACCAAACACGAGGAAGCGTCGATGAAAAACTGGAAAGCGATGGCGGGCAGCCTGGTACTGGCAGGCGCCCTGGCGATACCGGGAATGAGCCTGGCCTTCGGCGGCGGCGACTATCATCACCGGGGCCCGCACCATTTCAGGGGACATTTTTTTGAGCATATGGCCGAGGAGCTGGATCTGACCGAGGGCCAGAAGGCGCAACTCAAGGCCAACCGCGAGGCCACCAAGGAGGCGCGCAAGGCGCAGCGGCAGCAGATGCGCGATCTGCACAAGCAGCTGCGCGAGGCCATAGAGTCAGGTGCCGGCCAGGCCACCCTGGACAGCCTGGGCGCCGAACTGGGCAAGCTTCAGGTGGCCAGGATGCAGCAGATGCACAAGCAGCGCCAGCAGTTCGAGGCCATTCTCACCGACGAGCAGAAGGCCAAGCTGGAACAGCTGAAGGCCGAGCGCAAAGAGCACCGCAAGGAGCGCCACAAGCGCTGGCTCGACGACGAGCAGTAATCAATCATCATCTCCTGTGCGATCGATCGGGCAGCTTCCTACCCCAACGGCCCGAAAGATTCATAGTCCCTTGCCCCCGCATCGCGGGGGCTTTTTTGCTGTTGCTCCCCTCTCCTGCTTGCGGGGGAGGGGCTGGGGGAGGGGGCGCCCCTGGGCGAACACAAGATTCGCCCCTACAACCCCACCGACCACCGACCACCGACCACCGACCACCGACCGCCCTCAGCTTGCCGCACCCCGTCATTGCTGGGAGAATACGCCGCCGCTCAAACCAGAATATAGGGCCTGCATACAGGCGAAGAGGAGTGATTGTGAGCAAAATCGGCTTGTTTTACGGCAGCGACGAGGGTAACACCGAGGCGGTGGCCCTGCGCATCCGGGCCCGCCTGGGCGCGGAACGGGTGGATGTGCACGATATCGCCGACGTCACCCAGCTGGAGATCGCCGATTACGACCAGTTGATCTTCGGCATCCCCACCTGGGACTTCGGCCAGATACAGTCCGATTGGGAGGAGTTCTGGGAGGATGTGCAGGAGATAGACTTCGGCGGCAAGACGGTGGCCCTCTTCGGCCTGGGCGACCAGTTCGGCTACGGCGACTACTTCCTCGACGCCATGGGCATGCTGCACGACGTGATAGTCGCTAACGGTGCGACCATTATTGGCCACTGGCCCACTGAGGGTTACGAGTTCGAGGCCTCCAAGGCGGAGGTAGAGGGCGAGGGTATTTTCGTCGGCCTCGCCATCGACGAGGACCAGCAGGAAGAACTGACCGGCGAGCGCCTGAACCGCTGGTGCCGGCAGATCGCCGGGGAGTTTGGCCTCGAGGGCGGCGCCGACAGTGTGGAGCCGTTGGATGACTGATCGGCCTATGAAAAGCTCCCTCTCCTTCAAGGAATTCTGGCCCTGGCTGACCGAGCACCCCAACTGCATACTGCGCGCCGGCACCGCCGACTCCGTCGTCTACGATGACGACGACTACTACTGGCGCTTCAGCGAAGAGGATGTGCGCACCCTGCTGGTCCAGGTGATGCGCGGCAAGCGCCCGGTGGCGGAGCTGTTTATCGAGCCGGAGCACGTCACCTCGGTGCAGGTAACTCCCGGCGAAAAGGGCGAGTACAACTTCGACCTGGTCACCGAGATGCAGGGCCAGCCACAGGTGATCTACTACTTCGTGCTGACCCACGCCTTCGAGGAGTCGGAGCGCAACGGGCAGGGCGGGCACGGGCGGCTGCACTAGCGGTGAGTGATCGGTGGCGAGTGGCCGGTGATGTTTGCCCCGCGCCTCTCCCCGGTACACTCACCACTCACCACTTTCCCCTTCGGACTTTTCCGCAGCGCCGATGCCGATATGCCGGTCGAGAAAGCCGAGCAGCTCGGTGTACAGTCGCTCGTTGTTCTTCTCGCTGTAAAAGCCGTGCCCCTCGTTCGCCACTATCAGGGTTTTAACCGGCTTCTTTTCCTCTGCCAATTTATCAAGCAGCGCCTCGGCGTGCTCCACCGGCACCCGCTCATCCTGCTCTCCGTGGATGATGAACAGTGGCAAGTCGAGTTTGTCGGTGTTGTACAGCGGCGAGTGGGCGCGCAGGAAATTTTCGTCCCCGCTCAGTTCGCGCTGCAGGTAGGAGATGCCGCGGTCGCGGCGCTGGATATCGCCCTTCTCGTACATCATCTGCAGGTCGTAGACGCCGACGTAGCCGATGGCGCACTGGTATAGCTCGGGGTAGCGGATGGGGTTCATCAGCGCCGAGTAGCCGCCGAAACTGCCGCCGAAAATGCAGATGCGTTCTCTGTCTGCATGGCCCTGATTGATGGCCCACTCTACGGCCTCGGCGATATCCCGCTGGATTTTGTCGCCCCACTGGCGCCTGCCCGCGGCATAGAAACCATCGCCGTAGCCGGTGGAGCCGCGGAAATTGACCTGCAGCACCAGGTAGCCGTTCTGGGACAGGATCTGTGCCTGTCGGTCGTAGCCCCAGTAGTCGCGCGCATGGGGGCCGCCGTGGGGCATCACCACCATCGGCAGCTTTTCCGTCAGATTCCTTGGGAAGGTGAGGTAGACGCCGATACGCAGCCCATCCCCGGTGGTGAATGACTCGGCGCGCATGGGATTCATGTTTTGCGGGTCCAGCCACTCGGCGGAAGATAATATAAAGTCCACTTTCCGGGACTTCATATCCACCAGGAAATAGTCGCCGGGCAGGCGGTCCCCGTGGACTTTCAGGATGCCCTTGTCGCCGTTTTCGGTAAAGCTGGTAAATGAGATGCGGTAGCCGTCAAAGGCTTTTTTCAATCCGCGGAAAAAAGGCGCAAAGCCATCGCCCTCGTCGAAGAAGTGTTCCTCCGGGTAATCCGGGTGCAGGTAGACGCCCAGGGGCTTGTCGCTGACAGGGTGGCGAATAATGCCGTTGATATCGGTAAATTCGTGCTGGAACACCGGCGCATATTGGTCGCTGCCGGGCTGTAATCTAACAAGCTGCTCCGTTTGCCCCTTGCGGTCCAGGACCAGGTAGGCTTCACCGGTTTCCGGGTCGAAACCCACCGGCGTCCCGCGTTCCAGTACCGGGTCCTCGATCCGGCTCCAGCCCACTTTCTCTTTCCGGAAGAGCTGGTAGTCATCGTTGCGGTCGGTGCCATTGGCAAACAACAGGTTGCCATTGCCGTCGGTAAAGGCCCTCCCTCCCACCTGGGGCAGGCCGGCCACCTTGTCCCTGACGCCGGTATAAATGTTGATTCGGTAGACTTCGCCGTGGGTTTCCCAGTCATTCGCCCAGGGGTAGGTGGAGACCAGCACTTCCTTGTCGTTGTCCGGCAGCATGTCGATCAGGGTGGCGTGGGCGTAGGTGCTCTCCGCTTTCTTGATGCGCGAACCCGTCTGCTGCTCGCCAGCGGCCCAGCCGAAGATGTTTTTGCCTCTGGAGCCATCATAGTCGATGGCAAAGAGAGAACCGTAATTGACCGGCGCATCCAGGGCCGCCTTGCGGGAGATAACCTCGGCCACCACCCGCTCGTCATTCGCCCAGTAGAAATCGCCCACTTCCTCCTTGCCGCGAAAGCGCAAGTGACCGGTGATTTTCAGGGGGTTCAGGGACATGAATACCAGCATGTGCTCCCCCTCGTAGAGCTTGCGCACAGCGAGGTGGGTGCCCTTTGGGGAAATTTTTACCTGCTGGATGTTCGCGTGTTTGACCAGATCCTCTAGGGGAACCGGACTCTTGCAGAAGGCTGCGGTAGAGAAGAAGAGGAGAAGCGGAAAAGCGAGAGAGATCACTCGAGCGTGGTGCATAAAACGTCCCTGACTTGCTTTGTTTTTTTCCTTATTATGAAAAAGCGCATCCGCCGGGGCAAGCGAATGCGCTTACAGCCGATTACAGCAATCAGGCAAGCAGCCGGGAGAGTATTTCCCGGTACATATCCTTCAGTCTGTCCAGGTCCTCCGCTCTTACGCACTCGTCCACCTTGTGGATGGTGGCATTGACCGGCCCCAGCTCCACCACCTGGGCGCCGGTGGGCGCGATAAAGCGGCCGTCGGAAGTGCCGCCGGCGGTGGAGAGCTGGGTGGTCTCGCCGCTGACCGACAGTATCGCCGCCTGTGCGGCCTCCACCAGCGGGCCCTCGGCGGTCAGGAAGGGCTGGCCGGAGAGTTTGAAGCCGGCCCGGTATTTGAGTCCGTGCTTGTCGAGGATTTTGCGCGCGCGCTCCTCCAGCTGTTCCGCCGTGGTCTCGGTGGAGAAGCGCCAGTTGCACACCACTTTCACTTCGCCGGGAATCACATTGGTGGCGCCGGTGCCGCCGTTGATATTGGATACCTGGAAGCTGGTGGCCGGGAAGAAGTCGTTGCCCTGATCCCACTCCTCGGCGGCCAGTTCGGCCAGCGCCGGTGCCAGTTCGTGAATCGGGTTTTCCGCCAGGTGGGGGTAGGCCACATGCCCCTGTACGCCCAAGACAGTCAGTTCCAGGCCCAGGGAGCCGCGGCGGCCGTTCTTGATCACGTCGCCGACCCGCTCGGTGCTCGACGGCTCTCCTACAAGGCAGCAGTCGATTTTCTCCCCCTGTTCTTCCAGCCACTCCACCACCTTGACGGTGCCGTCGTGGGCCGGACCCTCCTCGTCGCTGGTGATCAGGAAGGCGATGCGCCCTTTGTGATCCGGGTGCGCGGCGACGAACTCCTCACAGGCCACCACCATGGCGGCCAGGGAGCCCTTCATGTCCGCTGCGCCGCGACCGTAGAGGTAGCCGTCCTCGATCACCGGCTCGAAGGGCGGGTGCTGCCAGTTTTCCTCCGGGCCTGTGGGCACCACGTCGGTGTGGCCGGCGAAGGCGAACAGCGGGCCTTCGCTTTTGCCGCTGCGCACCGCCCAGAAGTTGTCGGTATCGCCGCGTCGCAGTCGGGTGGTCTCGAAGCCGATTTTTTCCAGGCGCTCGATCATCAGCGGCATGCAGCCGGCGTCTTCCGGTGTTACCGATCTGAGGCGGATCAGGTCGCTGGCGAGTTCTACTGTGGGTGTCATCAATTCTCGATTCCTTTTCGGAGGGGCAGGGCCTGGTTCAGGCGCTGGGGCAATGTTGGGGTTCGCGGGGCTCACCCCAACCTAGGCGCTTACCCACGATGCTTCCCGGGTCCCGGGCCGTAGGGTGCGCCGTGCGCACCTTGGCTGGATGGTGCGCACGGCGCACCCTACTGGAGTCCCGAGTCCCGAGTCCCGAGTCCCGAGTCCCGAGTCCCGAGTCCCGAACTCAGTTGCTGTGCAGCGCTTCGTTCAGCTCAATAGCACTCTTGTTGGTCAAACATTCCACTGCGCCGCTGACGGAGTTGCGGCGGAACAGCAGATCGGATTTGCCGGCCAGGTCGCGGGCCTTGACGTGTTCAACCAGCTTGCCGCCGTCGTCCAGCAGCGCCACCTTGGTGCCGGCGGTGACGTAGAGGCCGGACTCGACGGTGCAGCGGTCGCCCAACGGAATGCCGATACCGGCATTGGCGCCGAGCAGGCAGTTGTCGCCGACTGAAATGACGATGTTGCCGCCGCCGGACAGGGTGCCCATGGTGGAACTGCCACCGCCCAGGTCCGAGCCGGCGCCGACGAAGACGCCCGCGGAGATGCGGCCCTCGATCATGCCCGGGCCTTGTGTGCCGGCGTTAAAGTTGACGAAGCCCTCGTGCATGATGGTGGTGCCCTCGCCCAGGTAGGCGCCCAGGCGCACCCGCGCCGTGTGGGCGATGCGCACGCCGGCGGGCACTACGTAGTTGGTCATCTTGGGGAACTTGTCCACGCAGGCCACGTCCAGGTGTTCGCCCTTCAGGCGCGCTTCCAGCTGGCGCTGTGGCAGCTCCTCCAGGTCGATGGCGCCCCTGTTGGTCCAGGCCACGTTGACCAGTTTGCCGAAGATGCCGTCCAGCTTGGTCTGGTGCGGCTTCACCAGGCGGTGGGAGAGCAGGTGCAGTTTCAGGTAGGCCTCGGGCACCGACTGCGGCGCCTCGTCGCTGGACAGTACCACGGCCACCAGCGGCCGCTGGCTGCTGGCGAACTGCCTGAGGATTTCCGCCTGCTCAACGGCGCCCGCGCCGGCGAGTCTGTCTGCCAGTGGTTGCAGCTGCGCCGGATCCAGGGCCAGGCTGTGGTTGCCGCCTGAAATATTGAGGGTTTCGGTGACCGCGGCGGCTATGTCCGCGTTGGGTTTGAACAGCGGCTGCGGGTAGTAGACCTCGAGCCAGTCGCCCTTGCTGTTGCAGGTGCCGACGCCAAAGCCGATGCTGTAAATGTCACTCATGAATCTTCCTGTTTGCTCGGTATTGTCGTAGGGCGGATAAGCATCAAGCGCATCCGCCAGCTTGTTCGGTGGATGCGCTTGATGCTTATCCACCCTGCAATTCGCTCTATTTCGTCAACTTTTTGTAGTCGGCTTCCTTGAGGCCGAACAAGGTGGTGCCGCCGGAGACGGTGACCGGCCGTTTGATCAGCGTCGGCGTCTCGGCGGCCAGTGCCAGTGCAGTCTCGTCATCCATCCCGTTCTTCTGATCGTCGCCCAGTGCGCGCCAACTGGTGGAGCGGCGGTTCAGCACTTCCTGCCAGCCGAAATCTTTCAGCCAGGATGCGAGGGGCACGGTTTCCATGCCGTCTTCGCGGAAGTCGTGAAAGCGGTATTGGATGCCGTTTTTTTCCAGCCACTTGCGGGCTTTCTTGACGGTGTCGCAGTTCTTGATGCCGTAGAGAGTAATCATGCCTTCTTCGTCTTTTTCGGGTTCTTGCGGTTCGGGTAGCAGGTGGTGCAGATCTCGCACACGGTGCCGTCGCAGCCGCGCGCCGAACAGTATTCGCGGCCGTAGAAAATAATCTGCAGGTGCAGCTTGTTCCACTTGTCGCGCGGGAACAGGCGTTTCAGGTCTTTTTCCGTCTGCGTCACGTTCTTGCCGCTGGTCAGGCCCCAGCGCTGCGCCAGGCGGTGGATATGGGTGTCCACCGGGAAGGCCGGGTGGCCGAAGGCCTGGGCCATGACCACGCTGGCGGTCTTGTGGCCGACGCCGGGCAGGGTTTCCAGCGCGGCCATGTTTTCCGGCACCCTGCCGTGGTACTCGTTGACCAGTATCTGCGACAGCTTGCTGATGGCCCTGGATTTCTGCGGCGACAGGCCGCAGGGGCGGATCACCTCCTGGATTTTCTCCACCGGCACCTTCGCCATATCCGCGGGGTTGTCCGCGAGTTTCCACAGCGCCGGTGTGACCTGGTTGACCCGCTCGTCGGTGCACTGGGCCGAGAGCAGTACCGCCACCAGTAGCGTGTAGGGGTCCTTGTGGTCCAGTGGGACCGGGGTTTCCGGGTAAAGATCCTCGAGCTTTTGCAGGATGAACTCGACCCTTTCTTTTTTGAGTAGGTTTTTTACTGCCATTTTTGTGGTTTTTCTGCTTTTGATCGCGGTCACCGGCCGCTCCTGCGAGGTGATGTGGTCCTCCTGTAGGAGCGGCCGATGGCCGCGATAGGTGCCGCTACTGGCAAAAGTCTTTGATGCGCCTCGCCGCCTCGACACACTCCTCCAGCGTCGCCACCAGGGCCATGCGCACATATTCGCGGCCTGGGTTGATGCCGTCCGCCTCGCGGGCCAGGAAGGCGCCGGGCAGTACGGTGATGTGCTGTTGGCGGAACAACTCGCGGGCGAAGTCCTCGCCGTCTCCGACCCGCGGCCAAAGGTAGAAGCTCGCCTGGGGCTGCCGCACGTCCAGGCAGCCGTCGAGTATCTCCAGTACCGCGGCAAATTTTTCCTTGTAAAGCGCGCGATTATGCCGTACGTGCTGCTCGTCCTGCCAGGCGGCGACGGAGGCGTACTGGCTCGGCACCGGCATTGCGCAGCCGTGGTAGGTGCGGTAGAGCAGGAATTTTTCCAGGACCGCGGCGTCGCCGGCAACGAAGCCGGAGCGCAGTCCGGGCAGGTTGGAGCGCTTGGACAGGCTGTGAAATGCCACGCAGCGGGCGAAGTCCCTGCGGCCCATCTGCTCGCACACCTGCAGCAGTCCGATGGGTGGATTCCCCTCGTCGAAGTAGAGCTCCGAGTAGCACTCATCGGAGGCGATGGTGAAGTCGTAGCGGTCCGCGAGTTGGATCAGTTCCCGCAGGTCCTCCGCTTCCAGCAGGGCGCCGGTGGGGTTGCCGGGGGTGCAGATATACAGCAGCTCGCAGTCGCGCCACACCTGTTCGGGTACCGAGGCGAAGTCCGGCTTGAATCCGGTATCTGCAGTGCAGTTGATAAAGTGCGGGGTGGCGCCGGCGAGCAGGGCGGCACCCTCGTAGATCTGGTAGAAGGGGTTCGGCATCAGCACTTTGGCGCCCGGCGACACCGCGGCCTGGGCGAAGGCGAAGAGGGCCTCGCGGGTGCCGTTGACCGGCAGCACCTGGCTGTCGGCGCAGACGCTTTGCAGTTGAAAGCGGTGGCACAGCCAGCGGGCAATGGCCTCGCGCAGCGGATCTATGCCCTTGGTGGCCGGGTAGGCGGAGAGCTTGTCGAGGTTTTCGATCAACTCGTCGCGCACGAATGCTGGCGGCCTGTGCTTGGGTTCGCCGATGGACAGGGCGATATGGGGCTTGTCCGCCGGCACCAGGTTTTTTTTCAGCGCAGCCAGCTTGGTAAACGGATACGGCTGTAATTTTTCGATATTCGGGTTCATTTTCGTGTTTCCAGTCCCCGGCCTTTAAAAGGGGTGGTGGCGGCCCTGCTGCCGGTGGCCATTTGGGAAAAAGCCTCATCGGCAAACATTTCCCAAATGGCCACCGGCAGCAGGGCCTTCGCATAGAACTCTGTCATTCTTTCCCGAGTCACTGCTGTTGATGTTTGACCTGATGGGCGTCCAGCTCGCGGCAGATCGCCTCCTCCAGTTCGCGATTGGCGGCCTCGTCCAGCAGCGGCTGCCCCTGGGCATCCGTAATGTGGAAGATATCCTCGATGCGCTCGCCCAGGGTGGAGATCTTGGCGTTGTGCAGGCGCAGGTCGTGGGCGATAAAGATACGCGCTATGCGCGCTAGCAGGCCGGGCCTGTCGGCGCTGGTCACTTCCAATGTGCTGTAACTGGCGCCGGGCTCGGTGGAGACCTGGGCGCGGCTCTTCAGCTCGAACATTTTCAGGCGCCGGGGGGTTCGCCGCTGGATGACTTTGGAGTAGTCCTCCACCAGCGCCAGCTCCCGCTGCAGGGTGTTGCGGATCTGTTCCAGGCGCTGGGGCTCGTCCAGCAGCGGCTGGCCGGATTCGTCCAGCACGTAGAAGGTGTCCAGGGTGTAGCCAGAGGCGGAGCTGTACAGGCGCGCGTCGTGGATGTTCAGGTTGAGCATGTCCAGGCCGGTGACCACGGCGGCGAAGACGTTGGCCCTGTCCGGGGTGTAGACGAATACCTCGGTAGCGCCGTCGTGCTCGCCGGGGCCTGAGTTGCGGGTCAGCACCAGGGTGTCGCTCTGCCCGCTGTCGTCGCCGCTACTGTGCAGTTGGTGGATGGCGGCGGTGTGCCAGGTGATATTGTCGGCGCTTTCGCGCACGAAATAGTCCTCGCCCATCTGTGCCCAGATATTTTCCACCGAGGCCATGGGCAGGCCCATGGCGCGCAGCATATTGCGCGCCTGTGCCCGTGTCTCCTCGATGATCTCCTCACGGTCGATGGGGTTCTCCAGGCCGCGGCGCAGGGCGCGCTGGGTGGCCTGGTACAGCTGGCGCATCAGGCTGGCGCGCCAGCTGTTCCAGAGCTCCGGGTTGGTGGCGTTGATGTCTGCCACGGTCAGTGCGTAGAGGTAGTCGAGGTGCTCGCGGTCGCCCACTGTGCGGGCGAAGTCGTGCACCACTTCGGGA
Organism: Microbulbifer sp. SE14; assembly: GCF_059834885.1. Lineage (NCBI taxonomy): Bacteria > Pseudomonadati > Pseudomonadota > Gammaproteobacteria > Cellvibrionales > Microbulbiferaceae > Microbulbifer > Microbulbifer sp. SE14. The sequence continues at coordinate 163,412 of NZ_JCBAJA010000007.1, read as the reverse complement.
TCGGTGATGTCCTGCTTCTGTGACACCTGGCTCATCAGCAGGTGTTTTTCCACCAGCCAGCACACCAGGCGCCGGTCACGGGCGGACAGGTGGTGGCGGCGGCAGAAGGCGTCGGCGTCCACCACGCCCAGTTTGGAGTGGTCGCCGCCCCGGCCCTTGGCGATATCGTGGTAGAGGCCGGCGATATACAGCAGCTCCGGCTTGCGCAGGCGCGACAGTATTTCCGCGGCGATGGGGAACTTCTGCCAGGCCTCGGGGCTGCGGAAGCTGCGCATGTTGCGTACCACCTGCAGGGTGTGCGCATCGACCGTGTAGATATGGAAGAGGTCGTGCTGCATCTGCCCGGTGACGCGGCCGAATTCCGGCAGGTAGCGGCCCAATATGCCGTAGCGGGTCATGCGCGACAGCTGCGTGGAGAGGCCGCGGGGCGAGCGCAGTAGCTGCATGAAGAGTTCGGCATTGCGCGGGTTTGCGCGGAAGCGGTCGTCGATCAGGTGGCGGTGTTCGCGGATCAGGCGGATGCTGGAGGCGCGCACGCCCTGGATTTCGGGGTTTTCCGCCATCAGCACGAAGATTTCCAGCAATGCCGAGGGCTGTTCGACGAAAACGCGGGTCTGGGTGACTTCGATGGTGTTGTCGCGCAGTTGGAAGCGCTCGTTGATGGGGGTGACCGACTGGCGCTCGCCACGCTGCAGTATGGCCTCGTCGAGGAACTGCAGCAGCACGTCGTTCAGCTCCCGCAGCGCCATCACGATGCGATAGTAGCTGTGCATGAACTGCTCGACCGCCAGTTGGGTGCCGCTGTCCACATAGCCGAACTGCTTCGCCAGTTCGCGCTGGTAGTCGAACAGCAGCCGCTCCTCGGCGCGCCCGGCCAGCAGGTGCAGGCCGTAGCGCACCCGCCAGAGAAAGTCCTCGCCGGACTGGAGTATGGCGAACTCCTCTTCGGTGAAGAAGCCCTTGCCCTGCAGTTGCCTGAGGGTGCGAACCTGGAAGTAGCGCTTGGCCACCCAGCCGATGGTCTGGATGTCGCGCAGGCCGCCGGGTGCGTTCTTGATATTGGGTTCGAGTATGTACTCGGCAGCCTGTTGTTTGTTGTGGCGCTCGCGCTGCTCGGCGTATTTGGCTGCGAAGAATTCTTCCGCCGGCCACAGCTTGTCCGGGGTCATGCGCTCGACCAGTTGCGCCCGCAGCTGGTCGTCGCCGACGACGGTCCGGCACTCCATCAGGTTGGTGGCCACGGTGATGTCCTCGGCGGCCAGTTCCAGGCAGTGGTCGATGGTGCGCACCGAGTGGCCGATATCCAGGCCCAGGTCCCAGAGGAAGGCCACCAGGCGCTCGATATTGTCGATGGTATCGGGGGCGCTGCCGTCGCGAGTGAGAATCAGCAGGTCGATATCCGAATGGGGGTGCAGCTCGCCGCGGCCGTAGCCGCCCACCGCCAGCAGGCTGATACCGGCCGGCCAGTCGTACTGGTGCCAGGCGTAGTGCAACAGGCAGTCGACGAACAGTGCCCGCTCGTGCACCAGGGTGCGCACGTCCTCGCCCTCGCGGAAGCGCTCGGCCATCTGCGCGTCGGCGGCACCGGCGGCGTCCTTGAAGATCGTCAGCAGGGGCTTGGCACCTTCGACCAGGGCCCTGCGGAAGCGGGCCTGGTCGAAGAAGAACAGGGGGCGTTCGAAGTAGGGGATATTGGCCGGCTGCATCGTGTGTCCGTTTCGGAGGTGGTGCCTGCTTTCGGCTCAGTGGCGGCCCTGCTGCCGGTGGCCATTTGGGAAAAAGCCTCATCGGTCTGTTTACCAGCCGCAGGCGCTTTCCCCAAATGGCCCCGGCAGCAGGGCCTTCGCATCGAGCTTCAGTATTCTTTTCGAACTGTAGGGCGGATAAGCGCCAAGCGCATCCGCCGCAGTGGTTGGTGGATGCGCTTGGCGCTTACCCACCCTACGCTGTTTTTCGAGTCCCGAGTCCCGAGTCCCGAGTCCCGAGTCCCGAGTCCCGAGTCCCGAATCTCAAAAATTCTCTTCACTGCGCGCCGTCAGTACTTCCACCCCGTCACTGGTCACCGCCATGGTGTGCTCCCACTGCGCGGACAGGCGGCGGTCCTTGGTGATTGCGGTCCAGCCGTCGCCGAGTACCCGGGTGGCGGCCTTGCCGGCGTTGATCATCGGCTCGATGGTGAAGGTCATGCCTTCCTTCAATACCTCGCCGGTGCCGGGCCTGCCGTAGTGGAGTACCTGCGGGTCCTCGTGGAAGACATCGCCGATGCCGTGGCCGCAGAAGTCGCGCACCACCGAGTAGTAGTTCTTCTCGGCGTGTTGCTGGATCACGTGGCCGATATCGCCGAGGGTGGTGCCCGGGCGAACGATCTCGATGGCCTTGTAGAGGCACTCCTGGGTCACCTTGACCAGGCGCTCGGCGTGGGGGGCGGGGTCGCCGACGAAGTACATCTTGCTGGTGTCACCGTACCAGCCATCCTTGATCACCGTGACATCGATATTGATGATATCGCCCTTCTTCAGGATCTTGCTCTCGGACGGGATGCCATGGCAGACCACCTCGTTGACCGAGGTGCAGATGGATTTGGGGAAGCCGCGGTAACCGAGGCAGGCGGGGATGGCTTTCTGTACGTTGACTATGTGGTCGTGGCAGCGCTGGTCCAGTTCCTCGGTGGAGACGCCGGGAACCACATATTCGCCTATCATTTCCAGTACTTCCGCGGCCAGGCGGCCCGCGGTGCGCATCTTGGCGATCTGTTCCGGTGTCTTGATGGCTGAGGTCATGGGTATCCCTAGCTAGGTGGTTGTCTGGCGGCGGGTCCGCCCGCAAAGGCGCGCTATTGTAGCGGATTGGGCGCCGATGGGCGATCGGGCCGAAGGGGCTTCCATTGCCGGATTCGCGCCGCCGGCAGCAGGGACGTCACAATGTCCGCCTGGATTCGGAGGGCGCTCTTCCCGTGCGGGGCCGGTTTGTGGTATAAAGCGCGCCGCTTCGGGGCTGTCCCGGAGCGGAACCAATGCCGCACACACATCGGCACATGCGTCTGGGTGCCCCGTCTCTGTCGAGCGATGGGGTTGATGCATGGGATGTGTGGAGGACTAACCCGTACATATTGAGGTTTTACTTATGCCGCAAGTCAGCATGCGCGATATGCTGCAGGCTGGTGTGCACTTTGGCCACCAGACCCGCTACTGGAACCCGAAGATGGGTCAATTCATCTTTGGCGCCCGCAACAAGATTCACATCATCAACCTGGAGCACACTGTACCGGCTTTCAACGAGGCCCTGCAGGTGATCAAGGGGATGGCCGCTCAGAAGAAGAAGATCCTGTTCGTCGGCACCAAGCGCGCCGCTCAGAAGTCCATTCGCGAACAGGCTGAGCGCGCAGGCCAGCCCTACGTCAGCAACCGCTGGCTGGGCGGCATGCTCACCAACTACAAGACCATTCGCGCCTCCATCAAGCGCTACCGGGACCTGGAAACCCAGTCTCAGGACGGCACCTTTGACAAGTTGACCAAGAAAGAGGCACTGATGCGCACCCGCACCATGGAGAAGCTCGAGCGCTCCATCGGTGGTATCAAGGATATGGCCGGTCTGCCGGACGCGCTCTTCGTGATCGACGTGGAGCACGAGCGCATCGCCATCCAGGAAGCCAACAAGCTGGGCATCCCGGTGATTGGCGTTGTCGACACCAACAGCGATCCGGCTGGCGTTGACTACGTGATCCCCGGCAACGACGACGCTATCCGCGCCATCAAGCTGTACACCACCGCTGTAGCGGATGCCGTGATTGCCGGCGCCGCTGAAGCCGGCGGCAGCGCGGCCAAGAACGAGTACGTCGAGGCGAACGACGACGAGGCCGCTGCGGAGTAATTCGCACTTCGCACAGAGGTGTAACTGAGGGGCAGAGGTGTAACACAGAATCGTTACACTCCTGCGAACTCGAAAAGGGGCCCCCACAATCGGCCCCTTTTTTCTAATTTCCTAGTGACAGAACCCCGAGGATTGAGTCATGGCGATTACCGCGTCTATGGTAAAAGAACTGCGCGAGCGCACCGGCCTGCCGATGATGGAGTGCAAGAAGGCACTGACCGAGGCGGACGGCGACATCGAGAAAGCGATTGAAGATCTGCGCAAAGCCTCCGGCCTGAAAGCGGCCAAGAAGGCCGGTCGCACCGCCGCCGACGGCGTTGTTGCAGCAAAAGTGGCCGAAGACGGCAGCTACGGTGTGCTGGTTGAGGTCAACTCCGAGACCGACTTCGTCGCCCGCGACGACAACTTCCAGGCCTTCGTGGCCAAGGTTGTCGACAAGGCGTTCGCCGATCGCCAGCAGGACGTTGCCGCCCTGATGGACGGCGAGCTGGAATCTGCCCGCGAAGCGCTGGTGCAGAAAATCGGCGAGAACATCGGCGTGCGCCGCGTGCAGCTGGTGGAAGCTCCGGTTGTCGGTGCCTACGTGCACTCCAACAACCGCATCGCAGCCCTGGTTGCCCTGAGCGGCGGCGACGTGGAGCTGGCCAAAGATGTGGCCATGCACGTTACTGCGGTCAACCCGCAGGTGAACAAGCCGGAAGATATGCCGGAAGACGTGCTGGAGAAGGAAAAGGAAATCATCAAGGCGCAGCCGGATATGGAAGGCAAGCCCGCAGAGATCGTCGAGAAGATGATGGGTGGCCGTATCAAGAAGTTCCTGAAGGAAAACAGCCTGGTGGAGCAGCCCTTCGTCAAGAACCCGGACCTGACCATCGGCAAGCTGGTCAAGGACGCCGGTGCCGACGTGGTCTCTTTTGTCCGCTTTGAAGTGGGCGAAGGCATCGAGAAGGAAGAAGTGGACTTTGCCGCGGAAGTTGCCGCGCAGGTTAAGTCCTCTTCCTGATCGCCTTTATCGGGTGTCCCTTGCGGGCCCCGTTCGCAGTGGGGTGCTTCCGGTGGGCTCAAATTGGGCTGCACCGGGGCACCCCTCTGTGTAAATGACCGAAATTGTTGTAATGTTCGGCGGCAATGCCTGCCCGCGCTATAAGAGGACCAATGGATGCCCGGTGTTAAAGACCGCAAGTACAAGCGAATCCTGTTGAAGCTCAGTGGCGAGGAGCTGATGGGCGACCAGGGCTTTGGGATCAGCCCCAAGGTGCTGGACAAAATGGCGCTGGAGATAGGCCAGTTGGTGGGCATCGGCGTGCAGGTGGGCCTGGTGGTCGGCGGCGGCAACCTGTTCCGCGGAGCCGCGCTGAACGCCGCGGGCCTGGACCGGGTGACCGGCGATCATATGGGCATGCTGGCCACTGTGATGAATGCACTGGCCCTGCGCGATGCGCTGGAGCGTTCCAACATCTCCTCGCGGGTGATGTCTTCCATCCAGATGAGCGGCATCGTCGACCACTACGACCGCCGTGCGGCCATCCGTCACCTGGAGCGGGGCGAGGTATTGATCTTCGCCGCGGGTACCGGCAACCCCTTCTTTACCACCGATTCGGCCGCCTGCCTGCGCGGTATCGAAATCGATGCGGAACTGGTGCTGAAGGCCACCAAGGTGGACGGCGTCTACTCCGCTGACCCGGTGCTGGACCCCACTGCAACCCGCTACGACCAGTTGACCTACGACGAGGTGCTGGACAAGAAGCTCGGGGTAATGGATTTAACCGCAATCTGCCTGTGCCGCGAACACAATATGCCCGTGCGGGTCTTCCGCATGGACAAGGCCGGCGCGCTGCTCAATATAGTTGTGGGCGGCAAAGAGGGCACGCTAATCGAAGAGGAAGTGAAACAGTGATTGAAGATATCAAGAAAGACGCGAAAGCGCGCATGAGCAAGGCGCTCGACGCACTGGGCAGTAACTTCAACAAGATCCGCACCGGTCGCGCGCATCCCAGCATCCTGGACGGCGTCCAGGTGTCCTACTATGGCTCCGACACACCGCTGTCCCAGGTGGCCAATATCACCGTGGAGGATGCACGCACCCTGTCCGTGACCCCCTGGGAAAAGAACCTGGTGCCGGACATTGAAAAGGCCATCATGAAGTCCGACCTGGGCCTGAACCCCAGTACCGCCGGCTCCGTGATCCGCATCCCGATGCCGATGCTGACCGAGGAAACCCGCAAGAACTTCATCCGCCAGGCCAAGAGCGAGGCGGAAACCGCGCGTGTATCCATCCGCAATATCCGCCGCGACGCCCTGGCCGAGGTGAAGGCCCTGCTCAAGGAGAAGGAAATCTCCGAGGATGACGAGCGCCGTGCGGGCGACGAGATCCAGAAGATCACCGACCAGTTTGTGGCGGATGTCGACAAGGCGCTGGCGGCCAAAGAAAAAGACCTGATGGAAATCTGATGTCTGCCGGTGGTACCGAGTTGAGCGAATCCGGCCCGCGCCACAGTCCCCGCCATATTGCCATCATCATGGATGGCAACGGGCGCTGGGCCGCCCGTCGGGGTTTGCCCCCCTCCGCCGGCCACAAGGCCGGTGTCGAGCGCATCCGCGACCTGATCGAAGCCTGCCGGGATCGCGGGGTCGAGGCGCTCACCCTGTTCGCCTTTTCCAGCGAAAACTGGCAGCGCCCGCCGAAGGAGGTGGAGCTGCTGATGAGCCTGTTCCACTCCTACCTGCGCAAGGAGGCCCGCCGCATGCTGGAGGAGGGTGTGCGCCTGCGAGTCATCGGCCGGCGCGACCGCTTTTCCCCGCGGCTGCAGCGCGCCATCGGCGAGGCGGAGGAGATCACCCGGGAAGGCACCCAGGGGGACCTGGTGATCGCCGCGGACTACGGCGGCCAGTGGGATATAGCCCAGGCTGCGCGCGCCATGGCCGAGGAGGTCGCGGCCGGCAAGCGCTCGCCGGAGTCCATCACCGAGCAGACACTTGGCGACCATATGCAGCTGGCGGACCTGCCGCCGGTGGACCTGTTGATCCGCTCCAGCGGCGAGCAGCGCATCAGCAACTTTATTTTGTGGCAGGCCGCCTACAGCGAGTTCTATTTCACAGATACACTGTGGCCGGATTTCGACGAGGCCGCGCTGGATGCCGCCATCGCGGCCTATCGCCAGCGGGACCGCCGCTTTGGTTCCCGAAATGGGTGCGGTCGCGGTGACGATGGGGTGGCCGCGCAGGCGTGAAGCCGGCGGTCGTGAGAGCAGCACTCCGGGACAACGACGACCAATTAACGAGTACAAAAGGTTAGACGGTGCTAAAACAAAGAATAATTACTGCGCTGGTGTTGGTGGCTCTGTTTCTCGGGGCCCTGTTCCTGCTCCCCATTCAGTGGTTCACCCTGGCCACGGTGGCGGTGATCCTGCTGGGCGGTTGGGAGTGGGCCAACCTGTCCAATCTCAACCGCGCCCTGCGCTTCGTGTTCCTCGCCGCCCTCGGTGTCGCGCTGATTGGCACTGCCCAATACGTATTCGCGATGGATTTCGGCAATCCGGACACCGACCGGGCGCGCCAGGTTCTGGCGGTGGCCTGTGGCTGGTGGGCACTGGCCTTCCTGTGGGTGCAGAGCTACCCGGCCAGCGCCATGCTGTGGGGCAACCGCTGGGCGCGGGGACTGATCGGCCTGGTGGTGCTGGTGCCTGCCTGGCTGTCGATGGTGATACTGCGCGGCCAGGAGCACGGCGCCTGGCTGGTACTGTTCGTGGTCGCGGTGGTGGTGTCCGCCGACGTGGGTGCCTACTTCGTGGGGCGCCGTTTCGGCAAGCACAAGCTGGCCCGCGAAGTCAGCCCGGGCAAGTCCTGGGAGGGTTTCTTCGGGGGCCTCGGCGCCTGCCTGATCCTGGCCCTGACGGTTTCCTTCCTGCTCGGCCTGCCTCTCAAGAACACGGTGCTTTTTTCCTTCGGCATACTGGTAACGGCGCTGGCGTCGGTGATCGGCGACCTGGTGGAGAGCATGTTCAAGCGCCACCGTGGCATCAAGGACAGCAGCCGTATACTGCCGGGCCACGGCGGCATACTGGACCGGCTGGACAGCCTCTCCGCGGCGCTGCCGGTCTTTACCATGGCCGCGCTGGCCAGCGAACTGCCCAAGTACCTATAAAAAGTGCCTGTAAGAAGTACTCCACAAGCCAAAGCCGCAACCAAGGGTCGAGAGACACGGAGGCCCGAGAGGTATACGACGAGCCCATGCAATCCCTGCAACCGCAATCCGTAACTGTCCTCGGCTCCACCGGGTCCATCGGCGTCAGCACCCTGGACGTGCTGGCGCGGCATCCGCAGCGTTACTCCATCTACGCCCTGACCGCCCGGGAGCGCATCGCCGAACTGGCGCAGCAGTGCCGCCGTTTTGAGCCGCGCTTTGCGGTGGTGGCGAGCGAGCGGGGGGGCGAAGAGCTGCGCCAGTTGCTGGACGGCGAGGCGCTGTCCACCGAGATTCTGTGGGGTGTCGAAGGCCTCTGCCGGGTGGCCTCGGATCCGCAGGTGGACACGGTGATGGCGGCCATCGTCGGCGCCGCCGGGTTGCGACCGACGCTGGCGGCGGTAGCGGCGGGCAAGAAGGTGCTGCTCGCCAACAAGGAATCCCTGGTGATGGGGGGGCCGGTATTTATGCGCGCCCTGGAAACCAGTGGCGCCCGGCTGTTGCCGATCGACAGCGAGCACAACGCCATCTTCCAGTGCCTGCCGCAGCCCGCTTTTTGCCCCGGGGCCGTGGGCGCTGACCTCGAGGACGCCGGGGTGGAGAAGATTCTGCTGACCGGCTCTGGCGGCCCCTTCCGCACCCGCGCGGTGGATGACCTGCACCGGGTCACCCCGGACGAGGCCTGCGCCCACCCCAACTGGTCCATGGGGCGCAAGATCTCGGTGGATTCCGCCACCATGATGAACAAGGGGCTGGAGTTTATCGAGGCCTGCCTGCTGTTCAATGCGCGCCCGGAGCAGATTGACGTGGTGGTGCACCCGCAGAGTATCGTGCACTCGATGGTACAGTACCGGGACGGCTCGCTGCTGGCGCAGATGGGCAACCCGGACATGCGCACGCCCATCGCCCACGCACTGGCCTTCCCGGAGCGTATCGACAGCGGTGTGGCGGCGCTGGACCTGGTCGCCCAGGGGCGCCTGGACTTCGAGGCGCCGGATATGCAGCGTTTTCCGTGCCTGCGCCTGGCGCGGGAGGCAATGGCTGTCGGCGGCAGCGCGCCGACGGCGTTGAATGCCGCCAACGAAGTGGCGGTGGAGGCCTTCCTTCAGGGCAGGCTGGCATTTACCAGTATTCCCGCTGTGATAGAGCGGGTCATGAAAAGCGCGCAAGCGGTTGAACTGACCGGCCTGGACGCAGTCGAAACAGCCGATCGCAATGCGCGACTGCTGGCGCAGCAGGTGCTTGGCGCCCTGTAGACCCGATCGGCCCTGCCGCTGGCGGTCGCCCGGGAAAAAGCCTCATCGGCAAATATTTCCCGGGCGACCACCAGCGACAGGACCTTGCATCGGAGCGACTGAAAGACTTGGCAGACGCCTTCGCACTGGCGGCTAAATCGCGCAACAGACGAATTAAGCGAGTATGGATTTTATTCAGACGGTAATCTGGGCCCTGGTCGCCCTCGGCGTTCTGGTCTCCTTCCACGAGTTCGGCCACTTCCTGGTGGCGCGCCTGTGCGGGGTCAAGGTGTTGCGCTTCTCCGTGGGCTTCGGTCGCCGCCTGCTGTCCCGCTACGACCGCCACGGCACCGAGTTCACCATCTCCGCCATTCCCCTCGGCGGCTATGTGAAGATGCTCGACGAGCGCGAGGGTGCCGTGCCCCGGGACCAGCTACATATGGCCTTCAACCGCAAGAGCGTCTGGGCGCGTATCGCCATAGCCGCGGCCGGTCCCCTGGCCAATTTCCTGCTGGCGATAGTGCTCTTCTGGGCCGTATTCATGGGCGGCACTGCGGGCCCGGTGCCCATAGTCCAGTCGGTGGAGCCGGGCAGTATCGCCGCGCGCGCCGGGCTCGAGCCGGGACAGGAGATTGTCGCCATCGACGGCGAGGAGACGCCCACCTGGCAGGCCCTCAACTGGCGCCTGGCGAACCGCCTCGGCGACACTGGCACTATCGAGTTCTCGGTGCGCTATCCGGATTCCGAGCTCGAATACCATATGGTGGCGGATATCGACCGCTGGCTGGCGGGGCAGGAAGTGCCCGATCCGCTGGCGGAAGTGGGGCTCGAACTATGGACACCGCCGATCACCATGACCCTGTCCCAGGTGACTCCGGACAGTGCCGCCGACAGGGCAGGGCTGAGGGCGGGGGACAGGATACTCGCGACCGACGGCCGGGAATTCGACAACTGGGACAGCTGGACCCAGTACGTGCGCGCCCGCGCGGGCGAAGAGATTGTTGTGGAGCTGGAACGGGATGGCGAGCGCTTGCGGCTGCCGGTGACACCGAGGGAGGTGACGCTCGATAGCGGTGAGCGCATTGGCCAGATCGGTGTGCTGCCGGTAGTCGAAACCTGGCCCGAGGAGCGGGTGCGCACCTACCATTACGGCACCGCCGGGGCCTTTAGCAAGGGCCTGCAGGAGACCTGGGACAAGACCCTGTTCACCCTCAACAGCCTGAAGAAACTGATCCTCGGCCAGCTCTCGACCAAGAACTTGAGCGGCCCTATCACCATTGCTAAAGTGGCCGGCACTTCGGCGGAGGCCGGCTGGCAGTCGTTCCTGTCGCTGCTGGCGCTGCTCAGTATCAGTCTCGGCGTGCTGAACCTGCTGCCCATCCCCGTGCTCGACGGCGGCCACCTCCTTTACTACGGCATCGAGGCCATCAAGGGCTCGCCGGTTTCGGAGAGGGTGCAGATGATCGGGCTGCAGGTGGGTATGGCACTGGTGCTGGGCATTATGGGCCTGGCGCTCTACAACGACATATTGCGCCTGTAGGAGCGGCGGGGCGGCCGTCCGCCCATGGCCGCGATCAATATGAGGGAGCCCTCAAGCCCGATTGCGGCCATGGGCCGCTCCTACACAGAGAATGCCCCGCAGGGGCGGGAGAGGGCAGCCGCAGGCTACCTCCCCACCAATTGGAATTGCGAATAAAGAACCTGGAACAGACAGTAGATGAATCATTTTCTGAAAGCGGCCTCGCTCGGCCTGGCCCTGCCATTGACTGCCATCGCCCAGTCGTTTGTGGTCAACGATATTCGCGTGGAAGGGTTGCAGCGGGTTTCCGCCGGCACAGTGTTCGCGGCGCTGCCGGTGCGCGTGGGTGACCAGATCGAGAGCCTGGAAATCCAGAGCGCCACCCGCGCACTGTTCAGCACCGGCTACTTTCAGGATATCCAGATAGGGCGTGAAAACGGTGTGCTGGTGATCACCGTGCGCGAGCGACCTGCCATTTCCAAGATCGAGATCACCGGCAACAAGGCCATCAAGACCGAAGACCTGCTGAAGGGCATGGCGGAAAACGGCCTGGCCGAGGGGCAGATCTTCAAGCGCGCCACTCTGGAGGGCCTGGCCCAGGAACTGCAGCGTCAGTATGTGGCCCAGGGCCGCTACGGCGCCAGTGTGACGACCGAGGTCAAGGAGCTGCCGCGCAACCAGGTGGAACTCAAGGTGATCGTGGACGAGGGTTCCGTCGCCGCGATCAAGCATATCAATATCGTCGGTAACACCGCCTTCTCCGACGAGGAGCTGGCGGAGATCTTTGAGCTGCAGACCACCGGCTGGTTGTCCTGGCTCAGGAGCGATGACAAATATTCCCGGGAAAAACTCACCGGTGACCTGGAGCGCCTCGAGTCCTACTACCTGGACCGCGGCTACCTGGAATTCAAGATCGACTCCACCCAGGTGTCCCTGAGCCCGGACAAGCGCAGCGTATTCATCACCGTCAATGTCACCGAGGGCGATGTCTACAAGGTCAGTGAAGTGGAACTGGCCGGCGACCCGGTGGTGCCGGAGGAGGAGATCAAGCGATTGCTGTTGGTGCGCGAGGGCCAGACCTTCTCCCAGGTGCTGATGACCACCACCTCCGACTACATCACCAAGCGCCTCGGCAACGAGGGCTACACCTTCGCCGAAGTCAATGGCATACCGGAGCCCAACGAGGAAGACAAGACGGTCAAGGTCACCTTCTTTATCGACCCGGGCAAGCGCGCCTATGTGCGCCGCATCGAATTCCGCGGCAACACCCGAACCACCGACGAGGTGCTGCGCCGCGAGATGCGCCAGATGGAATCCGCCTCCGCGTCCTCCGCGCGCATCGAGCAGTCCAAGGTGCGCCTGGAGCGCCTGGGCTACTTCAAGGAAGTAAAGGTGGAGACCACCGAGGTGCCCGGCACCTCCGACCAGATCGATGTCGAGTACACGGTGGAGGAGCAGCCTTCCGGCACCATCGGCGGCACCGTCGGCTACGCCCAGCGCAGCGGCGTGGTGCTGGGTGCCAATGTGCAGGAGAACAACTGGCTGGGCACCGGCAAGTCCGTCGGCTTTGCGGTGAACACCTCCCGTTACCAGACAGTGCTCAATTTCTCCTACACGGACCCCTACTTTACGCCGGATGGGGTCAGTCGGGGCTTCAATATTTTCTATCAGGAGCGCGATTACTCCGAGATCGGCGTTTCGAGCTTTAACAGCACAACCTATGGTGCCGGCCTGAGTTTTGGCTATCCGATATCGGAGATTTCCCGGGTGGGCCTGAATTTGGGGGTCAGCCATATGGAGCTGGGCATCGGCAACAATCCAGTCCAGCAGATCAAGAGCAGCCCGGTTCCAATCGAAGGCATTGATGCGGTTATTACCGAGGCGGAGAGTGCGAAGGTCGTGGCCGCTCGAGACAATAAGGATGCTGATGATAACCCGGATCCCATTGACCTGGATCTGGCAATGCCGCTCGACCCGTCTCTGCTGAATACCGATTTCAACGGCTTTGTCGACCTGAACGGCGACGAGTTTGATTCATTCACCGTTACAGGCTCCTACGCGCGCTCCACCCTTAACCGCGGCATTCTCGCCACTCGTGGCACCTCGCAGCGCTTCTCGCTGGAAGTGGCCCTCCCGGGAGGGGACCTGGAATACTACAAGGGAATCTATACCGGCCAGTATTTCCGCCCGCTGACCAAGGACCTGACCCTGCGCCTGCGCACTCGCCTCGGCTATGCCGACAGCTACGGCGACACCACCGGACTGCCGTTCTTCGAGAACTTCTACGCCGGCGGTTTTGGCTCGGTGCGCGGTTTCGAGCGCAATACACTGGGGCCGAGATCCACCTTCAAAGAAAACTATGTGCCCCTTCCCTGTGCCACTGCCGATGGTGTAACTACCGAGCTCTGTTATCAGATAAATCCGGATACCGGTATGCTTGTATCCGAACCGGTGAGTACAGGCGAGCCGAGACCCTTCGGCGGCAATATCCTGATCGAGGGCAGTGCGGAAATTATTTTCCCGATCCCCTTCGTCAAGGACCAGCGTTCCATGCAGTCAGCATTCTTTATCGATGCGGGCAATGTGTTTGATTCCAGTTGTGAGTCTGACCAGCTAAACTGCTTTGACGTTGACCTGGATCATATCAACGTCTCTGCCGGCGTCGGCCTGACCTGGATCACCGGCTTCGGCCCGCTGACCTTCAGCCTGGCCAAGGCGCTGCAGGAAAATGAGGAAGACGAAATCGAGGTCTTCCAGTTCTCACTGGGTAACAGTTTCTAAGGAAGCTGAATCTGATTTCTTAGGGTCAAGTTGCCGCTAAGTAAAAATAAAGCAATATGGAGAATCCGACGTGCTTAAAAATGTAAAAATCACCGCAGTCCTGCTCGCTGGAATCCTGCTGTCGGGCGCCGCCGTTGCGCAGAGCAAGGTGGCGGTTTTCAATCTGCAGGCTGCCATCATGAGCACTGAGGCTGCCAAGTCCAAAGTCAATGCGCTGAAAACCAGCTCCGAGTATTCCAAGCTGCAGAGCAGTGCGGAATCCATCCGCGCCGAAGTGCAGAAGCTGGCGGAAGACGCGCAGAAGAACGCCGTCACCTGGTCCGAGGAGCAGAAGGCCGAGCACCAGCGCAAGATGAACTTCAAGCGCTCCGACTTCGAGACCGCGGTGAAGAAGTTGCGCGCCATGGAGGCCCAGGTGGGCCAGGATATCCAGAAGACCATGGCGCCCAAGGCCAAGGCCGCACTGGAGGCGATCATCAAGGAGAAGAAGATCGACCTGGTGCTGGACGCCGGTTCCGCCTACTACGCCAACCCCGAGACCGATCTGACCGCCGAGGTGGTCAAGCGCATGAACGCCGACAAGTAAATCGCGCGCGGTCCGTTTGATGACAGACAAGCCAACCCTCGCCCAGCTGGCGCAACAGCTGGGCGCCGAGCTGCGCCTTGCGCCCGGAGCCGACGCCGACCAGTCGGTCTCCGGGCTCAATACGCTGCAGGACGCCGAATCCTCCCAGGTCAGCTTTCTGGCCAGCGCCAATTATCGCCGTTTCCTCGCCGACACCCGTGCCTGCGCGGTGCTTCTCAACGCGGACCTGGCCGATGAGTGTCCGGTTTCGGCACTGGTGGTCGACAATCCCTACCACGCCTTTGCCTGTGCCACGGCGCTGTTCGACACGGCGCCGCAGCCGGCGCCGGGTGTTCACCCCTCGGCGACGGTGCACCCGGATGCCGTGGTGGACGCCAGCGCCAGTGTCGCCGCCGGCGCGGTGATTGAGGCTTTTGCCCGCATCGGTGCCAATGCAGTGATAGGCGCCAACTGTGTGGTGGGAGAGGGCAGCGAAATAGGTGCCGGCAGCCGCCTATACGCGGGCGTGGTGGTCTATCACGGCTGCTCTATCGGCCGCGATTGCATTATTCACAGCCAGACGGTCATCGGCGCCGACGGCTTCGGCTTCGCACCTCATCAACGCCAGTGGACGAAAATCCATCAGCTCGGTGGTGTCGAGATTGGCGACGAGGTTGAGATAGGGGCCGTGACCTGTATCGATCGCGGCGCCCTGGGCAATACGGTGATCGGCCGCGGGGTCAAGATCGACAACCAGGTGCAAATCGCGCACAATGTGCGAATTGGTGACTACTCAGCCATTGCCGCCTGTTCAGCGGTCGCCGGCAGTGCCACCATCGGCAGACACTGCACCCTTGCCGGCGGTGCCGGCGTGGTCGGGCATGTCACGGTGGCCGATGGCAGCCATATCACTGCGAGAACGCTGGTGACCAAGTCCATCGACAGCGCCGGCTCCTACTCCAGCGGTACACCCTTTTCCGACAGCCGCAGCTGGCGCCGCAATGCGGTGCGTTATGGGCAGTTGGACCAGATGGCGCGCCGCCTGAAGGAATTGGAGGCGGAGTTGGAGAAGCTGGCGCATCGGAACGGGACAGAAGATTAACCGGCATTTAGCCGGAGACACGATTGGGTTTGTTGTTTTCGGGGCGTTTTGACGCCCCGAAGTGGTTTCTGGGGACTTTTGGAATGATGGACGTACGCGAAATTCGTCAATACCTGCCGCACCGCTATCCGTTTTTGCTGGTGGACCGGGTTGTGGAGCTGGAAGAGGGCAAATATATCAAGGGCTACAAGAATATCTCCGTCAATGAGGAGGTGTTCAATGGTCACTTTCCCGAGATCCCCATTTTCCCCGGGGTCATGATCGTGGAGGCGCTGGCCCAGGTGTCCGGTATCCTCGGCTTCAAGACGCTGGGACAGAAACCCGAAGACGGCTATCTGTACCTGTTCGGCGGCATCGACAATGTGCGTTTCAAGCGCCAGGTGGTGCCGGGCGATCGCCTGCAGCTGGAGTCTGAAGTGGTTTCGGATCGCCGCGGTATCTGGAAATTCTCCTGCAAGGCCAGCGTCGACGGCGAGTTGGCCACTTCCGCCGATATCCTTTGCGCCGTGAAGAAGGTTTGATCGGTCGCCGTCGCAGCGCTGTGATCGATTCGATTCCTTTGTATTAGAATCGCATTTAAATTGGCCGGATTTTTCAGCTTCCGAGGAGCAGGGCGCAGAATGCAGACGAATATCCACCCCACTGCCATTGTCGATGAATCGGCGGTTATCGGTTCCGGGGTGAGTATCGGTCCCTACACGGTGGTGGGGCCGGGCGTGGAGATTGGCGACGGCTGCGAAATCGCCTCCCATGTGGTGCTGAGCGGACCCACCAAGCTGGGTAAAAACAACCGCATCTACCAGTTTTCCTCGGTGGGCCAGGACACGCCGGACATGAAATACAAGGGTGAGGACACCACCCTGGTGATCGGCGACAACAATGTGATTCGCGAGGGGGTCACCATCCACCGCGGCACGGTGCAGGACCGCGGCGAGACCACCATCGGCAACGACAACCTGATCATGGCCTATGCCCACGTGGGCCACGACAGCGTCATCGGCAACAACATCATCCTGGTCAACAATGTCGCCCTGGCCGGCCATGTCGTGGTGCGGGACTGGGCGATTCTCAGCGGCTTCAGCATGGTGCACCAGTACTGCACCATCGGCGAGCACGCCTTCACCGGCATGGGCGCGGCCATCGGCAAGGACGTGCCCGCCTATGTGATGGTGGCCGGCCACCCGGCGGAGGCCAAGACCATCAATGCCGAGGGCCTGCGCCGCCGCGGTTTTTCCCGCGACGAAATCGCGCTGGTCAACAAGGCATACAAAATCGTCTACCGCCGCGGCCTGACCCTGCAGGAGGCGCTGGAGGCGCTGGCCGAGCTGCGCGAGCAGTCACCGGTGATCCAGCCCTGGATCGACTCCCTCAAATCCTCCACCCGCGGCATAGTCCGCTAACCTGATTGATTCATTTTTGCCGTTGCACGCACCCTGCAGGAGCGGCCGGTGGCCGCGATCGGACCGTTCGGGCACCTTCGGCCCTGCAAAGAGAGGACTTAACTGAGTGACAGCCGAGGATAAACCACTGCGCATGGGAATCGTCGCCGGCGAGGCCTCCGGCGATATCCTCGGCGCCGGCCTGATCGCCGCCCTGCAAAAGCGCTTCCCGAACCTGCAGGTGGAGGGCATCGCCGGGCCCCGCATGCTGGCACTGGGTGCGAAGACCCTGTTCCCGATGGAGCGGCTGTCGGTGATGGGTCTGGTGGAGCCGCTCAAGCGCCTGCCGGAACTGCTGAAAATCCGCCGCACGTTGCGCCAGCACTTTATCGGCAATCCCCCGGACCTGTTTATCGGCATCGACTCGCCGGACTTCAATCTCTCCCTGGAGGAATCCCTGAAAGCTGCCGGCATTCCCACCATGCACTACGTCAGTCCCTCCGTCTGGGCCTGGCGCCGCGGCCGTATCAAGAAGATAGCCCGCGCGGTGGAGCATATGCTGACGCTGCTACCCTTCGAGGCCAGCTTCTACAGGGAACACCAGGTGCCGGTCACCTTTGTCGGCCATCCACTGGCGGATGAGATTCCGCTGCAGGTGGATACGGCGGCGGCGCGGCGCGAACTGGGTCTCGCGGAGGGCGACCGGGTAATCGCGCTGCTACCGGGCAGTCGCGGTGGCGAGGTGCGACTGCTGGGTCCGCTGTTCCTGCAGACCGCGCGCTGGTGCCACCAGCGGCGCCCCGAATTGAAGTTCGTACTGCCGGCGGCCAACGAGCAGCGACTCGCCGAGCTGGCAGCGCTGCTGGAGGAGTTTTCCGATCTGCCGGTGACACTGCTCGATGGCAATTCCCATCAGGCCCTGGCTGCCGCCGATAATGTATTGATCGCCTCCGGTACCGCCACCCTGGAAACCATGCTGCTGAAGAAGCCAATGGTGGTGGCCTACAAGATGGCAACGCTGTCCTACGCGATTTTTTCCCGCATGCTACACACCCCCTGGGTGGCCCTGCCGAACCTGCTGGCGCAGAGGGAGCTGGTGCCGGAGATACTGCAGAAGGATGCGACCCCCGAAAACCTCGGTGCGGCGCTGCTGCAGTTTTTCGACGACCCGCTGCTGTACGACCAACTGCAGCGCGAATTCGACGACCTGCACCAGCAGTTGCGGCGCAACGCCTCGGAGCGCGCTGCCGATGCCGTCTGCAAATTGATTGAATCCCCGTAGGAGCGGCCGTTGGCCGCGATCGATCTCCGTATATTGATCAACTGGGGTCGCGGCCAACGGCCGCTCCTGCGAAGAACAAGAAAGAACCATGAAAAAACAGGAAGCTCTGCCGCCCTATACCTGCCCCTACAAAGGAGAGTTGCTGGCCGGCGTGGACGAAGTCGGGCGCGGCCCGCTGGCCGGGGATGTGGTGGCGGCCGCGGTAATCCTCGATCCGGCGCGGCCGATCGAGGGGCTGGCGGATTCCAAAAAGCTGAGCGAGAAAAAACGCGAGTCGCTGTTCGATGAGATACGCGAGCGCGCACTCTGTTTTGCCGTCGCGCGCGCAACAGTGGTGGAGATCGACCGGCTGAACATCCTGCACGCGAGCCTGCTGGCCATGCGCCGCGCGGTGGAGCAGCTTCACATGCAGCCGGAGTTCGTGCTGGTGGACGGCAATAAAAAGCCGGACTGGCACTACGATTGCGATACAGTGGTCAAGGGCGATGGCCGGGTGGAAGCCATTGCCGCTGCCTCGATACTGGCCAAGGTGACCCGGGACAGGGAGATGGTGGAGTTGGACCGGAAGTATCCGGGCTACGGCCTGGCCGGCCACAAGGGCTATCCGACCAAGGCCCATCTGCAGGCGCTGGAACAGCTGGGGCCCAGCCCGATACATCGGCAGAGCTTTGCGCCGGTGAAGCAGTTGTCGATGGACTTCGCCTGATCGCCGATTTGATTGCTCGGGGCGGTCAGGGCGACCTGCCCGCATTCATTTTCTTGACTCGCGCCCGCGTAATCATCTTCTCCGAGACTTCCTCGATCTCCACCAGATAATTCAGGATATAGAAACTGATATTGCCGTCGGGAATACTCTCCAGATGCTCCATCGCCAGGCCATTGAAGGTCTTGGGGCCGTCGGTGGGCAGTTCCCAGTGCAGGGTGCGGTTGATATCGCGGATGGAGGTGCCGCCCTCGATCAGGTACCAGCCCTCACCGGCGGACACTATCTCCTCGTCCTCGCTGGGCACGGGACTGGCGGTAAAGTCGCCGACGATTTCCTCCAGCAGGTCCTCCAGGGTGACGATGCCCATCACCTCGCCGTACTCGTCCACCACCAGGCCCATGCGGCGTTTCTTTTTCTGGAAGTTCATCAATAGTGTGGGCAGTGGTGTCGCTTCGGGTACGAAGTAGGGTTCGTCGGTGTAGGACTTGAGCCGCTCCGCACTGAATTCCTCCGGGCCGTCGCGCAGTATCTGTGCGGCGCGGCGCAGGTGCAGTATACCCACCACGCGGTTGATATCGCCCAGGTAGACCGGCAGGCGGGTGTAGCTGCTCTCCGCCAGTTGCCGCAGTATCTCGTCGCCGCTGTTCTCCAGATCCACGCCGACCACCTCGTTGCGCGGGATCATGATGTCTTCCACCGTGGCCTGGTCCAGGTCCAGCACGTTCAGCAGCATGCCCTTATGCTTGCTCGGCAGCAGGGCGCCGGACTCGAACACCACGGTGCGCAGCTCCTCTGGCGCCAGGTGCTCGGTCTCGGTACCGGCGGTCGCCTCCACGCCGACCAGCCGCGCCAGGCCGTTTGAAATGCTGCCGACCAGCCAAACGAACGGCGTCAGCAGCCAAAGAAGGGGGCGCAGGACCAGCGAGGCGGGGAAGGCGATGGTTTCCGGGCGCAGGGCGGCGATGGTCTTGGGTGTGACCTCGGCGAAGATCAGGATGACGACCGTCAGCATTGCGGTTGCATAGGCCGGGCCCGCATCGCCGTACAAGCGGGTGAACACGGCGGTGGCGATAGCGGTGGCGAGAATATTGACCAGGTTGTTGCCGATCAGGATGGCGCCGATCAACTTGTCCGGGCGCGATAGCAGCTCCATCGCCCGTTTGGCGCCGCGGTGGCCGCTCTTGGCCTGGTGGCGCAGGCGGTAGCGATTGAGCGCCATCATGCTGGTTTCGGAGCTGGAGAAGAAGGCGGAAATGACTATCAGCAGGCCTATCAGTGCAAACAGCAGGCCGGGTGCTATCTCGTTCAAGGGAGAACTCTTTTTATGGCGAAGCAGAGATATTGAAACAGAATTCCAGCGCTCGCAAGTTTTCGGACGCTTCGGTCCGGGCAGCAACCCGGAGGCATTCACCTATCCCCGCTGCAGAATGACTTCCAGCACCAATTTGCTGCCGAAATAGGCCAGCATCAGCGCCGCGAAGGCGGTCAGGGTCCAGCGCACCGCGGTGTTGCCGCGCCAGCCCCACTTCCAGCGCCCCCACAGCAGGATGCTGTAGAGTACCCAGGCGACGATCGACAGCGCGGTCTTGTGCACAAGGTGCTGACCGAAGAAGTCATCCACGAACAGGAATCCGGTCAGCAGCGATGCGGTAAGCAGCAGTTGGCCGAAGGCGATCAGGCCGAACAGCAGGGACTCCATGCTCTGCAGCGGCGGCAGCAGGCGGCTGATGCCGCCGGGCCTGTGGTTGTGCAGCTGCTGGTTCAGGTAGTAGAGGTAGATGGCCTGCAGGGTGGCCAGGGCGAGCAGGGAGTAGGCGGCGATGGACAGCAGGGCGTGCACCGCAATGCCGGCGGAGAGCTGCTGGCGCGGCGCGACGCCGCCCCAGGAGTGCACCGCTGCCAGCTCTGTCAGTGCGCCCAGCGGGGCCAGTATCAGTATCAACAGGGTGAGCGGGCGGCCTGTAGCGAGGATCAGCAGTAGCAGGTTCACGGCCCAGGCAATCAGGGAAAGCATCGCCAGCAGATCGAAGCGGTAGCCGGCGGGCGACAGCAGGGTGTCATGCAGGGAGATGCCGTGGGCCAGCAGCGCAGTCGCCAGCAGACCCAGCAGCAGCCGGTTGTCGGGCTGGCGCTTGCGGGCGAAGGCGAGGGCGGCCACGATGGTAGTGGCCAGATAGAGTGCAATAGCCGTCCAGTGGGCGAATGCCGCCATCGATAAAATCCGTATCTCGGTTGCGATAGGGCGGCAGTGTGTCACAGTGCGCCTGTGCTGGAAAGGCCGCCTGCGCTATACTCCCGCGCCTTGAAGAGGGGAGCCCGGTCCGGCTTCCGCAGAGACCGCGGGCGTACCTTTCACCTATTATGCCCGCTAGCAGAGAGATCGAGACGTACCTATGTTCGATAACCTGAGCGACCGCTTATCGGCGGCGTTAAAGAAAGTCACCGGCAAGGCGCGCCTGACGGACGACAACATCCGCGATACCTTGCGCGAGGTGCGCAAGGCGCTGCTGGAGGCGGACGTGGCGCTGCCGGTGGTCAAGGCCTTTGTGCAGCAGGTACGCACCGCGGCGGTGGGCCAGAAGGTCAGCAAGGCCCTGAACCCGGGCCAGCAGTTCGTCAAGATAGTACAGGACGAGCTGGTCAGCGTGATGGGCGAGGCGGCGCAACCGCTGAACCTGGCGGTGCAGCCGCCGGCGGTGATCCTGATGGCGGGCCTGCAGGGTGCCGGTAAGACCACCAGCGTGGCCAAGTTGGCCAAATACCTGCAGGCGCGGGAGAAGAAGAAAGTGATGGTGGTGAGCGCGGACGTCTACCGCCCCGCGGCCATCAAGCAGTTGGAGACCCTCGCCGGCGAGGTGGATGCGCTCTTCCACCCTTCGAGCGCAGAACAAAAGCCCCTGGATATCGCCAGGGGTGCGGTGGACGCGGCGCGCAAGCAGTTCGCCGATGTGTTGATCGTGGACACCGCCGGCCGCCTGCATATCGACGAGCAGTTGATGGACGAGATCCGCGAGCTGCACAGTGCGCTGAATCCGGCGGAAACCCTGTTCGTGATCGACGCCATGATCGGCCAGGATGCGGTCAACACCGCCAAGGCCTTCGACGAGGCCCTGCCGCTGACCGGCGTGATCCTGACCAAGGCGGACGGCGACGCCCGCGGCGGCGCGGCCCTGTCCGTGCGCCATGTGACCGGTAAGCCGATCAAGTTTATCGGTGTCGGCGAGAAGACCGATGCCCTGGAGATCTTCCATCCGGACCGCATCGCCTCGCGCATCCTCGGTATGGGCGACATCCTGTCGCTGATCGAGGAGGCGGAGCAGAAGATCGACAAGACCAAGGCTGAAAAGCTGGTCAAGAAAGTGCAGAAGGGCAAGGGTTTCGATCTTGAGGACCTGCGCGACCAGTTGCAACAGATGCAGAATATGGGCGGCTTCGGCTCCCTGCTGGAGAAGATGCCGGGCATGGGCGGGCTGGCTCAGGCGGCGCAGCAGGCCGATATGGGCAAGGAGTTCAAACGCATGGACGCCATCATCGGCTCCATGACGCCCGCCGAGCGCCGCAACCCGGATATCCTCACCGGCTCCCGCAAACGCCGCATCACCGCCGGTTCCGGCACCCAGATCCAGGACCTGAATCGTTTGCTCAAGCAGCACAAGCAGATGGGCAAGATGATGAAGAAGTTCAAGGGCAACGGCATGAGCAAGCTGATGCGCGGTATGGGCGGCATGCCGGGTCTCGGCGGGGGCGGCATGCCCGGCGGCCTGCCTCCCGGCTTCCGCAAGAAATGACGTGCGGGCGAACCTTGTGTGTTCGCCCGCTTTGGAACTCTGTAGCTGACTCGGTGGCAGCAGGGCCTTCGCATCTTGCGCCGTTACTCTTACCCGAGTCCCGAGTCCCGAGTCCCGAGTCCCGAGTCCCGAGTCCCGAGTCCCGAGTCCCGTCACAGACGCTATACAAACCCCGGCGCGTCCATTAGAATACGCCGCCTTTCAGCCGGCCAGGTTGCCGGCGCCCGGTTTTTTGTTCGGCCGCCCCTGGCGGTCGAAGTGTGTTGAAACTACAGGAAAGCTACATGGTAACCATTCGTTTGGCTCGTGGCGGTGCTAAGAAGCGCCCGTTCTATCACCTGACAGTCACCGACAGCCGCAAATCCCGCGACGGTCGTTTCATCGAGCGCGTCGGCTTCTTCAACCCGGTCGCCCGCGGTCAGGAAGAGCGTCTGCGTATCGACCGCGAGCGCGTCGACTACTGGGTAGGCCAGGGCGCGCAGGTTTCCGATCGCGTCAGCAAACTGCTGAAAGAAACCGCTTAAGTCGAACCAGGTGGTTGCGCCCGTGGTACTGGACCTTGACGGCAGCGGATCCAAATCCGGTGAACTGGTCACTGTCGGGCGCATAACCGCGGTTTACGGTGTCCGCGGCTGGGTGAAGGTGCACTCCTATACCGAGCCGATGGACAATATCCTGCAGTTTTCCGATTGGTGGCTGCGGGAGCCGAACGGCTGGGAGCCGCTGCAGATCGAGAGCGGCAAGCGCCACGGCAAGGGGCTGATCGTCCATATCAAGGGCGTCGATGACCGCGACCTGGCCGCCCGCTTCTGCCAGCGCGATATCGCTGTCAGCCGGGATCTGATGCCGGCACTCGGCGAGGGCGAGTACTACTGGCACCAGCTCGAGGGCCTGCGCGTAGTCAGCCGTTTCGGCGGAGACGAGTACGACTTCGGCACCGTGGTGCGCATGATGGAAACTGGCGCCAACGATGTACTGGTGGTGCGCGGCGGCGAGGACAAGCGCGAGCGCCTGATCCCCTACCTGCCCGGCGAGTACATTACCGATATCGACCTGGATGCCGGAATTATCACCGTCATCTGGGATCCGGAGTTTTAGCGATGCGCCCCAAGCGCATCGCCCTGGTCAGTATCTTTCCGGAGATGTTCGCCGCACTGACCGACTACGGTATCAGCGGGCGGGCGGTCAAAGACGGCCTGCTGGAGGTGCGCTGCTGGAATCCGCGGGATTTCACCGGTGACAGACACCGCACCGTGGACGATCGCCCCTACGGCGGTGGTCCGGGCATGGTGATGCTGGCCGAGCCCCTCTATCAGGCGCTGGGCGCCGCGCGCGCCTGGGCCGGGGAGGACGGCGCGGCCGTACGCAGCATCTACCTGTCGCCCCAGGGGCGGCAGCTGGACCAGGGCGGCGTGGAAGAGCTGTCCGAAGCCGGCAACCTGGTATTGCTGGCCGGCCGCTACGAGGGTGTCGACGAGCGCATCGTCGAAACGCTGATCGACGAAGAGTGGTCCATCGGCGACTATGTTTTGAGTGGTGGCGAACTCGCCGCCATGGTGATGGTGGACGCCATCACCCGGCTGATTCCCGGTGCCCTGGGGCACGATCAGTCGGCGGTGGAGGACTCCTTCGCCCAAGGGTTGCTGGACTGCCCCCACTACACCCGCCCGGAAGAGTACCGGGGCAGGGCGGTGCCGGAGGTGCTGCTTTCCGGCAACCACGAGCGAATTCGCCGCTGGCGCCTGAAACAGGCGCTGGCGCGCACGCAACAGCGCCGGCCTGACCTGCTGGAGAAGCTGGAGCTGGACAAGGAACAGAAGTTGCTGCTCGATGAGATAGAGCGGGAGCGGAAGTCCGAAGAAACTTAAAGGTGCCCCTACCTCTAAAGGTTTGGGGTATCCATGATGCCGGACTCGCCGGGAGGCGTGAACAGTTCGGTGAACTAGCTGAGAAGCTACACAATCTATTTGGGAGCATTCCAAATGACCAACAAAATCATTCAGCAGTTGGAACAGGAACAGCTGAAAAGCGAAGTTCCGGCCTTTGCCCCGGGCGACACCGTCGTCGTTCAGGTAAAGGTAAAAGAAGGTAACCGCGAGCGTCTGCAGGCGTTTGAAGGCGTGGTGATCGGCAAGCGCAACCGCGGCCTGAACTCCTCCTTCACCGTGCGCAAGATCTCCCACGGTGTCGGCGTAGAGCGTACCTTCCAGACCCACAGCCCGCTGGTGGACAGTATCACTGTCAAGCGCCGCGGCGACGTGCGCCAGGCCAAGCTGTACTACCTGCGCAACCTGACTGGTAAGGCGGCGCGTATCAAAGAGAAGCTCGGCTAAGTTTTTCTCTGATCGCGAACGAAGAAGCCGGGGCAGAAATGCCCCGGCTTTTTTGTGTCTGGGGATTCCGGTCCGGCACAGGGCTTGTCTGTAGGGGGCGAATGCGCCGCGAGTGCCTGGAGCGGCTGGAGCGAACCTTGTGTTCGCCCTCGATGGGAGCTGGCACCCTGGTGAATGGCACTAAATTAAGCGGGCAATAATCTTTCCTCCGGCACAATGTAAGGCTCTGCCACCGGTGGCCGCCCGGGAAATGTTTGCCGATGAGGCTTTTTCCCGGGCGGCCACCGGTGGTAGAGCCGAATCGAAAACCCTAACTTGGCGGCATTCGAGTCGGGACCCGGGACTGCGAATGCCTTGCGACATTTGTGCTTTAATGCGCCTATGGAAACCACCGCCAAACAGCAACCCCTGATCACCCGCTGGCTGGATATGCTCTGGGCCGAGCGCGGCGCCAGCGAGCATACCCGTGACAGTTACGGCCGGGATCTGCGCGCCTTTGCGGAATTCTGTAAGGCGCATGGCGGCAGGGAGCTGCTGGCCGCGGGGCGGGAGCAGGTACAGGGCTTCCTCGCCCACAAGCACAAACTGAAACACTCTGCACGCTCCAGCGCCCGCGCCCTCGCCTCGCTGCGCAGCTTCTACCGCTACTGCCTGCGCCAGGGCCTGATACAGGAAGACCCGGTGGCGCTGATCGAGAACCCCAAACTGCCCAAGCCGCTGCCCAAGTCCCTCACCGAGGCGGATGTGGAGGCGCTGCTGGATGCGCCGGACACCGACACCGCCATCGGCATGCGCGACCGCACCATGCTGGAACTGCTCTACGCCTGCGGCCTGCGTGTCACCGAACTGGTGGAGCTGAGCGTGTCCCAGGTCAACCTGCGCCAGGGAGTGGTGCGGGTGTTCGGCAAGGGCGGCAAGGAGCGGCTGGTACCCATGGGCGAGGTGGCCCAGGACTGGATGTTGCGCTACCTGAAGTCCACCAGGCCGCAGCTGCTGCCGCCGGGGGACGGCGACACCTGCTTCCCCGGCCGCGCCGGTCGGCCGATGACCCGCCAGACCTTCTGGTACCGGATCAAGCACTGGGCCGGGGTGGCCGGGATCGGGAAGCCGCTG
The DNA here is from genome assembly GCF_059834885.1 of Microbulbifer sp. SE14. Lineage (NCBI taxonomy): Bacteria > Pseudomonadati > Pseudomonadota > Gammaproteobacteria > Cellvibrionales > Microbulbiferaceae > Microbulbifer > Microbulbifer sp. SE14. The sequence continues at coordinate 137,556 of NZ_JCBAJA010000007.1, read as the reverse complement.
TCGCCACACACGCTGCGCCACGCCTTCGCCACCCACCTGCTCAACCACGGCGCCGATCTCAGGGTTGTCCAGCTGCTTCTGGGACACACGGACCTGTCCACCACCCAGATCTACACCCAGGTGGCCAAGGCGCGCCTGCAGGAGCTGCACCGGGAGCACCACCCGAGGGGGTAGCGCTGGTTCATGGTCTCGGCCAGCCGGATATGGTAAAACGCGCCATAGGAATCCATTGTCGCCAAATGGTGCCATACTGGCTGGAACCGAAATCCGGTGAACCAGTCGAAGTCTACGAAGAATTGAAGGAGCTATCGGGAATGACGCTATTCAACAAGCCGCTGATGCTGGTCGGCGCACTGCTCGCGTTGCTGGGGCCGGCGGCCCAGGCGGAAGTCGACGCCGAAGTGGTGAAAACCATCAAGGCGCGCCTCGCGGCCGGTAATCCCAAGGCCAGCTACGGCGAAGTGCGCGAGAGCCCGATCAGCGGCCTGTACGAAGTGGAAGTGGACGGCGGCGCCAATACGCTGTTCGTCTCCAGGGACGGCAGCCACTTCATCTTCGGTGACCTCTACCAGGTCAAGAACAGTGGCCTGACGAACCTCTCCGAGCAGCGCCGCACCACGCAGCGCGCCAGGATCATGGAGGCGCAGAACGTCGACGATATGATCGTCTTCTCTCCCAAGGGTGAGAAGAAGGCACATATCTACGTGTTTACCGACGTGGACTGCGGCTACTGCCGCAAGCTGCACAACGATGTGCCGGAGCTGAACAAGCGCGGTATCGAGGTGCGCTACCTGGCCTTCCCCCGCGCCGGCCTGAACTCCCTCGGCTATCGCAAGATCGCCACCGCCTGGTGTGCGGATGACCGCAACAGCACCCTGACCGCGCTGAAAAACCGCGAGAATGTGCCGCTGAAGGTGTGCAAGAACAACCCGGTGGCGGAGCAGTACAAGCTGGGCAACGAGGCGATAGACGTACGCGGCACGCCCACCATAGTGATGCAGGACGGCAGCGTGGTGCCCGGCTACCTGCCGCCGGAGACCATGGTGAAGGCGCTGGGTATCTGATTGCGAGTTCGCCGGCAGCGGTCGCTGCCGGCTTCCTCTGTCATCAGGCCTTTGCTTTCAGCGCTACCTTGCGCGGTTGGGTCATATTCTCCGGTGCGAGGATATCGCCCAGCTCCTCATCGCTCAGCAATCCCTCCTCCAATACCAGTTCCTTGACACTGCGCCCGCCGATCAGTGCTTCCTTGGCGATGCGGGTGGCGTTCTCGTAGCCGATAAACGGCGTCACCGCAGTGATCAGGCCGATGCTGTTCTCCACCAGCTCGCGACAGCGCTCCACGTTGGCAGTGATGCCGTTGACGCAGCGGTGTGCCAGTGTGTCCATGGCCTGGGTCATCAGGCGCATGGACTGCAGCAGGTTGAAGGCGATCACCGGCTCCATCACATTCAGCTGCAGTTGCCCGCTCTCCGCGGCGAGGGTGATGGTGAGGTCGTTGCCGATCACCTGGTAGGCCACCTGGTTCACCACCTCGGGGATCACCGGGTTGACCTTGCCGGGCATGATCGAGGAGCCCGGCTGCATCGGCGGCAGGTTGATTTCGTTGATGCCGGCACGGGGGCCACTGGAGAGCAGGCGCAGGTCGTTGCAGATCTTGGAAATCTTCACCGCGATGCGCTTCATCACGCCGGAGAAAATCACGAAAGCCCCCATGTCCGAGGTGGCCTCCACCAGGTTTTCAGCGCAGACGAAATCGATGCCGGAGATTTCCGACAGGGCGTTCACCACCAGCTGGCGGTAGTCCGGGTCGGTATTGATACCGGTGCCGATGGCGGTGCCGCCCATATTGATTTCCTTGAACAGCACCACCAGGTCCTTAACCCGGTCCACGTCCTCGCGCACGGTGGCGGCGAAGGCGGCGAATTCCTGGCCCAGGGTCATGGGCACGGCGTCCTGCAACTGGGTGCGGCCCATCTTGATCACGCTGGCGAACTCGGCGGCCTTCTTGTCGAATTCCAGGCACAGCTGTTCCATCGAGTGCACCAGGTCGCTGTAGCTGAGCAGTATCGCCAGGTTGATGGACGTGGGGTAGACGTCGTTGGTGGACTGGGACAGGTTCACGTGGTTGTTCGGGTGCACCTTTTTGTAGTCGCCCTTTTCGTGGCTGAGCAGTTCCAGCGCGCGGTTGGCGATCACCTCGTTGGCGTTCATGTTGGTCGAGGTGCCGGCACCGCCCTGGATCATGTCCACCAGGAAGTGGTCGTGCAGTTCGCCGGCGATAATCTCATCGCAGGCACTGCCAATGGCATCGGCCAGTTGCGGTTGCAGGTAGCCGAGTTCACGATTGGCGCGGGCGGCGGCCTTCTTGACCATGGCCAGCGCCTTCACAAGGTTTGGGAAGTGATTCAGGGTGATGCCGGTGATCTGGAAGTTTTCCAGCGCGCGCAGCGTCTGTATGCCGAAGTAGGCATCGGCGGGTATCTCGCGCTCGCCCAGGAGGTCGTGCTCCCGGCGCAGGGCGGCGCCGGCGGTGAACAGCGGTGTGGGTTTCAGGGTGTGGAATTCGCTTGTCATTACTGCTTCCTATGGGCCGTGCCCGGTATGCCTGTGTTTGGGTAGTTGGGTGGCGGCAGGGTCTTCACATCTGGCTGTCGACGTTGTTAATCAGCATTTTTTCTAAAGCGGCGTGGCAAAGAAACTCTGCGGCCCCTCTGTATTCGTCGCGCGAATGTTCTCGCGGATATTGCGATTGATCTCCTCCGATTCCGGGCCGAAGACGCCACACAGTTTGAGCGCGCTCCTGATGCTGATATTGCGCCCCAGGGATTCCAGTACCACCTTGGTACAGACCGGCTCGCGCCTGTCGCTGGCGGAGACGCCCAGCTTGAGGCCGGACAGGTAGCTCACCCGGCTCTTGTAGGTAGGGTAGAGAATGGTCTGGGCTATCTCATTGCGGGTCAGCGCCTCGTAGCCGATCAGGAAGATGCGTTCGGAGAGAAAGAACAGCATGCCCCGGTAGCGGGATTTGTACCACTCGTCCCTGTCCGGGTAGCGCATGCGCTCGAATCGCTGGAAGTAGTAGCCGTCGCCATCGGACTCTATGTGCAGCAGGCTGCGGATAATGTGATCCTGGAAGGTCATCGAGTAGTGGTACTCGAAATAGAAACCCAGGTATTTGTCTGCACGCCCCTTCGATTCCTGCATCAGCCGCTCTATATCCGCGCTGTATGGCCGCCGCGGGGCCTGGCTGCTGCCGGGGGTGCTGCGCACCCGCACTATCTGCGCGAACTGCTCGCTGGGCATCAGTATCTCGTGCGGCTCGACGCCGAAGAAGTCGCAGATCTTCGTCAACGTGTAGCGGGAGGGCTGGGTGTCTCCGCTCAGGTATTTGTTGAACTGCGCCCGGTTGACGCCCATGCGCCGGCACACATCCGCGATGGAGCGGTAGTAGCTGCACAGCAGGCGCAGGTTTTGCGAGAAGTCTTTGCTCATTGGTGGTCCGTGTCTGGCGAAGTCGTCGGACTTTTTTCCGCTAGTGGAGCAGGGTGCACTCCCCGCACAGCGAAGTCTGCATCAGTTCCCGCACCTCCGTCTCCGGCAGGCCCCTGGCCAGCAGGTGGTTCAGCTTGGTGTAGGCGGCCTCGGTGGTCATATCCAGGCCGCCGATCACGCCCGCCTCCAGCAGTGCCGAGCCGGCCGCATACTTGCCCAGCTCCACGCGGTTCTCCAGGCACTGGGATACTGCCACGCAGATGGTGCCCCGGCTGCCGGCTTTCTCCAATATTCCGGTGAAGGTCTTGTCTTCCGTCGGCGCATTGCCGGTGCCGTAGGTTTCCATCACAAGTCCCCGGGGGCGGTATTCCAGCATCTTGTTCAGGAAGAATGGCGATATGCCGGGGAAGAGTTTCAGTACCACCACGCCGCCATCGGCAAACGCCGGGATCTGGAAGTTGCGCCGCGCCGATGCCGGCAGCAGGGCGCTGCTGTCGATATCCACCTGTATGCCGACTTCGCCCAGCAATGGATAGTTGGGGGAGGCGAAGGCATCCAGGGAGCCGGAACTGACCTTGGTGGCGCGGTTGCCGCGCAGCAGCTTGCCGTTGAAGTAGAGGCAGACTTCGGTCAGCGCCTCGTCGGCACTCAACAGGAGGGCGGCGATCAGGTTGTTGTGGGCATCGCTGCGCATCTCCCGCAGCGGTATCTGCGAGCCGGTGACTATCACCGGCTTGTCCAGCCCCTGCAGGGCGAAGGACAGGGCGGAGGCGGTATAGGCCATGGTGTCGGTGCCGTGCAGTACCACGAAGCCGTCGTAATGGCCGTACCTGTCGCGGATACAGGCGGCGATGCGGTACCAGTCGGCCGGCTGCATATTGGCGCTGTCCAGCAGGCGCTCCAGGGCGAGGAAATCGTACTCGGGCAACTGGCTGGCTATACCGGCAAGCAGTCTTGCCAGCAGGGCCTCCAGATCCGCATCCGGTACATAGCCGGACGCGCTGCGCCGCATGCCCATTGTGCCGCCGGTGTAGAGGATCAGGGTTTTCTTCATCGATTTACCGCTGGTTGCGCCGCTCTCAGGTGCCGCCTATTTTGCGCAAAGCGGCCGCTGGCGCAATTTCGCAGGGTGGCGGTACCTGATGCTAGTAGATGCCTTTATAGCATCTGGTAGCGCCTTTGTCTGTCAATGAATGAAAGGGTGACGGAAGGGGCCCCAGGCGCGCCAAAGGGTCGGCACGAGCGCGCAATTTTATTGACATTTTCCCCTTCACCTCAGTAAGGTTGTCGTCCTTTTATCGTTTTTCATTACCACTTATTGCGCTGTTGCCTGGCTTGAGTCCGGCGCCCGGGCCGTCCGGGTCCTTTTGGGATTGAGCTGTTTGCGCGGAGGGAAGTTGTGAGCGCACCCGTCGAAGAAACCACCGAACTGGCAAACCCTCTCCAGGTGGAGAGCCCGCGGCGCCCGGCACGCATCGGCATCTGCGGCCTGGGTACCGTCGGTAGCGGTACTGTCAACGTGATGGCGCGCAACGGCAGCGAGATTGCCGCGCGCTGCGGGCGCCCGCTGGAAATAGTGCAAGTCGGGGCGCGCCGCGACAATCCGGCCTGCGATACCAGCGAGCTGAAGGTCACCCGCGAGATTTTCGACGTGGCCAACAACCCGGACGTGGACATACTGGTGGAGCTGATCGGCGGCACCACCGTGGCCCGGGAGCTGGTGCTGGCCGCCATCAATAACGGCAAGCATGTGGTCACCGCCAACAAGGCGCTGATCGCCGAGCACGGCAACGAACTCTTCGCCGCGGCCGCGGAAAAGGGCGTGACCATCGCCTATGAGGCGGCGGTGGCCGGTGGTATCCCGATCATTAAATCCCTGCGCGAGGGCCTGGTGGGCAACCGCATCCAGTGGCTGGCGGGCATCATCAACGGTACCGGCAACTATATCCTCACCGAGATGCGCGAAAAGGGGCGCAGCTTCGAAGAGGCCCTGGCCCAGGCTCAGCAGCTGGGCTACGCCGAGGCGGACCCTACCTTCGATGTCGAGGGCATAGACGCGGCGCACAAGCTGGTGATCATGGCCTCCCTGGCCTTCGCGATGCCGCTGGCGTTCGACAAGGTGTATACGGAGGGCATCAGCGGTGTGTCCAGTGAGGATATCCGCTACGCCGATGAACTCGGCTACCGTATCAAGCACCTGGGTATAGCGCGGCGCACCGAGCGGGGTGTGGAGCTGCGCGTACACCCGACCCTGATTCCCCAGCGCCGCCTGATCGCCAATGTGAACGGGGTGATGAATGCGGTGCTGGTAAACGGCGACGCCGTAGGTCCGACGCTCTATTACGGCGCCGGCGCCGGCGCCGAGGCCACCGCCTCCGCGGTGATCGCCGATATCGTCGATGTGGCCCGAACCCTGGAGGCCAGGCCGGACCAGCGGGTGCCGGCGGCCGGCGTGGCCAAGGGCAACCAGGGCGGCACCCAGGTGCTGCCGATGGACGAGGTGGTGACCAGCTACTACCTGCGTATTTCCGCCCACGACAAGCCCGGCGTCATGTCCCAGGTGGCCAAGATCTGCAGCGACCAGGGCATCAGCATAGAGGCGCTGATCCAGCACGAGCCCGCCGAGGGCGAGGCGCTGGTGCCGGTGGTGATACTCACCAGCCGCGCCAAGGAGGCCCGCCTGCGCGAGGCGGTGACGCAGATAGAGGCGCTGGATACCGTCGAGGGCGAGGTAGTGCGGATTCGGGTCGAGACGCTCGGCTAACTGACTTCCTGTTCCCTGCAGGGCCGAATACAGTGGCTCCGAATCGGCCCTGCCGCCGGTGGCCATCCGGCAACAGCCTCATCGGCAAACGTTTGCCGGATGGCCACCGGCGGCGTCAGGGCTTCATATTGTGCCAAACGATCGGCATTGATCGCGGCCAACGGCCGCTCCCGGCCGGGCCGCTCCTACAAATGGTTTTTCAATCTAGACAACGAACCACACCGTGAAATTTATCAGCACCCGCGGCCGCGCGCCGTCTCTCTCATTCGCCGACACAGTTCTGACGGGCCTCGCCAGCGATGGCGGCCTCTATGTGCCGGAAAGCCTGCCCAAATTTTCCCGCGAGGAAATTGCCGAAATGGCGGGGCTGGATTATCGCGAGCTCGCCTTCCGCATTATCCAGCCGTTCGTCGGCGATGATCTCTCCGGCGAGGAGCTGCGCGGCATTATCGAGCGTTCGTACAGCAGCTTCCGCCACAGCGCCGTGGCGCCGCTGGTGCAGACGGATACCAACGAGTGGATTCTGGAGCTGTTCCACGGCCCGACCCTGGCGTTCAAGGATTTCGCCCTGCAGTTCCTCGGCCAGCTGTTCGACCACCTGCTGGAAAAGCGTGGCGAGCGGGTGGTGGTGATGGGGGCAACCTCCGGCGATACCGGCTCTGCTGCCATCGAGGGCTGCCGCCACTGCGACAATATCGATATCTTTATCCTGCACCCGCACAACCGCGTGTCGGAGGTGCAGCGCCGCCAGATGACCACGGTGCTGTCGGACAATGTGTTCAATATCGCCCTGGAGGGCAACTTCGACGACTGCCAGAACATGGTCAAGGCCAGCTTTGCCGACCAGTCCTTTCTTCCCGACGGCCGCCGCCTGGTGGCGGTCAACTCGATCAACTGGGCGCGCATCATGGCGCAGATCGTCTACTACTTCTACGCCGCCCTGCGCCTGGGCGCGCCACAGAAGACGGTCAACTTCTCCGTGCCCACTGGCAACTTCGGCGATATCTTCGCCGGCTACCTGGCCCGGCAGATGGGCCTGCCCATCGACCAGCTGGTGATCGCCACCAATGCCAACGATATCCTGCACCGCTGCATCAGCGACAACGACCACTCGCCGAAGCCGCTGGTGCACAGCCTGTCACCGAGCATGGATATTATGGTGTCCAGCAACTTCGAGCGGCTGCTGTTCGATCTATACGGCCGCGACGGCGTTGCGGTGGCGGAACTGCTGGCGGACCGCAGCGCACCCATGCACCTGAGCGAGAAAGCACTGGGCAAGGCGCGGGAGGTCTTCTCCTCCTGCCGGGTCGACGATATGTGCACCGTCGAGGTGATCCGCGAGGTTTACGAGTCCTGCGAGTACCTGCTGGACCCGCACACCGCCATCGGCGTCGAGGCGGCGCGCCAAGTGCGCAAATCGACGGAGCAGCCGATGGTTTGCCTCTCCACCGCCCATCCGGCAAAATTCCCCGAGGCGGTGGCCCGCGCGCTGCCCACCCATGAAATTCCCCTGCCGGCGCATATGCAGGACCTGTTCGAGCGCGCAGAGCGCATGAAAGTGCTGCCCAACGACCTCAAACAGGTCCACGACTTTATCGCGACGGCACTCGATACCTAGAAAACAGCTGAGCAAGAATGACCACAAGAATTCAGCGGCGGCCAGTGGATTTCTCCACTGGCCGTTTTGCTTCTGATACCCCGAAAATCCTGCAGCGGGTGCTGCTCGGCCGCGGCGTCACCAGCGAGGCCGAGCTGGATCACCGGCTGGCCAGACTGCACTCGCCCCTGGCCATGCGCGGCCTGGAAACCGCGGTGACATTGCTTGTGGATGCGGTGCGCGAACAGAAGAAGATCCTGATCGTCGGCGACTTCGACGCCGACGGCGCCACCAGCAGCACCCTGGCGGTGCTGGCCCTCGGCGCCATGGGCGCGCCGGGCGTCGACTTCCTGGTGCCCAACCGCTTCGACTTCGGCTACGGCCTGACCCCGGAAATCGTCGAGGTGGCCAGGGAATATGGGCCCGACGTGCTGATCACCGTCGACAACGGCATCAGCAGTATCGACGGTGTGGCCGCGGCCAAGGCCGCCGGCATGACGGTAATCGTTACCGACCATCACTTGCCGGGGGCCGAGCTGCCGGATGCGGATGCCATCGTCAACCCGAACCAACCCGACTGCGATTTTCCCAGTAAGAACCTGGCCGGCGTCGGGGTTATCTTCTATCTGTTGAGCCGCCTGCGCAGTGCACTGGAGGAGAATGGCTGGTTCGCCGATAGCGGCATCAGCCCCCCCAATATGGCCGAATACCTGGACCTGGTGGCCCTGGGCACGGTCGCGGACCTGGTGCCGCTGGACCACAACAACCGCATCCTGGTACACCAGGGCATAGCGCGCATCCGCGCCGGCCGCTGCCGCCCGGGTATCGCCGCGCTGCTGGAGGTGGCCGGGCGCGACCAGCGCAAGCTGTCCACCACCGATATCGGCTTTATCCTCGGCCCGCGCATCAACGCCGCCGGGCGCCTGGACGATATAGGCACCGGCATCCGCTGCCTGCTGACCCGGGATCCGACCGAGGCACGCGAACTTGCAGCCGAGCTGGACGCCCTGAACCGGGACCGCAAGGCGATAGAGCAGGGCATGCAGCGGGAGGCCATGGCGGCGCTGGAAAAGCTGCAGCTGGACGGCGAAGTCCCCTGGAGCCTGTGCCTCTACGACGAGGACTGGCACCAGGGAGTGGTGGGCATACTCGCCAGCCGCATCAAGGAGAAGTTCCACCGCCCGGTGATCGCCTTCGCCGAGGGGGACAGTACCTCAACCTCGGGCCTGATCAAGGGCTCGGCGCGCTCCATTCCCGGGTTGCATATCCGCGACGCCCTGAGCGATGTGGCCGCCGCCCACCCACAGCTGATCACCAAGTACGGCGGCCACGCGATGGCGGCAGGCCTCAGCCTGCCGTTGGAAAACTTCCCCGTCTTCGTCGACGCCTTCGAAATGGCGGTGCGCAACCGCCTGACAGAGAAGCAGCTGCAGGCGGTGATAGATTCCGACGGCGAGCTGGAGCCGGCGGAGTTTTCCATGCAGACGGCGGCCACCCTGCGCGCCTGTGCGCCCTGGGGCCAGGCGTTTCCGGAGCCGCTGTTCGACGGCGAATTCCTGCTGTTGCAGCAGCGCATCGTCGGCGAGCGCCACCTGAAGATGGTGGTGGCCCCGCAGGGCAACCCGCAGCTGGCGCTGGACGCGATTGCCTTCAACGTGGACACCGACCAGTGGCCACAACCGGCGGAAAAGGTTTTGCTGGCCTACAAGCTGGATATCAACGAATATCGCGGCCGCGAGTCCCTGCAGTTGCTGGTGAGCCACCTCGAGGCCATCTGATTGACTGAACGGGCCGATACCCCTGGAGGAGCGGCCGTTGGCCGCGATTGCCGAACTGGAACTCGGTGCTCCCGGCATCGCGGCCAACGGCCGCTCCTGCGGACAATGGAATTTCTGGAAGTGATGTAATGAAAGGACAACAGGCAAAAGCCGAACTGCTCCTGCTACTGGCCGCCCTCTTCTGGGGTGTGGCCTTCGTGCCGCAAAAAGTCGCCATGGCGCATATTGAGCCGCTGGCGTTCAACGCCTGGCGCTTCTTTCTCGGCGGCCTGCTGCTGGTTCCGATCGTCTACTGGCTCTCGTCGCGCCGCGACATCCAGATACAGCCCGGCGAGGAGGGCGGTCACCGGATCAAATTCACCTGGCGGGCCTGCCTCCCGGGCGGGGCCATTCTCGGCTTCTGGCTGTTTCTCGGCGCCGCCCTGCAGCAGGCCAGCCTGCTGTACACCACCGCCGGCCGCGCGGGTTTTATCACCGGCTTCTACCTGCTGCTGGTGCCGGTGATCGGCCTGTCCCTGGGGCACAGGACCAACCGCTGGACCTGGGCCGGCATAGCACTGGCGCTGGTGGGACTCTACTGGCTGGCGGACTTCAGCGAGGAGTCGCAGCTGGTGGGGGACCTGATGGTATTCGCCAGCGCCTTCGTATTCGCGGTGCAGGTGCTGTCCGCGGATCACCTGGTGCGGCGCTACGATGCGCTGCGGCTGGCCTGTGTGCAGTTCCTGGTGTGTGGCCTGCTGTCGGCGGTGGCCTCCCTGCTCGTAGAGCAGCCCAGCCTGCAGTCCGCCGTCGACGCCGCCTGGCCCATCGCCTATATGATGGTCTTCTCCACCGCCATCGCCTTTACCTTCCAGCTGCTGGCGCAGCGCCACGCGGCTCCCTCCCACGCCACGGTAATCATGAGCCTGGAAGCGGTGTTCGCCCTGGCGGCGGGCTGGCTGTTTCTCAACGAACTGTTGAGCGCCCGCGAGTTGCTCGGCTGCGGCCTGATGCTGGCCGGCATGCTGGTGAGCCACTACGGTAACCACACGGGAACCCATCACTGATGAGCGCAATCGACCTCTCGCTGCTGGCGCTGTTCGTGCCCACTTTCTTTTTTGTTTCAGTGACGCCCGGGCTGTGCATGACCCTGGCGCTGACCATGGGCATGACCCTGGGGGTGCGCCGCACCCTGTGGATGATGGCCGGGGAACTGACCGGCGTGGCGCTGGTGGCGGTGGCCGCGGTGCTGGGCATCGCCGCCTTCATGCTGAAATACCCCGGTGCCTTCCAGGTGTTCAAATACTGTGGCGGCGCCTATCTGGCCTGGCTCGGCGTGCAGATGTGGCGCGCGCGGGGCCGTATGGCGATGGCGGCGCCGGAGGACCGCAGTGGTGCGCCGGCGCCCTCGCGCCGGGCGCTGGCGGCCCAGGGCTTCGTCACCGCGGTGGCCAACCCCAAGGGCTGGGCCTTCTTTGTCGCGCTGCTGCCGCCCTTTATCAGCGACAGCCATCCCCTGGCGCCGCAGCTGGCGGTGCTGCTTGCTATCATTCTGCTGTTGGAAACCCTGTGCCTGCTGATTTACGCTGGCGGTGGGCGCACCCTCAGCCGCCTGCTGGCGAGCGGCGAGAATCTGCGCCTGATCAACCGCATTGCGGGCACCCTGATGCTGGGTGTCGGCGCCTGGCTGGCGCTCGGCTGACCCGAAAGCCGGTCCCAAGCTTTACGGAGGAAGCTCAATTGAAGAGAAATACACGTTTACTGTTGCTCGTATCTGTCCTCACCCTGTCCCTGGGGGCCTGTGGCCAGCGGGCGGATAAAAAAACGGAATCCACCGAGTCTCCCGGCAAGGAGGAGCAGATGGCAGCGGAAGAACCGGCAGTGCAGGCGGAGGAGCTGGTCTGGGTGTTCCAGGGGCGCGGCAACCGCCAGTGTGAAGGCGGCGGCACTTCCCTCGAGCAGAGCAGCGCCAAACTGACCGACAGCGGCGTACAGGTGCAGGAGTCCCGCTGTGGCACCCGCACTGACCGCATGTACCCGGCGGTCTGCGGCGGACCCACCGGCGATATTCTGCTGCATCTGATCTCCATGGATTCGCTGGACGCGGCCCTGGAACTGGGCTTCGATCCCGCTGACCAGATCCAGTACCAGCAGCGCGGCAGCTGCCCGGAAAACGGCGGTGGCGGTTCCTCTCCCCACGACACTTGACCTTCCCCTTGAGGTAATCTCTAACCTCCTGCATCGTGTCAAATCGCAAGAAAGCGGGAGGTTGCATGAATATTTCCCAGGCGGCGCGGCGCTCGGGCCTGACGGCCAAGGCGCTGCGCTATTACGAGTCCATCGATCTGTTGTCCCCGGGGCGCTCGGAGAACGGCTACCGCGACTACAGCGAGCGGGACCTGGAGACGCTGCGCTTTATCCAGCGCGCCCGCGCGGTGGGCTTTGCCATCGACGAGGTGCGCGACCTGCTGGAGCTGTACCGCAATCCGGCGCGCCGCAGCCACGATGCCAAGTTGCTGGTGAAGGAGAAGCTGGCGCATATCGAGGAACAGCTGCGCAATCTGCGTGAGATGCGCGCGACCCTGCGCAATCTGGCGGACAGCTGCGCTGGCGACGAGTCGCCGGAGTGCGCGATCCTGGACAGCCTTTCCGGAGGTGCCCATGACTGACAAGTGCTGTGGACCCCAGCCGCCGCCGGAGGCGGTGGTGGTGGAATCGCACACCTCCGCCTGTTGTGCGGATGAGCCCCACGGGCGCATCGACTGGCTGTTGTGGGGCAGCCTGTCGCTGGTGGCGATTCTCTATTTCAGCTACTGGGTGCTGGATCTGTCGGCAATGCCGGAGTGGCTGCACCATATGTCCACCGGCGTGGTGGAGCTGGTGCACACCATGTGGTGGGGCGTGGCGGCGGGCGCGCTGTTTGTCGGCCTGCTGGGGCGTATTCCCCAGGAGCTGGTAATCGAGGCGCTGGGTCGCGGCGGCAGCAAGCGCGGCCTGTTCCGCGCCACCCTGGCGGGGCTCTTCTTCGACCTGTGTTCCCACGGCATATTGATGGTGGGCATGCAGCTGTACAAGCGCGGCGCCAGTCTGGGGCAGGTGATGGCCTTCCTGATCGCCAGCCCCTGGAACTCCCTGTCACTGACGGTGATCCTGATCGCGCTGATCGGTTTCTGGTGGACCCTGCTGTTTATCCTCTGCTCGGCGGTGATCGCACTGGTTGCCGGCTACCTGGCGGATCGGCTGGTGGAGCGGGGCCGCTTGCCTTCCAATCCCAACAGCGTGGAGCTGCCGGAGGATTACGACTGGCGCGCTGAGGTGGCGGGGCTCTGGCAGCGGGCCGAGCTGACGCCGACCAGTATCGGCGGCCTGCTGTGGGAGGGTATTCGCGGCTCGCAGATGGTAGTGCGCTGGCTGCTGGTGGGCATAGTGCTGGCGGTGCTGGTGCGCGCCTTTGTGGACCCGGCGGTATTCCAGCAGTGGTTCGGCCCGTCGCTGCTGGGCCTGGGCGCTACCCTGGTGGCCGCCACCATCCTCGAGGTTTGCTCCGAGGGCGCCACGCCGCTGGCGGCGGATATCTTCAGCCGCGCCAGCGCGCCCGGCAACGCCTTTTCCTTCCTGATGGCCGGCGTATCCACCGACTACACGGAGCTGATGTCGATCAGGGACACCAGCGGCTCCTGGAGGATCGCCTTTGCGCTGCCGCTGCTGACCCTGCCGCAGATTATCGTTGCGGGGCTGCTGATGAACTGGTTTGGTACCTGAATCAGATCCACCGGGCGCATAGTGGGTGTGGTGGTGGTCCTGCTACCGGTGGCTGCTTGCGGGACACGGGCTAGGCGCCCGGAGCCCGCTACGGAGCTCCACTGAACCTGGGGCCACTGGAACCCCCCCGGCGCGCTGCGGTAGAATGCGCGCCGCTTTATACACAGCCCGGAATCCGAGAATTCATGGAAATCAACCCCCTCCTCAATCAACTGAAAGACCTCGAAGAGCGCACCGACGTTCTTAGGGGGTATCTTTGACTATGCCGGCAAGAAAGAGCGCCTGACCGAGGTCGAGCTGGAACTGGCCGAGCCCAGTGTCTGGGATGATCCCGAGCGCGCCCAGGAATTGGGGCGCGAGCGCTCCTCTCTGGAAACGGTGGTGAAAACCATCGAGACTCTGGACGCTGGTATCTCCGACTGCCGCGAGCTGCTGGAAATGGCGGTGGAAGAGGGCGATGAGGACTCGGTGGCCGAGGTTTCCAATGAGATCGAGGGCCTCCAGCAGCAGTTGGGTGTGCTCGAGTTTCGTCGCATGTTTTCTGGCGAGAACGACCCCAACAATGCCTTCCTGGAAATCCAGGCCGGCTCCGGCGGCACCGAGGCCCAGGACTGGGCGGAGATGCTGCTGCGCATGTACCTGCGCTGGGGCGAGGCCCACGGCTTCAAGACCACCCTGGAGGAGGCCTCTGCGGGGGAAGTGGCCGGTATCAAGAGTGCCACCATCCACTTTCAGGGCGACCACGCCTTCGGCTGGCTGCGCACCGAGACCGGCGTGCACCGCCTGGTGCGCAAGTCGCCGTTCGATTCCGGCAATCGCCGTCACACGTCATTTACCTCTGTCTTCGTGTCACCGGAGATCGATGACAATATCGAGATCGAGGTGGACAAGTCCCAGGTGCGCGAGGACACCTACCGCGCCTCCGGCGCCGGTGGCCAGCACGTGAACAAGACCGATTCGGCGGTGCGCCTGACCCATATCGAGTCCGGTATCGTCGTGGCCTGCCAGAGCGAGCGCTCCCAGCACCAGAACCGCGACAAGGCCTGGAAGATGCTGCGCGCCAAGCTGTACGAGCAGGAGATGCTGAAGCGCAACGCCGAGAAGCAGGCGATGGAGGAAAGCAAGGCGGATATCGGCTGGGGCAGCCAGATCCGCTCCTATGTCCTCGACGACCAGCGCATCAAGGACCTGCGCACCGGCGTGCAGACCAGCAACTGCCAGGCGGTGCTGGACGGCGACCTGGACCAGTTTATCGAGGCGAGCCTCAAGGCGGGATTGTAAGAATCTGAACCCGCGTAGGGTGCGCCGTGCGCCCACTCAACGTAGCGGTGCGCGCGGCGCACCCTACAAGAACCTTTTAAATCGCAAATGACGATTCACCATGACTGATACCCAAACCCAGCAAGACGAAAACAAACTCATCGCCGAGCGCCGCGCCAAGCTGTCTGCGTTGCGCGAGAAGGGCAATGCCTTCCCGAACGCATTCCGCCGCGAAAACCTCGCCGCCGACCTGCAGGCTGAGTTCGGTGAAAAATCCAAGGAAGAGCTGGAAGAGTTGGGCAAAAGCGCCTGCGTGGCCGGGCGCATCCTCGCCAAACGCGGCCCCTTTATGGTGATCCAGGATGTGTCCGGTCGCATCCAGCTGTACGCGGACAAGGCCGCACAGCGGGATATCAAGGAGCGCTTCGGCGCCTGGGATATCGGCGATATCGTCGGCGTGAAAGGTGCGCTGCACAAGTCCGGCAAGGGCGACCTCTACGTCAACTGCGAGGAGTACACGCTGCTGACCAAGGCCCTGCGCCCGCTGCCGGAAAAATTCCACGGAATCGCCGACCAGGAGCTGCGCTACCGCCAGCGCTATGTGGACCTGATCGCGACGCCGGAATCCCGCGAGGTATTCCGCACCCGCTCGAAGATCATCGAGTACATCCGCAATTTCCTCAACGGCCACCATTTTATGGAAGTGGAGACGCCGATGCTGCAGGTGATTCCCGGCGGCGCCACGGCGCGGCCGTTTATCACCCACCACAATGCGCTGGATATCGATATGTACCTGCGCGTGGCGCCGGAGTTGTACCTGAAGCGCCTGGTGGTGGGCGGCTTCGAGCGGGTCTACGAGATCAACCGCAACTTCCGCAACGAGGGCCTGTCCACGCGCCACAACCCCGAGTTCACCATGCTCGAGTTCTACCAGGCCTACGCGGACTACAACGACCTGATGGACCTGACCGAGGAGATGCTGCGCGGCATCTGCTCGGAAGTGCTGGGCAACACAACTGTCGAGTACCAGGGCAGCAGCTACGATTTCGCCAAGCCGTTTGCGCGCCTGTCGGTGTTCGATTCCATCCTGCGCTACAACCCGGGCCTCGGCCACGCCGATATCGACAACCTGGAGCGCGCGCGCAGGGTGGCAGAGAAGCTGGGGATCCCGCTGAAGGACAGCTGGGGCCTGGGCAAGGTGCAGATAGAAATCTTCGAGAAGACCGTCGAGCACCGCCTGGACCAGCCGACCTTTATCACCGAGTACCCCACCGAGGTGTCACCGCTGGCGCGGCGCAATGACGACAACCCCTTCGTCACCGACCGCTTCGAGTTCTTCGTCGGCGGCCGCGAGATCGCCAACGGCTTCTCCGAGCTGAACGACGCCGAGGACCAGGCGGAACGCTTCAGGGCCCAGGTGGCGGAGAAGGACGCCGGCGACGACGAGGCCATGCACTATGACGCCGACTACATCCGCGCGCTGGAATACGGCCTGCCGCCGACCGCCGGCGAGGGCATCGGCATAGACCGCCTGGTGATGCTGCTGACCGACTCGCCGTCGATCCGCGATGTGCTGCTGTTTCCGCATATGCGCCCGGAAGCTGCGGAATAACGCATATCCCTATCATCCCTGCAATAGCGCACCCTGGGAACGCCGAGCCCGGCTCGGCACCTAGTGTGGTGTAAGGTACTAAATGCGGTTATCAGAGCCCCCCAAAATGTTCACAGCAAGGCGCCGCTCGCAGGGAATGGCACGCCCTTTCCAAGAGCGGCAACGCCGCTGTGGGCATTTTGGGGGGCTCCCTTCGGGCGGGCCGCTAAGCAGCCATCTGCGGCGTTGCATTTGCTTGACGTAGAACAACTACGCCTGCGCAAATGCGTCTTGCATCTGGCCGCTTAGCGGCCCGCTGATAACCGTATTTAGTACCTTACACCACACTAGATGCCACTCAGCTGTTCATCCCGCGGATAGCGTATCTCATAGCCCGCGCTGAGAACCGCCGAAGAACCAGCTTCCACCCGGCGCTGCCAGCGCTGCAATCCCTTGACGTCGCGCACGTTCGTCTCGTCCGCGGGGTCGCCTTTGGCGGCAACCTTGATGCTGCTGTCGGCGGCAACCGGCAAGCGGTCGAAGACGTCCACAGAAACGGCTTTGTCGTAACTGGAGTTGAGCGTGATCTTCTGCAGGGACGAGAAGGTGTTCTCCCGGTTGATCAGGCCTGTTTTGCCGCGGCTTGCAGGTTCGCGCGCGATCTCCACCTGCAGGCGCGGGTCGTCGCCGAAGCTCATGCGCAGGGTCTCACCCGGTTCGATGGTGGAATCGCGACGGTAGCTGGCCAGGCGCTGGCCGTCGCGCAGCAGGGTGACTTCCCCGGGCAGCCAGGGCAGCTCGGCGCGGTTCTGCCACTCGCCGACCAGCAGCACCGCCGGCTGTTGCCATAGGTAGCTCTCGCGGCTGAGGACTGCCGGGAAGGTGGCGCGCTGGTAGGACACGCGCGCACTGCTGCCGTCGCTGGGCAGGTCCATTGGTTCGAGGGGGATGCGCATGTCGAAGCCGTGGGCTCGGGCTTGCGGCATGTGCAGGCCCGTAACTACCACTTCTTCCAACTCGGCGACTGGTTCTGGCTGCGCCACCATCATCAAGTCCGAACTTTTTCTTCGGGTTGCGAGATCCACCACCCAGGGAGTGGGTTCCGGTAGGCTGCGGTAGCCTGCGGGCACCAGCCCCAGGGTCAGGGCCACCTGCAGCCAGTCCTCACCAGTCTCGTTGCTGATCAGTGCCACGCTACTGACCGCCACCTCCTCAGCAGCGCTGGCCAGGTTTATGTCCAGTTGGTTGTCCCAGTAAGCCATGTCGGTGAAATAGCGCAGTTTCAGTTCCGCCTGCAGCGACTGCGGGGCCTCGGCTTCCAGCAGCAGCTGCGTGCGCTTCCGCTGCGAGCGTCCCAGCAGTTGATGCTGCTGGCGCAGGGCTTCCAGTTCGCGCTGCTGGGAAAGGCGCTGAAGATCCCGCCGGTTGATGGCCGCCTGGCGCTGGTCCACCGCCTCGCGGATCTCTGCCCAGGCCTTGGGCCACTCAGCAATCGGCAATTGCGCGTAGAAACCGGGCCCTTCGTTGCCCTGGCCCAGCAGTGACAGCATGCGTTCTATCTGTTGCCGGTCCAGCTTGTCTTCCGCTTCCGCCGCTTTCAGGGCCTGTTGCAGCCCGGTGATTTTCTGTTCCAGTTCCCGGCGGTTGCGGGAGACGTCTTCGGCTTCGCTGGCTTCGCCTTCGCGCACACCGAGCAGGGCCGCGCCCTGAATTTCCACCTGCAGCGAGTTCAGGTCGAGTTCCGGCAGATTGGTTACCAACAGCTGATGGCGCCCCCGGGGGAGCCGTTGCACGGCGCTGCGTGTCAGTTGTGCCTGATCGGGAAACAACACGGCTTCGGTGACCGGCGCTTTTACCTCCAGGGTATCGGCGCCGGCAGCTGCGGACAGCAGGCAGCTGATAGCCAGCAGCAGATAGCCGGGAAGAGGAAGTATTCTTGTTGTGGGATTACGCACGGTACCTTTCTCCTTTTCTTATTTTCCAGTGCACCGGTACCGCGGGAGTTTGTGTTTCCCCCTGTCCGCGATCGCCGGGGTAAGCTTCTACCTTATCGCCCCGGCTGGTTCAGTGGCAACTTGGGGGCTGGGGCGAGTGCCATGGACGGCGCGAGTAAACAGGACCGAGGGAGAGGGCAAAAGTAGGAGCGGCCCATGGCCGCGATCGATGTCTGGGGTAGCCCGAGAACCCGATCGCGGCCAACGGCCGCTCCTACGGATTTGTCAGCCCTGGATTCCCAGCGGCCCGCTGGGCACATAGATCACTTCCCTGCTCGAACTCCCCGCCCGCTGCACCTCCACGGCGACGGTTTTTCCCGGTTCCACCCGGTAGACCTGCGTGCGCAGGTCGCCCATATGGAAGACCCGTTCGCCGTTATAGGAGATGATCTTGTCCCCCGGCCTCAGGCCGGCACTGGCCGCGGGCGTATCTGCGACCACCCTGTCGATCTGCATCTCCTGGCGCCCGCCGTTGGCCTCCAGGTAGAGTTCAAACTCCTGCTCGCTCAGCTCGTGCTCGAACATCTTGCGCGGGTGGCTGTAGATGCTGAGCTGCTCCCGCAGGGCTTCGGCCTCCTCGGAGGACTTGTTTTTCAGGTGGCGGTATTCGTAGGCGAGTTTCATATGCTCGAACTGGAAGCGCTCCTGCTTGTCCAGCACAAACTCCGCCCTGTCCGGATTGAGACCGGCGTCGATCAGCCGCTGCAGCTGCATTTGCCGGTGCCGGTTGTAGTGGTCCCGGCGGGATAGCTGTTCGTCTTCCAGGTGGTGCTCTTCCGCCACACTGACCGCGGCGGTGCCGGGCTCCTCCGGCAGCTGCGGCGCGTAGCGGTCCAGGCGCTGGTGCAGGTCCTCGACCAGCTCCAGCAACTCCGACTGGATCCGGTTGGCACTGTCGAGAGAGGTTTCCAGCTTCAGTATCCGCTGCTCCAGGCTGACATCGCTGCGCTCGAACAGGCGCGCAAACCGCGACTTGCCCCCGCGGTCTTCAGCGGCCGAGGCATTTCTCTGGGTCAGGGCGCCATTGACGGCGTAGGTGACCAGGATCAGCAGCAGGGTGACTGCGGCTATCAGGGTGGGTTTTCCAATCTTCATGCGCTCAATCCAGGATGATCAGGTGGTTGGGCAGTTCGTTCTTGATCGCCGTCGCCGGGGCGGCCTCCTGCAACAGCTCGCCGCACTTCTCGATACAGTGCACAAAGGCCTCGCCGGTCTTGCCGCGCTTTATCTCGCGGATGAAATTCTCGACGATTTCCCGCCAGTTCTCGTCGGTGATCTGCTCGGCCAGGCCGCGGTCGGCCAGTATCTCCACATAGTGCTCCGCCTCGGCGACGAAGATCAACAGTCCCAGGCGGCCCTCGGTATTGTGCAGTTCCTGCTCCAGGAACTGCCGCCGGGCCAGGTTGGCGGCGCGCCAGAACTTCACCTTTTTCGGCACCAGGCGCATGGTCAGCGGCCGCCAGCGGAAGAGCACCGCCAGGGCGATAAACAGTATCCACTGCAGGGTAAATGCCTGCTGGTAATCCAGCCACCAGGGCAGGAACTGCATCAGTGGCGCCAGCAGCAGGGCCAGGAAGGCGGCCCACAGGGTGGAAATATAGAGGTAATTGTCCGCCTGCCGCGCCAACACCGTTACCAGCTCCGCGTCGGTGCGCGACTCCACCTCTTTTATCGTGTCGGCGAGCCTTCGCCGGTACTGGCTGTTGAGCATCACCATCCCCCCGAGGCGCCTCCACCACCGAAGCCGCCGCCCCCGCCGCCGAAGCCGCCGCCTCCAAATCCGCCGCCACCGCCGAAGCCGCCGCCGCCGTAATAGCCGCCATAACGGCCGCGACGGTAGTTGCGGCTGCCGGCCGGGGCCCCCAGCACTGAAGCGCCGAACAGCTGCAGCATCACCAGCAGCAGTAACAGGCCCACCAGCAGGGCCAGGCGGCGGTCGCCGCCGGTTTCCGTGGGTTCGGCCACATACTCGTTCCCAATCGCGGCGATCATCGACTGAATGCCCGCGGTGACGCCGCCGTCGAAGTCGCCCGCCTTGAATTTCGGCAATATCTTGGTGTGGATGATATTGGCCGACAGGGCGTCCGTCAGCGCGCCCTCCAGGCCATAGCCCACCTCGATGCGCACCTTGCGCTCATTGGGCGCCACTATCAGCAGGGCGCCGTTGTCCTTGCCTTTCTTTCCCAGCTTCCATTCGCGCCCCAGCTGGTAGCCGTACTCCTCGATGGTCAGTCCCTGCAGGTCCGGCAGGGTGACCACCACCAGCTGGTTGCTGGTCTCCTTCTCGTGCTGCTGCATGATTTCCGTCAGTTTGAACTCCGTCTCCGGGCTCAGCAGATTGGCCCTGTCCACCACCCGGCCGGAAAGGGGCGGGAACTGCACATCGGCAAGCGCCCCCGCGGTGCAGAGCAGCGCGGCGAGGGCGGCAGCGGCGATGGCGAGCCGGCGGCAGGTCATGGCGGATCGGCGGGTCGGTTACTGGAAATCGACTTCCGGGGCCTTTTCCGCATCTTCGCTGGTGGCCTGGAAGGTCTCCCGCAGGGGCATGTCGCTGTAGAGGATCATATGCCAGATGCGTCCTGGGAAGGTGCGGATCTCGCGGTTGTAGCGCTCCACAGCCTGGATATAATCCCGCCGCGCCACGCCGATGCGGTTCTCGGTGCCCTCCAGCTGTGACTGCAGGGCGAGGAAGTTCTGGTCCGCCTTCAGGTTCGGGTAGCGCTCCACCACCACCATCAGGCGCGCCAGGGCGCTGGAGAGCTGGGCCTGGGCCGCCTCGAACTGCTGCAGCTTGGCCGGGTCGTTGAGCAGATTCTCGTCCACCTGCATGGAGGCCACCCTGGCGCGGGCCTCGGTCACCGCCTGCAGCGTCTCGCGCTCGTGGGCGGCGTAGGCCTTGACGGTCTTCACCAGGTTGGGGATCAGGTCGGCGCGGCGCTGGTACTGGTTCTCTACCTGGGCCCAGGCGGCTTTGACCTGTTCGTCGTAGGCGGGGATATTGTTGATGCCGCAGCCGCTGAGCCACAGCGCCAGCAGGCAGAGCAGGGCGCCAGTGCAGAGGCGGCGACCCCGGGGGAATACAGAGTTCATACCGAATATCCCTGTGGTTCAAAAAGAGTTTTCCGGGAAACTCACCTAGAATAGCCCGCCGTCCCCCCACTGCCGGGATCGACGCAATTATTGAGCTGTAATGGAGCCGAAATGGCGTTAAAAGCGACTATCTTCAAAGCCCGGCTGCAGATCGCCGATATGGACCGGGACCACTACGGCGAATACCCGCTGACCCTGGCGCGCCACCCGTCGGAAACCGACGAACGCATGATGGTGCGCCTCCTGGCCTTCGCCCTCAACGCCTCCGACGGCCTGGAGTTCACCCGCGGCCTCTCCTCCGACGACGAGGCGGACCTTTGGCAGATGAGCCTCGGTGGCGACATCGACCTCTGGATAGAAGTGGGCCTGCCGGCGGAGGAGCGGCTGCGCAAGGCCTGCAACCGCGCCAGGCAGGTATTGGTGTACAGTTACGGGCGCCGCACCGCGCCCATATGGTGGCAGAAGCTGGGGGACGCGCCGGCGCGTTTCGACAATCTGCGTGTGTATCTGCTGCCGGCGGATGCCACGGAGCAGCTGGCCGCCATGGCCGAGCGCAATATGGATTTGAATGTGACCATCCAGGATGGCCATATCTGGCTCAGCTCCGCCGAACAGAGTGTGGAGATTGTGCCCGGAATATTGAAATAGAGAACGGAGATAAAAGATGCCTTCCTTTGACATAGTATCCGAAGTGGACAAACACCAGCTGACCAACGCCGTGGACCAGGTAAACCGCACCCTGACCAACCGCTTCGACTTCAAGGGCGTGGACGCGGAAGTGGAGATGAACGATTTCGCCCTGGCACTGCGCGCCGAATCGGACATGCAGGTGGACCAGATGGTGGACATGCTGCGCGCGGCGCTGATCAAGTGCAGTATCGACCCGCTGGCGATGGACGTGGGCGAGAAGGAGCAGTCCGGCAAGCAGGTCAAGGTGGCCGTCACCCTGAAAAATGGCCTGGACAAGGAACTGTCAAAAAAGATCGTCAAGATGATCAAGGACGAAAAACTCAAGGTGCAGGCTGCCATCCAGGGTGACCAGGTGCGGGTTACCGGCAAGAAGCGCGACGACCTGCAGCAGGTGATCGCGATGCTCAGGGACAAGGAGCTGGAGCAGCCGTTGCAGTTCGATAACTTCCGCGATTGATCCAGGGAGCTCCCTTGTTAAAAAAACTGATGCTCTCCACTCTATTGCTGTTGTCACCGTTCGCGGCAGCGGCTCCCGTCAGCCCGGCGCAGCTGCTCGCCAGCCACTGGCTGGACGGCAGCGCCGGCCTGGATATCTCCGGGCTGAGCTTCTGCGGCGGCGAATTGCTGGCGGCCTCCGACAAGAACTCCGCGGAAATCTATTCGGTGGATCTGGTCGAGGCCGCGCTGAAATCCCGAAAGCAAATCAGCGGGCTGGATGTGCCGGAGGGGGAATCCGCGGGCCTGGTCGCCGGGCTGCTGGAGATGGTGCGGCCGGATGCCGATATGGATTTTGAGGGCATCAGCTGCGATGGCGGCAACGTCTATCTGGTGAGCGAGCGGCACAACCGCATCGCAAAAATGGAAGGCGGGGATACCGGCTGGCAGCCGCAGCGCTGGGCCGCTTTTGCCCGGGCGGGCGGCTACCTGAAGAAGTTCAATGCCGGTGCCGAAGGGTTGGTCAAGGCCGGCGACGATTTCTGGATCGCCCTGGAGCGCGAGCCTCGCGGGCTGCTGCGCCTCAGCCCCGGCGCCGAGCCGCAGATTTTCGCCATTCCCGCGGTCGACGGCCTGGATTTCGGTAACCGCTCCGAGGATATCACCGGTCTCGCCTATTACGACGGCGCCCTCTTTACCTTGGAGCGCAACGCCTTCGCCGTGTGCCGGCGTTCCCTGGAAAAGCTGCAGGCCGAATGGTGTATCGATTACCGCGCTATCGAAGAGGCGCCCGAATTCGTCTACGAGGAAACTGAATACGGCAAGGGTGAGGGGCTGGCGGTGGACGCCAGCGGCATCTATGTGGTGCTGGACAACAACAACGTCGGCCGCGCCGCGGATCCCGAAGACAGGCGCGCACTGCTGCTGCATATCGATTTTCCCCCTCTCCCGCTTGCGGGAGAGGGGTTAGGGGAGAGGGCTCGGGCCGAAGGCCCGCTCGATTGAACAATCCTTGAGGTAAATTTTGACCGCCGACCGACTGCCGACCCTGCTCGAAGAAATTCGCTCCTGCCGCCTCTGCGAAGAACACCTGCCCCTGGGCCCAAACCCGGTAGTGCGCGCCGCCGAATCCGCGCGCCTGCTGATCGTCGGCCAGGCCCCGGGCACCAGGGTGCACGCCACCAGCATCCCCTGGAACGACCCCTCCGGTGACCGCCTGCGCGACTGGCTGCAGATGGAGTGGGAAACCTTCTACGACGAATCCCGTATCGCCATTGTCCCCATGGGCTTCTGCTACCCCGGCCGCGGCAAGGGTGGCGACCTGCCGCCGCGCCCCGAGTGCGCCCAAACCTGGCACAAGCGCCTGCTGGCGCTGCTGCCGAATTTGCAACTCACGCTGCTGGTGGGACAATACGCCCAGCGCCACTACCTGCCGCAGGCTCTTTTTCCAAAACGGCGCAGCATCACCGAGAATGTGCGCCACTACCACGACGCGCTGCCCGCGGGCTATTTCCCGCTGCCACACCCGAGTCCGCGCAATACCCTGTGGCTGCGCCAGCGGCCCTGGTTTGAAGAAGAAGTGGTGCCCGAACTGCGCCGGCAGGTGAAGAAAGCTTTGCGTTAACTCCCCTCTCCCACTTGTGGGAGAGGGGCTGGGGGAGAGGGCTTACCGCCGTTTCCCCTCTCAACCCTCTCCCCAAAGGGAAGAGGGGACTGCTACGAAACTCAAGGAAAAAACATGCAGGTCCCGGAAAACATAAAAATCCATCCCTCCTGGTACGCGGTACTGCGTGATGAATTCCACAAGCCCTATATGGCCGAACTGCGCCAGTTCCTGCGCGCGGAAAAGGCCGCGGGCAAGGTGATCTACCCCCCGGGTCCGCAGATATTCAACGCATTCAATTCCACCCCCTTCGACGAGGTCAAGGTGGTGATCCTCGGCCAGGACCCCTACCACGGCCCCGGCCAGGCCCACGGCCTCTGCTTCTCGGTAAAGCCCGGCGTGCCCCTGCCGCCGTCGCTGCAAAACATCTTCAAGGAACTGCAATCCGACCTGGGAATAGAGCCCCCTGACCACGGCTGCCTGCAACCCTGGGCGGAGCAGGGCGTACTGTTGCTGAACGCCACCCTCACGGTAGAGCGGGGCAGGGCGGGCTCCCACCAGGGCCGCGGCTGGGAGCAGTTCACCGATGCCGCCATTCACAAGCTGGCGGAGCAGCGTCAGGGACTGGTGTTTATCCTCTGGGGCAGCTACGCGCAGAAGAAGGGCGCCTTTATCGATCGCAACAGACACCTGGTCCTGCGCGCCCCCCACCCCTCGCCCCTGTCCGCCCACCGCGGCTTCTTCGGCACCCGTCCCTTCTCCCAGGCCAACGCCTATCTGCAGAACAACGGCCAGGAGCCGATCGACTGGGGTCTGCCGGTGGCGGCGGAGTTGGATCATGTGGCGGTGGAGGTGTGAGGGGGCGGCTAGCCCGCATTTCTCAGGAGTTCGCAGCTGTCGCTGGATGACAACCGGTGCCTGGAGGAGCGGCCCGTGGTCGCGACAAATTGGTGGGGAACAAATTTGGAAGCCGAAGGCGCCCGGAGGGCTAGCGCTGGGATGGCGCGAGTCAGCGATGTAGAGGGCGCCCCCGTTTGTCTACACACGCTTACAAATATTGACCTGATTTATGCCAGTGGGTCCGCATCCGCGTCGTAGGGCAGTTCGAGTAATTCCAGCTTGCGACCATCCGCGAGTTTCAGTTCCTCATCGGCGGCCACCTTGGCGATGGTCAGCACCGCCAGTAGCTCAATGCCCTTCTCGCCGCGGCAGGCCTCCACCAGGTTGCCGATGCTCTGCTCGCCCTCGCCGTAGATCTCCAGCCCCGGCGCGGGGATTTCGCCGGAGGTGCAGCGGGCGCGGTACATGCGCTTCTTGGCCGAGCCGCGGAACTGCATGCGGGCGACGATTTCCTGGCCGGTATAGCAGCCCTTCTTGAAGCTGACGCCGCCGAGCAGGTGGAGGTTTGCCATCTGTGGAATAAACATTTCGCTGGTGGCGGCGTGCAGCTGGGGGATACCGGCGGCTATCTGCAACTGCTGCCAGCGGTCGTAGCTGGCGGCGTCGGCCTCGGTGTCCAGTTGCCGCCAGAGATTCTGCGCCTGTTCGTTGGGAACCAGGATCGCCACCTGCTGCTCGTTCAGCGCCTGGGCTATGGCGCGCTCGCCGTTCAGGTCGAAGGGGCGCAGTTCGCCGGCGGTCAGGCTATCCAGTCCCAGGATTTGAACGGCGCGCTCGGCGGCGTTCTTGCCCTGCAGGCCCAGCCAGCGGTGCCTTTCACCGGTGTTAGTGCCCCCGATATCGGTCAGTTCCGTCTTGAAGAAGACCGCGTACTTGGCCAGCGCCTCGCGCGCGACGGTGGTGAGGTCCCGCGGCAGTCGAAGAATGAATTCGCCCTGGGACAGTTTGAGAGCGCTGAAGGCACTGATCATGCGGCCCTTGGGATTGCAGTGGCTGCCCAGGGTGCTGTGCCCATCCGGCAGTGTGACCAGGTCGCAGGTGAGCTGGCCCTGCAGGAACTTCTGGCTGTCCGGACCGGCGACGGAGACGGCGCCCAACGGACTCAGGTCGATCAGGTGCAGCTCGGCTTCCGTCTCCGGGAAGTGGGCGCAGGGGCTCTGGGTATCGGCGCCCTCCCAGATGGCGCCTTCGCCTGCGAGAAATTCCTGCCACTGCTGCTGATCCATAGTCCTGCCACCTCGGGGTTGATTGGGGGGATTATTTGGGGATTGGCGCGGGCTTTTCAAGTTTGATGGGGCAGGGGGTATACTGCGCGCACTTTTAACCGGGTTGGAATGAAGTATGGATCGCAACCGCCTTTTTTGGGCCAGCCGCCGCGGCATGCTGGAGCTGGACCTGGTGCTGCTGCCGTTTTTGGAGAATGTCTACGAGACCCTGGATGAGGCTGACCAGCAGCGCTATGTCAGACTGCTGGACGAGCAGGACCAGGACCTGTTCGCCTGGTTCCTGCGCCGCGAGGATCCCGCCGATCCGGAGCTGCTGCGCATAGTGCAGATTATCCGTGACAACACAGGTCTCCAGGAGTAGTCCCTATCCCCGGTTTCTCGAGCGCAGCGCCCGGCTCACTTGCGCCGCGGCGCCGTCCCGCCTCCTGTCTGTTCTGCTGATTCTGGTTGCGCTGCAATCCTTGGCACTGCTGTGGTGGTGCCGCCTGCCGCTGTATCTGTTCCTGCCGGCGGCGCTGCTGGTGCTGGTCTATGTGGGAATCGAATGGCGGCGGTTGCGTTCGATACAGGGGACGCTGAGCACCCGCGAGCGGCGCTGGTTCTGGCAGCCGGGCGGCGGGGAGCAGCGGGAATTCGAGTTTCGCGGCGAACTGGTGCTGTGGCGCTGGCTGATTGTGATCAACGGGCGGGATCTGCGGGGTGGGCGTCTGCGACTGGTGTTGGCACGGGACTCGATGGACCGGGACGACTGGCGCAGGTTGCAGGCGGCGTTGCGCTTTTCGCGCTGAAGTGTTCTTCCCGCCGGCCCTCTCCCCCGCAAGCGGGAGAGGGGAGCTAATCTTTCGAGTCCCCAGTCCCCAAAAATCAAACAAACTGCCGCTGGTCTGCAAAGTTCTCCGGCACCAGGATGGTGTCCATTGCCAGCTCCCGCAGACCCGGGTAGTCGAGAGAGTAGTGCAGGCCGCGGCTCTCCCGCCTGTCCAGCGCCGAGCGGATAATCAGATCGGAGACCAGCGACAGGTTGCGCAGTTCGATCAGGTCGCTGCTGACCTTGTAGTTGGCATAGAACTCACGGATCTCCCGCTGCAGCAGGCCTATGCGGTGCTGGGCGCGCAGCAGGCGCTTGCGGGTGCGCACAATGCCCACATAGTCCCACATAAAGCGGCGCAGCTCGTCCCAGTTGTGGGAGATCACCACGTCCTCATCAGAGTCGGTCACCCGCGAGGCGTCCCAGGCCGGGGCCGGGCGGGGCGGCTGCACCGCGTCGAGGGTCTCGTCCAGGTGCAGTGCCGCGGAGCGGCCGTAGACCAGGCACTCCAGCAACGAGTTGCTGGCCAGGCGGTTGGCACCGTGCAGGCCGGTGAAGGTGGTCTCGCCGATGGCGTAGAGCTGGTCCAGGTCGGTGCGCCCGTACTCATCCACCATAACGCCGCCGCAGGTGTAGTGGGCCGCCGGCACCACCGGGATGGGTTCCCGGGTGATGTCGATGCCGTACTGCAGGCAGTTCTGGTACACGGTGGGGAAGTGCTCGCGCACAAAGTCGGCGTCCTTGTGGGAGATATCCAGGTAGACGCAGTCGGCGCCCAGGCGCTTCATCTCGTGGTCTATGGCGCGGGCGACTATGTCCCGCGGCGCCAGTTCGCCGCGCTTGTCGAAGCGGTGCATAAAGCGGCTGCCGTCCGGCAGCTTCAGCTGCGCCCCTTCGCCGCGCAGGGCCTCGGTGACCAGGGAGGCCTTGGCCTTGGGGTGGTAGAGGCAGGTGGGGTGGAACTGGTTGAATTCCATGTTCGCCACCCGGCAGCCGGCGCGCCAGGCCATGGCGATGCCGTCGCCGCTGGCGCCGTCCGGATTACTGGTGTAGAGGTAGGCCTTGCTGGCACCGCCGGTGGCCAGCACTACCGCCTTGGCCTGGAACAGCTCTACCTCTTCCGTATCCTTGTTGTAGATATAGGCCCCGGCGCAGCGGAAGCGGCCCTTGCCCGGGTCCGGCTGGCGGATCAGGTCCAGGGCCACATGGTGCTCGAAGCAGTCGATATTCTCCGCTGCGCGCACCCGCTCTATCAGGGTGCTGTGCACGGCGCGACCGGTGGCATCGGCACTGTGGATGATACGGCGGTGACTGTGACCGCCTTCCTTGGTCAGGTGGTAACCGTCTTCCTCGCGGGTGAAGTCCACCCCCTGCTCGATCAGCCACTGGATGGCGGCGGTGCTGTTCTCCACGGTGAAGCGCACCGCGTCCGGGTGGCACAGGCCGGCACCCGCGTCTAATGTGTCAGCAATGTGGGACTCTGCCGAGTCCATTTCGTCGAGCACTGCGGCTATGCCGCCCTGGGCAAACCAGGTGGAGCCGTCCTGCAGCCGCTGCTTGGACAGCAGGGCCACGCGGTGGCGCGCCGCCAGGTGCAGGGCCAGGGTCAGGCCCGCGGCGCCGCTGCCGATAACCAGTACGTCGTACTTTGCTAATGCATTCATACATTTCATTTATGTTTAGGGGTCGCGTAGTATAGCGCCTCCCTGTAATTCGTCGATTTGACCCGGAACTTATGTCCTATCGCCAGTGTCATCAACACAACAGAACATACGCCTGTGGCAGGCCCGCCTTCGATTCGAGTGGCGCCTGCGGTGCGGCTGCTGGTTTTAGGAGTAGGGGGAGTAGGGGATGACAGCGCAACAGGCGTCGCCGAGTGACCGCCAGCTGGTGGAGCGGGTACAGAAAGGGGACAAGCGCGCCTTCGACCTGCTGGTGCTGAAATACCAGCACAAGATAGTCGCGGTGGTCAGTCGCTTCATCAAGGATCACAGCGAGGTGCAGGACGTGACCCAGGAGGCCTTTATCAAAGCCTACCGGGCCCTGGCCAACTTCCGCGGCGAGAGCGCCTTCTACACCTGGATGTACCGCATCGCCATCAATACCGCCAAGAACCACCTGGTCTCCCGCAGCCGCCGCCCACCGTCCTCGGACGTGGACCTGGAGGACGCCGAGTTTTACTCCGGCGCCGATATGTTGCGGGACAACGAGACCCCGGAGAACCAGCTGTTCCGCGACCAACTCGAGACCGCCGTTCACGACGCCATCCGCGCCCTGCCGGAGGACCTGCGCTCGGCGGTGACCCTGCGCGAGATGGAGGGGCTCAGCTACGAGGAGATCGCCGAGGTGATGGCCTGCCCGGTGGGCACGGTGCGTTCGCGCATCTTCCGCGCCCGCGAGGCCATAGACCGCACCATCCAGGCGGTGATGGCCGGGGAGCCGGAGACACTGGACGACCGCGGCTAGAAAATTTTTGCCGGTGGCGAAACAAACCACCGGAACCCGGGTCATAACAGATAGCCACAAGGGGTGCCTGCGGGCGCCGAAAAATGATTGCACAGAGAGGGTTAACCCCTATGTCCCACGGGAAGCATCAGGAACGTCTGAACGAGTCGCTGTCGGCGCTGATGGACGGTGAGGCCGGCGAGCTTGAGCTGCAGCGGCTGCTGAAGGCCAGTGAGATCTCGGCGGAGGTCGGCGAACGCTGGTCGCGCTACCAGCTGGCGGCCAGCGTACTGCGTCGCGAGCCGGTGGCCCCGGTGGACAGCGACCTGGCGGCGCGCATTTCCGCGGCCATAGCCCAGGAAGAGCCCCCGACCCGCTCCGGTGGCGGAGGCGGTGGCGCGGCGGACGGTGTGGCCGGCAGTCGCTGGTGGCGGCCCCTGACCAGGGGCGCTGTGGCGGCGACCGTGGCCTTCGCCGCGATCCTCGGTGTGCAGCAGTTGCAGGTTGCAGATAGTGGCGCCCAGCCCGGCGGCGAACTGGTCGCCGAAGTGGAGCGCCCTGTGCAGCAGGCGGTGCAGTCCGCACCCCAGCCCTCCGGTTTCTACGTTCCCGCCCCCAGCACCCGCTCGGTCAGTACCGCCGGGCCGCGCCTGGTGCCCGACTCCCAGCCCGGTGTCGCCGGCCAGGCGGTGATGCAGCAGGTGCCCACACCGGAACTGATGCGCCACCTGAACCGGGTGATGATCCAGCACTCCGAGCAGGCCGCCCATGTGGGCAGCCAGGGTATGGTGCCCTTTGCCCGCGCCACCTACGGCGAACAGGTTGATATGTAGCGTGGGGGAATTCGTGAGCAAGCGCAGGCCCCTGGCCCGAATCATCCGCAAAGCCAACAGCCTGCTGTTGGCTTTGTTTCTGCTGGCGCCCGCTGTCCATGCCGAAGGCGGCAATGAGGTGGAGCAGTGGCTGGGCAAGCTGGCCCGCGCCGTGTCCGAACTGGATTACAGCGGCCTGGTGACCTTCGAGCACGCCGGAATGCTGGAGACGCTGCAGGTTGTGCACGCGGTGCGCGACGGCGACCAGGTGGAGCGGGTGCGCTACCTGAGCGGCGAGCCGCGCGAGCTGATCAGCCACGGCAGCGACCGGAACTGCGAGCGGGGCTCAGGGCCCATGGCGCGCGCCGCCCTCTGGAGCCGCGCCGGCCAGCAGGAGATGCAGCGCGCCTACCATTTCATTCTGCGCGGTGAGGAGCGCATCGCTGACCGCGATACAGTAGTGATCGAGGCCCGCCCGCGGGATCACCACCGCCTGGGCCTGGTAGTCAACCTGGACCGGGAGACGGGCCTGCCGCTGAAGTCCATGCTGGTGGGCCCCCAGGGGCGGGTGCTGGAGCGCTACCAGTTCGTGCAGCTGGACCTGTCGCCGGTACAGGACAGCGACCTGCAACCCCAGTCCGCCGGCGCGCGCCGGATAGACAACAGCAATCCCTGCAGTAATGCGCAGAGCCGCTGGCAGCTGCGCTGGCTGCCGGAGGGTTTCAAGTCGGTGTCGGTCAAACCCCTGTCCGACGGCGACATGCTGGTCTACAGCGACGGCCTCAGCGTATTCACCGTCTTCGTGCAGCGCCTGGGCCCGGAGTTGGATTTCAAGGGCCGCGCCATTCGCGGCGCCACCGTGGCCTATATGGACCGCATAGAGGTGGAAGGCGTCAACTACACGGTGACCGTGGTGGGTGAGATCCCCGATACCACGGCGCAGCGGGTGGCCGCTTCTGTGGCCGCCGAAGGTTGAACGGGGACAGGGCGTTGGTCGAGGAGCGCGGCAGGATTGTGGCCATAGAGCCCGGGGCCATCTGGGTCGAGACCGTCCAGCGCAGCGGCTGCCACGGCTGCTCCGCCAAGACCGGCTGTGGCACAGGGTTGCTCGGCGACTATCTGTCAAGCCGCGGCGCCTTCGCCTCAGCGTCACGTATCCGCGTCGCCCTGCACAGCTGGGATTCCCAGGATATTTCCCTCAATGACACGGCGGTGATCGGTATCGGCGAAAACGCCCTGGCCGGCAGCGCCCTGCTAATCTACCTGCTGCCACTGGTGTCCCTGCTGCTGGCGGCGCTGGGCGGTGAGGCCCTGGTCGGAGAGGCCGGTGCCATCGCCGGTGCCCTGGCCGGCCTGCTCGGCGGCGCCGCCCTGGTGCGGGGGCACAGTCGCCGCCACGCCGCCAACCCGGCCTATGCGCCGATGCTGCTGCGTATCGAGCCCTCCCGCCCGCTCTGATCCCTCCTAAACTTTTATCTCCGATCGGCTTTGGAGAACGCCCATGCAGGCCCGCTGTTATGCGGAAAGTTGGCCCCTGCGTACCGCCTTTGTCATCTCCCGCGGCGCGCGTACCGAGGCCCAGGTGGTCGTGGTGGAAGTGAGCGGCGAGGGCGCAACCGGCGTCGGTGAGTGCACGCCCTATCCGCGCTACGGCGAGAGTGTGGAATCGGTACAGCAGCAGCTGCAGCCGCTGTTGCGAGAGGTGGAACAGGGGCTCACGCGGGAACAGCTGCAGTCGCGCCTGGCCGCCGGTGCGGCGCGCAACGCCCTGGACTGTGCCCTGGCGGACTGGGAGGCTAAGCGCAGCGGTGCGGCCTTTGCGGGACCGGAGTCCCTGGCGACGGTACAGACCCTGGTGATCGACACCCCCGACGCCATGGCCGATGCGGCCCGGGCGGCGGTGGCGCAGGGGGTGACTGTACTGAAGCTGAAACTGGACGACAGGCAGGTTCTGGAGCGGGTCGCCGCGGTGCGCTCTGCAGCGCCGGATACCCAACTGGTGATCGATGCCAACGAGGCCTGGTCCGCAGACACTCTGCAGGCGCGCTGTCGCCAACTGGCCGGGCAGGGCGTGGCCATGCTGGAGCAGCCACTGCCGGTGGACGACGACGCCTTCCTCGGGACCTTTTCCCACCCGCTAGCCATCTGCGCCGACGAGAGCTGCCACACCCGCGCCGATCTGCCGCGCCTGCGCGGCCGCTACGAGATGGTGAACATCAAGCTGGACAAGACCGGCGGCATCACCGAGGCGCTGGCGCTGGCGGAGGAGGCGAAGGTGCAGGGTTTCGAGCTGATGCTCGGCTGCATGCTGTGCACTTCCCGCGCGATACGCGCGGCCTGGCCGTTGGGGGACAGGGTGCGCTTCCTGGACCTGGACGGCCCCACCTGGCTGGCGAGGGATGTGGAGCCGCCGCTGCGCTTTGCTGCCGGGCGGGTGTATTGGAATGCGGAATAATGGCGCCGACTAGCCGGCCGCTATCCCGAATTCCCTGAATACCGGGTCTGCCCGGAATTTCTCGATCACGAATGTCTTGAACAGCTGCAGCCGGCCGTTTTCGCGCAGGTCCGGGTGGCTGAGCACCCAGATGTCACTGGTCTTGCCGGGGGCAAAGGTGAACAGGCGCTGCAGTTGGGGTTTGGCCTGGTCGTCCGGGAGCAGGGCTATGCCGATGCCGTTTTCCGCCAGGGCCGACATGGCCATCAGGTCGCTGGCCCGCGCGACAATCCGCTCTGCGGGTATCTGCCGCTCGACCCAGTCGAAGGCCGGCAGGCGCAGGAGTTCCTGGTGGGACGAGATGACCGCGTGCTGGCGCAGCTCTGCCTCGCCGGCTGGCGCGCCGTGTCTTTCCAGGTAGCCCTCCGCTGTGTAGGCGCCCCAGGCCAGCGAGAAGAGCTTGCAGCCGACCAGGTGTTCCGGCGGCGCCGAGGTGGCCCTTATCGCCAGGTCGGCCTCGCGGCGGGACAGGTTCAGGTCGTTGTTGCCCACCAGCAGGTTGACGTGGATATCCGGGTAGAGCTGGCGGAATTCGGCCAGGTAGCCGGGCAGGTAGCGGTAGGCGAGGTTGTGGGGCGCGGTGACATTGATCACACCGCTCAGCTTGTCGTCGCGATTGTCCAGCAGCCGCTGCAATTCGTCGATGCGGTCTGAGACGGCTTCCACATGGTCCATCACCTCGCGGCCAGTATCCGTCAGCCGGTAGCCCTCCGGCAGGCGCGCGAACAGCTTGACGCCCACCGTACTCTCCAGGCTGTTGATCCTGCGGAATACGGTGGAGTGGGTGACCCCGAGTTTGTCCGCCGCCCGCGCCAGGGAGCCGCAGCGGGACACCGCGAGAAAGAATTTGAGATCGCTCCAGTTCAGGTCTGTCAGTTCCATTTTTCGTTCACAATCCCTTTTTCAGTGCGCAATGATGGAAACGCGGTTTGCAGATTTTGCGGTTCCGGCTCCCGGCGTCAAGCCATACCCTGCCTGTTTGAATGAAACAGGCCAAGCCGGAGGGATTGCCATGCATTACGACAACCTGGTTCTCGTCAGCCATCACCTGTGCCCCTATGTGCAGCGATCGGTGATCACCCTGAAAGAGAAGCGCATCCTTCACGAGCGCATCTACGTGGACCTGGGCAACAAGCCGGACTGGTTCCTGGCGCTGTCACCGCTGGGCAAAGTGCCGCTGCTGCAGGTGGACAAGACCAATGTGCTGTTCGAGTCCGCGGTCATCTGCGAATTCCTGAACGAAATCACCCCGGGCTCGCTGCACCCGGCCGATCCGCTGCTCAAGGCACAGCACCGCTCCTGGATCGAATTCGGTTCGCAGCTGCTGAACGATATTGCGCGGCTGTACAACGCCAAGAGCGAGGAGGCGTTTATGGAGTGCGTGCAGGTGATCGGCGACAAGTTGCAGCGCCTGGAGGAGGTGGTGACGGGCCCCCTGTTTGCCGGCGCGGACTTCTGCATGGTCGACGCCGCCTATGGCCCCATCTTCCGCTATTTCGACACCCTCGACCGCTATCTGCCCTGGGGCCTGTTCGAGGCCTGTCCGCAGGTGCAGTCCTGGCGGCAGCAGCTGGCCGCGCGGGCGACGGTGCGCGCGGCGGTCAGCGAGGACTACCCAGCGCTGCTGAAGGATTTCCTGCTGCGCCGCGACAGTGTTATCAGCCGGAGGATCGAAGCGGAGGACAGGGCCACCGCCTGAACCTGAGTGCCGACAGGTGGAGGGCTCCGATCGGCCCTGCTGCCGGCGGCCACCCGGTAAAAAACCTCATCGGTAAATATTTGCCGGGTGGTCGCCGGCAGCAGGGCCTTGCATGGTGCCAGCCTGGAAAAGAGGGGAGCTTGGCTTAGCTTAGCGCCATTTCTGTCTGCTCCCGCAGCAGCAACTCATCCATACACTGGTCGAAGCGCCCTACCACCGCGCCCCCGCGCTCGACCCATCCGCGCCAGCGATAGACCTGGCGGAAGGCGGAGGCCTCCTGCGGGTAACTGCGGCTGAAACTCACCCGCAGCCGGTCGCCCGGCAAAACCTCGATCGGTTGCTCTATGGGCAGGTAGGCGTGCTTCCAGCTGTCGGAGGTTTTGCGCCCCTCGATATCGCCGCCGGAAATATCCAGCGGAACCGTCGCCGTAAGCTGCGCGATGAAATAGGATTTGAAACCGGTCAGGGTGCCGGGGCTTTCGATCGGGAAATCCAGGTCGACACTGTATTCGGAGGGCTGGTCCCAGGTGCCGCCGTAGTGTCTCATCCGCTGTGGCCGGCCCAGGTACAGCCGTTCGGGCAGGATCGCATCGTAGTAGAGGTTGAAGCGCGAGGTGATGCCCTTCTCCCTGTAGAGCGCCTCGATATCGTAGCGGGAGCCGAGGGTGTGGATACTGCCATCGCGCAGGTTGCGGTGAGCATCGGCAGCTGCGACCGGCACCAGGAAAGAGTCGGTGGACAAGGGCAGGGCGGTGCCGCCGGGTTTGAGGAAGCGCGCTATGGCATCCTGCAGAATCGGCTGGAAATCCTCGTTGTCGGCCATATTGCCCATGATCTCCGAGATCAGCAGGTCTACCCGCTGTGGCAGCGCCACGTCGTAGGAGAGTTTGTTGATCGGCTCGAAACGCTCGGCGAAGCCCGCCTTGCAGATGCGGTGCACCGCCTGCTCGAGGATGGGGGCGTTCAGGTCTATGCCGTACACAT
This sequence comes from Microbulbifer sp. SE14, assembly GCF_059834885.1. Classification (NCBI taxonomy): domain Bacteria; kingdom Pseudomonadati; phylum Pseudomonadota; class Gammaproteobacteria; order Cellvibrionales; family Microbulbiferaceae; genus Microbulbifer; species Microbulbifer sp. SE14. The sequence continues at coordinate 102,153 of NZ_JCBAJA010000007.1, read as the reverse complement.
AGCGGGCGCCGGCCTCCAGTGCCCACTGGCTGAGAATGCCGGTGCCCGTGCCCAGGTCCAGCACAATGTCACCGGGTTTGACCGCGTCGTGTATCGCCGCGCGATAGGCATCCATGCGCAGTTGATCGTCCAGCATCAACTGGTGAAACTCTTCATCCCAGTCCAGCAATGTCTCGGAAAATGGCAGCCATACCTGTTCGGCGCTGTAATTGCTCATTCCGGATCTCCTGAAATCCATGAAAAAAGCCGGCAGCTTGGGCTGCCGGAAAAATGGGGGGGCTATTAACTCAAGTTTCGGAGGTTCATATCGAGGTCTGGGACACTCCCGGTGGCACTGCACAAGGCCCTGCTGGCGGTGGTTACCTGGCAAATATTTACCGATGAGGTTTTTTGCCAGGTAACCACCGCCAGCAGGGCCGTTCGAAGCCATCTCACTCCGGCATTGCCAACCCCTGTGAACTCCGAAACTTGGGTATTAATTAAGTGGTGGTTAGGCCAGCTTCAGGCTGTGTTTTTCACCGGGAACGAAAACCAGTGAGCCGGCGCCTATCAGTGCCACCACACCGGACATGGCGGCGAGGAACAGCGGGTATTCCCAGCCGCCGTTTTCCGCGGTAAACAGCCAGCCGTTGGACCAGTGGGCCCAGGTGGCGCCCAGCAGGACCGGAATCATCGCCAGCGCCACAGTCCTGACCTTGTAGCCCAGGATCAACAGGATGCCGCCGACCGCCTCCAGCAGGAACACTACGTAGGCCAGCCAGGCCGGCAGGCCGATGGAAGTGAAGAACTGGGCCGTGCCGCCCAGGGTGTAGACCACCAGTTTCAGGTAGAGGCTGTGGGCGATCAGCACTATGCCCAGGGATACCCGCAGCAGCAGGGCCCCGTAATTCAGGAATTGGTCCTGTTTGGATAGTTGGTCCATCTAAAGTCTCCTTGGTTTGTTGCTCGGGTGACAAATGTATGGCGATCAGTTTAGCGCCGCAGTCACCTCCGGGGGATTCCAAAAAGTTGCAAGGGCGGCTTGCGGAAAATTGCCGGCTTGCCTGTCACTACTCACTGGCCTCCGCAATTTTTTTCTCCACGGCCAGTCGCCCGCATGCGGGCCCGCCCAGCTGCTCGCCGGTCTCCAGGTCGAAAACCGAGTGGTGCAGCGGACAGGTAACGGTCTTGCGCTGCGGGTTGACGTGGCCGTAGTCCAGTCGCCCGCCCCGGTGCGGGCAGTAGCGGGGCAGGCAGTACTCCTCGCCATCCAGGCGCACCGTGAAGCTGCCCTCTTCGCGAAAGTCGTCCGTCTCCGTCATTGCGCTACCTCCTCCAGTGCTTCTTCCACCGCGACAGCGCAGTACCGGCGCGCCTTGCGCACAGCATTCTCGAAGGCGTCTGCGGTCACGGCACTGGCCAACTGGGCGCCAGCCCAGGCCTTGGCGGCGTTGAGGGTGCCGGTGGCATCCATGGCCCGCAGCAGGCGCTGCCCCTCCTGCGCGTGGAAGGCGTCGATATGCTGGTGCTCGCTGTAGTAGTGGTGCGCCGAAATGCCCAGGCGCGTGCAGGCCTGTACATAGCACTCGAAGAAAGCGGGAATCGCCGTTTCCAGATAGGTGATGGCGCCGGCGAAATAGGAGGGATCGTCGGCGCGCTGTGCCAGCCAGAAGAACAGATTGACAAAGGCGAAACTGGTCGGCTCCAGTTGCTCGAAGTAGGCGTCGGGCTCGGTGGGCATCTCCAGTTCCTGCAGCAGCCGGATATACAGGCTGGTGTGGGCCCGCCTGGGATTGCCGGCCCCGAACTCGTCGATCATGATGCGCAGCATCGGCATCTGTGCCTCGAACGCCAGACGTGGCAGCACATAGTAGAAAGACTGCGCCTCGGTCAACCCGTCCACCGCGAACTCCTGCACCAGGATGCGGAATTCCTCCCGCGACATCCGGTTGGCCACATAGTCGGCGCTGTCCGGTATTTCCCGCTGCTCGCTGTCGATCAGTTCGGCCAGTTTGCCCCGCAGGGTGGGCAGGTCGCCGGCGGATTCCGGCGGCAGCCTGTCGAGATAGCCTTGGATCCATCGCTGCTCGAAGGCGAGTAACGCCGGGTCCGTGCCCAGGGGGTCCTGGATACGTGCGCGGTTGTACAGGTAGAGCTGTTTCTGTCCGGGCACTTCGCCACGATCATCGCCACCCCCGCTCTCTGTTGCGCAGAGGGCGGAGGAGATGACGCCGCGGGCCCTGAGTTCCCGCTTCACGTGGCGGTACCAGTCCTCGGCGAAGAGGTTGTAGGTCTCGCTCAATCGGTCTATTTCCTCCTGCACTGCGGGCCCCGGGGCGATCAGGGCGGTGCGGCAGAGGGCGGCTTCCAGGTTGGCCAGGGACACCACGTTGCCGTCGGCGGCCAGTCCGCCCGCCAGGCGATTCTCCCAGCCGATGTAGTAGGCCAGGCCGCGGGCCCGCAGCTCGTCGACCTGGGCCGGGCAGCGCTCCCCCTCGGGGGAGTCCTTGATGCCCAGCACCCGCGGCAGTTCGGCGATGGCCAGCAGCGTGTCGAAGGCAGTCTCGTTGCCGGACAGGGCCGACTCATTGTAGATGTAGATCTCGAGCTTGCTGGCCTCGTGGACCCGCCGGTAGTGGGCGAATATCTCCTCCTGGCTGACGTCGGCGCCGAAGGGGGAAGTGATCATTACCGCGCTCACGCCCAACTGCTCGGCGCGGGCGACATATTCCAGCACCTCGTCGGTGCTGGGCCGTTCTACGCCGGCGATCACTTTCCTATCGCCGGCCTCCTCCAGGGTGTAGCGCACCATCGCCTCCCACTGGGAGGCGCTGAGCCTCCAGCCCTCGCCGGATGTCAGCGCCGGGATGTAACCGGCAGCCAGATGGCGGGATTGCGCCAGCAGGCGACAGACGCTCTGCCGGCAGACGGTACCGCTGTGATCAAGCGGGGTGATCAAGGGGATGAAGATACCTTGTCTCGACATTTTCCCAGTCCTTGTCCGTGTGTATGTAGACCTTCGATGATTGGTAGAGCGCTTCCAGTGCCGGCGGGAACAGCAGCGACTCGCTCAGCGTTGAGAAGTCGCCCAGCCGCGGCCGCAGAAATGGCAGGGTGCGCAGTTCGGGGTCATGGGTGAACAGCGTCCAGTCGTTGCACAGTACCTGTGCCGCCAGCAGCGCCCGGTCCGGGCGCAGGCCGCGCAGGCGCGAGTCGCCTGAGGCCAGCGCCAGTACGCGCGGGCAATAGCCCTCGCGCAGTATCTGCATGTCGCTGTGCAGCCTGTCCATAAACGGGTAGTAGTCGTCCTGCACCTGGCGGGACTGCTTCCAGATGACCGCGTCGCAGATGCCAACCTGCTCGAAGTTCATGCGCACCTGCCGGCCGTAGTGGCTGCGGAAGAACGCCAGGGACTTGTGCCGCAGCGCCTTGTCCCTGTGGTGCATGCCGAGAAATACACCGGCGTCGATCACGGGAATTTCTTCAGTCACGGTAGGCCTCCAGCGCGCCCCGCATCGCGTCCATGGTCTGGGCAAAGATTTCCGGCTTGCGCGCCAGAGCGATGCGGATATAACGCTGGCCCCGCTCCGGGTTGTGCCAGTAAAAATATTTGCCCGGCAGCACATAGATGTGCTTTTGCTGCAGGTAGGCCTGCAGTTCGTCGGCGGAGATTTCGGGGTCTTCGATACGGAACCAGGCCACGCTCGTTTTCACCATCGGCTCGCAGTAGCTGAGCAGGCCGCCGTCCAGCTTCACCCTGGCCAGGGCGCGGTTGGTTTCCAGCAGGTCCCGCACCGAGGCGAAGCCGTCCGCGCCGCTGTCCTGCACATAGCGGGTGACCAGGTTGAGGATAAAGGGCGAGACATTCAGCAGCACACTGGTGAGGATGTTGTAAATATCCTCGTTGAGATCGCGGCTGGCCATGATGGTCGCGCACTTGGCGTCCTGCAGCGGCCAGGTCTTGCCGGTGTCCTCCATGGCGATATAGCGGATGCCGGCGTCCTCGAGAATGGCGTAGACATCGCAGCGCTCCTGGCCCGAGGCGAGCATAAAGGCGGCGAAACAGAGGTCCAGGACCAGCAGCTTGTCGTGGTCCTTGCAGAAACGCACCACCTCCAGGAAGGGAGCCGGCCCCTCGGCGAAGAGGCTGAATCCGGTGGGATTGTTGGGGTCCACCAGCACTACCGCATCCAGCTCCGAGGCCTGCTCCACCAACCTGTCGTAGATGGCGGCAGTGTCCCGGAACAGGGATTCATCCAGCGGCGACATGGGCACTTCCATGTGTTTCATCAGGTCGTGCAGGTTGTCGAAACAGGGCTCGATCAGGCCGACGCTCATGCGCTGCTTACGCAGGTAGGTGGCGGTGATGTGCATGGCGATGGAGGCCGCGTACACCAGGTAGATTTCGTCCCGGCGCTGCAGCGCCGTGTGCTGGCCGTGGAAACCGTAGAAGGTCTCGATGAATTCCTGTTCGCTCTGGTACTGGGTTTGGTTTTCCGCCTGGTACCAGAGGTCGGGCAGGCTGGCGACTATCTCGCGCTGGCTCGGGCTCTGGCTCTGGTGGGTGTGGGCATCCGCCAGGTTGAAGCGCGTCTTCAGCGCCTCGATTTCGTGCTGGGTGATGTCTTCCTTACGCGTTACCACTTTCGGGGCTGTCTCACGGGACAGGTCGATAAACATGGACATGGCGTCCTCCTTGGTGACGAAGGTCGCCGCGCCAGGGACAGGCCGCGGCGGAGTTAATGAAAAGTTTGGCCCACTCGCTCCTTGCCAGTAAGAGAGGCCAGGGCGGCCCCGCTGCCAGTGGCCGTTTGCTCAACAACCTCATCGGGCAGTTTCCAGCCGCGGGCGTTTCTCACAAACGGCCCCGGCATCGGAGCCTTCGCATCTGACACTGGCATTCTTCTCCGGGCTCTGAGGCGCGAGTAGTTACGTCTTTTTATTTTTTGTCAGGGTTCGATGACGACTTTTTCCATCATGCCGTGGTCTTCGTGATCGAGAATATGGCAGTGGGTGACGAAGGCGCCGGCGTAGTCCGCGTAGCGCATGCGCGCCTCGATCAGGGTGTCCGCCGGGTTCAGTGGGTCGAACTGCGGCACATTGATGGTGTCCTTCCAGTAGCGGTCGACGATGTTGCCGCTGTCGTCCCGCTCTATGACTTCGAAGGGATTGACGTGGATGTGGAAGGGGTGGTGGGAGAAGACCGAGGACAGGTACCAGGTCTGCGCCTCTCCCAGTTTCAGCAGCCGCGGCTGGCTCGGATCGTAGGGCTTGCCGTTGATCAGGCCCACCCAGGGATCGACGCTGATATCGATATCGAACTCCACCAACTGCGGCTCCGCTGCCAGTTCACTGTCGGCGACGGACTCGGGGCGCTGGAGTGCGGCCAACTGTTCGTTGGCTGGCAACCACATGGGGCGCGGCCGGCCGCCGACAACCACGCGCGCGAGAATGCTCTGCGCCCGATCGTCGAGCAGCAGCGGTGCATCGAGCCGTTGGCTGTCGCAGTAGCCGGCCGGTAACTCGGGGGCCGCCTGCGGGTCGAGGGTGTCGACCAGGTAGTAGACGCCGGGACGGAAGGCGCGCACGGCGATATCGCTACGGTAGCCGGGGGCGAGAAAAACACCGCGGTCCCCGGCCAGGCGTTTGCTCCGGAAGGGGATGCCGTCCGCCGCCAGCTGCACCAGCGGTACTGCGGGGCCGTTGCAGGCCGGCACCAGGCGCAGGTTGAGCAACTTGCGCACGCCGGCGTGCACCAGGCGCCACAGTTCCATTTCCCCGGGCTGGATGCGGATCTCCGGCATCACCGCGCCGTTCAGAGAGATATGCCAGCCGCGCTCCGTGGCCTGGTCATCCCAGGCGGTGGGGGCAAAGGTCTGGTTGTTTTCGATGCGGCCGTTTTCGTCGAAGGCGATTTCCTGGAACAGGATTGTGCGCTGGTCGGCGCTACGCAATCGCGGGATGCTGTCGTAGTCCCCCTCGACGATCAGGGCTCCGGCCATACCGCTGCCCACCTGCACCGAAGAGGCACCGTGCATATGGGCGTGGTACCAGAAGGTGCCGGCGGCGTGGTCCTCGGGGATGTGGATTTCGTAGTCGAAGGCCTCACCGGAGGCGAGCTTGATAAAGACATTGTCGCCGCGGCCGGTGGGGTCCACATGCAGGCCGTGGGTATGCAGGTTGGTGGTGTTGAAGTTGTGCGGTACATTGTGCTCGCAGTGCCCGTCTGCGTTGCAGTGAGGCGGGTGTGCCTCTGCCGGCAACTGGTTGACCAGGCGGATTCTCAATGTGTCGCCGGGGCGCGCCACCAGTGTCGGGCCCATCTGCGCACCATTGTAACTGCGCAGTTGCAGCTGTTTTGTCACCGCCTCGCCGTTGCGAAAGGTAGTGAAGCTGTGGCTGGCGTAGGCGGCGATAAGCTCCGCGCGCAGCTCCCCGGTATCGGGGCTGGAGCGGATCACCGGTGCCTGGGGCAGCCGCGGGTGCTGGTAATTGACGGGATCCGCCGGGGAAAAATTGGCGGGCGCGGTGGTTTCGATAAAATCGATGGCCGACAACAGCTCGGCTCGGTAGTCCGAAATGGGGCTTCCCATCTGGGTCGCACTCGCCTGTGCCGACAGCCAAAAAAGTAGACCCCCGACCCCCCATATCATTTTGCAGTGAAAGCTCACTGGTTCCTCCTGAACTGAATTTTTAATTATTTAGCGGCAGTGGAGCTGATGCCCTCTGCACTTCCGGTTGCCATTGGTAAAATGTCCGCCCCAAAAATGGAGCGTCAGTCCCATAAATGAATTTTATTGATGATCTATTCTTAATGGCCGGGCTATTTTGCGGAATTAAATTATTAAAAACATGACAAGCCGCTTTTGAAATTTGCAAATGCCGCTTGCAGATTTTGAAATGATGGATTTATCGGGCGGGGTGGGATTCGCCGAGCAGCCTTATCAGTGTGTCCAGGTAATCCTCACTGGCGGCGTCGGCGGAGACGGGGGGGAGTTCCACCGTAATACAGGGTAGCCTGCGCTCGGCACACCAGGTGCCGAAAGAGCCGGGAGTCAGGTAACCCACATCTGTCACCAGTGGCAGCTGCAGGCTCTGGGACAGCCATTGCCCCAGGGCGCTGCCGTCGGGGTCCTCGATACAGGCCAGGGGCTCGTGGATGGATACCGCCCATGCCGGCTGCAGTTGCTCGATCAGCTGGCACAGGGCGTGGGTTTCGGCTTCAGAACCTGCGCCGCTGCCGGTACCGAGGCGCACGTCGCGCTCCTCCGCCTCGCTGTTCCAGCGGTAGACGGTACCGCTCCCGTCCCAGTCGGCGGTGGCGAAATTGCGGTTCAGGTCCACGCCGCGGGCATTGGCCCTGAGCCCCAGCTGGCAGCCGTCCGGGTTGACGGCGAGTATCACGTGATGGCACAAGAGTTCCGGCGGCAGCGAGCGCAGCGCGCAGGACAGCGCCACTACGGCGGCCACCTCGTCACCGTGGGTGCCGGCCATCACAAGTCCATGACCGCTACCGCTCAGGCCGTGCCCGGTGCCGCTCTGGGCCGGGAAATAGAAGAGGGGTGCCCCCAGCTCGGATTGCCCGTACTGTATGCGGGGGTGGCTGAAGTGGCCGCGTTCGGTGCGGGGGCGCAGTGTGGACATGGCGGCCCTTTACACTGTTTTACACAGATGAGAGAACTTTTGTGGCCAAAACGCCACTAAGAACTATCTTGATTGTCCCCGTCGCCGCCCCTATCTCTGGGGTGGGACCCCGGCGGGGGATGAATAACCACTGATTGCATAGTAGAAGGGATCATTAGGGGTAACAAATTTATGGTTACACGCTGTACGCAGTTTTTGTTGGCTCTGTGTCTTTTGATATCGGCGGCTGCCTGTGCCCGGGGGTTGCCGGAACTCACCGACCTGATAGAACAGAATTCCCCGGCGGTTGTGAAAATCAACACGGTGGAGCGCAACCATGTGGCCCGCGGCGGCCAGCCGCCCCAGTACCAGCAGGAAATCCCGGATATTTTCCGCCACCTGCTGGAGCCGCGCCGTCGCCAGCAGCGCCCGGTCGCCAGCATGGGTTCCGGCTTCATCATCTCCGAGGATGGCTATGTGGTCACCAACAACCATGTGGTGGACGGTGCCGACGAGGTGGTGGTGACCCTGACCGACCGCCGCGAATACGAGGCCAAAGTGATAGGCACCGACACCCGCTCCGACCTGGCGCTGCTGAAGATCGACGCCGAGGACCTGCCGGCGATCCGCTGGGGCGATTCGGAGGAATTGAAGGTCGGTGAATGGGTGGTGGCCATCGGCTCGCCCTTCGGCCTCGACTATTCCGCCAGTGCCGGTATCGTCAGCGCCATGGGCCGCAGCATCCCCAACGAGAGTCGCGAGAACTATGTACCCTTCATCCAGACGGATGTGGCCATCAATCCGGGCAACTCCGGCGGCCCGCTGTTCAACCTGGACGGTGAGGTGGTCGGCATCAACTCGCAGATTTACACCCGCAGCGGCGGCTCCATCGGCCTGTCCTTCGCCATTCCAGCGAGCCTGGCCCGCGATGTGGTGGCCCAACTGAAGGAGAAGGGCCGGGTGGACCGCGGCTGGCTGGGCGTCGGCATCCAGGATGTGGACCGCAACCTTGCCAAGGCCATGGGCCTCGGCAAGCCCAGTGGCGCCCTGGTGGCGCAAGTTGAGGCCGGCGCGCCGGCGGCCCAGGCGGGCATCAAGGTGGGGGATATCATCACCCGCTTCGACGGCGACAAGATCATGGTTTCCGGCGATCTGCCCCACGTGGTCGGCCGGACCCGTCCCGGCAGCGAAGTGGCAGTGGACCTGATGCGCGAGGGCAAGCACAAGACGGTACGCGTGACCGTGGGTGCCCTGCCCGGCGAGGAGGGTGAGCAGCAGGCGGAGGCCGCCCCGACCACCGACGTCGGCGGGCGCCTGGGCCTGGTCGTCGACGAGATTCCCGATACGCTCAAGCAGCGCTGGGGCGTGGATTCCGGGGTTCTGGTCAAGCAGGTGGTGCCCGGCAAGCCCGGTGCCAAGGCGGGCCTGCGCAGCGGCGACATCATCGCCCAACTGGGCTTCGACGAGGTGGCCGACCTGAAGGACTACGGCAAGGTGGTCGAGGAGCTGCCCGCCGACGAACTGCTGCCGATCCGCTTCTTCCGCGCCGGCCAGCCTACCTTCCGCACCATCCAGATTGATGAGTGATCAGTGGTGAGTGGTCGGTGATCAGTGGTTAGTGGTCGGTGGCGGCTTCACTCGCCACTACCCACTAACCACTCACCACTCACTCTGATAGACTTGCGCCACACAGCCGGCACGTCTGCCGGCTAACGAGTTGATTTTCAAAGGATTTCATCCCTCACGTGGCCACAGATCTCTCCCATATCCGCAATTTCTCCATTATTGCCCATATCGACCACGGCAAATCCACCCTGGCAGACCGCTTTATCCAGGTCTGCGGCGGCCTGTCCGACCGCGAGATGGCCGAGCAGGTGCTGGACAGCATGGACCTGGAGCGGGAGCGCGGTATCACCATCAAGGCCCAGAGCGTGACCCTGGACTACACCGCGCGCGACGGGAAGACCTACCAGCTGAACTTCATCGACACTCCCGGTCACGTGGACTTCTCCTACGAGGTGTCCCGCTCCCTGGCCGCCTGCGAGGGCGCGCTGCTGGTGGTGGACGCGGCCCAGGGCGTGGAGGCCCAATCGGTGGCCAATTGCTACACCGCGATAGAGCAGGGCCTGGAGGTGATCCCGGTCCTGAACAAGATGGACCTGCCCCAGGCGGATCCGGACAAGGTGGCGGAGGAGATCGAGGACATCATCGGCATAGACGCCACCGAGGCCACCCGCTGCAGCGCCAAGTCCGGCCTGGGAGTCGAGGATGTGCTGGAGGACCTGGTGCGCCTGGTGCCGCCCCCCCAAGGCGACGTGGACGCGCCGCTGCAGGCGCTGATCATCGACTCCTGGTTCGACAGCTACCTGGGCGTGGTGTCCCTGGTGCGGGTGGTGCAGGGCACCCTGCGCAACAAGGACAAGATAGTGACCAAATCCATCGGCCGTCCCCATGTGGTGGACAGCGTCGGTGTGTTTACCCCCAAGCGCAAGGAAACAGGTGTACTGCGCGCCGGCGAGGTGGGCTTCGTGGTGGCCGGTATCAAGGACATCCACGGCGCCCCGGTGGGCGATACCCTGACCCACGCCAAGGGCATGGAGGAGGTGGCCATGCTGCCGGGCTTCCAGAAGGTGAAGCCGCAGGTCTACGCCGGCCTCTTCCCGGTCAGCTCCGACGACTACGAGGCCTTCCGCGATGCCCTGGACAAGCTGTCCCTGAACGACGCCTCGCTGTTCTTCGAGCCGGAGACCTCCGACGCCCTGGGCTTCGGTTTCCGCTGCGGCTTCCTCGGGATGCTGCACATGGAGATCATCCAGGAGCGCCTGGAGCGGGAGTACGACCTGGACCTGATCACCACCGCGCCCACCGTGGTGTACGAGGTGGAGATGAACGATGGGACAGTGGTCTCGGTGGACAACCCGTCGCGCCTGCCGGACCCGGGCAGCATTGCGGAGATGCGCGAGCCCGTCGCCGAGGTCAATATACTGGTGCCGCAGGAGTACCTGGGCAACGTCATCACCCTGTGCGTGGAGAAACGCGGAATCCAGAAAGACATGCAGTATGTGGGCAGCCAGGTATCGCTGCGCTACGAACTGCCGATGAGCGAAGTGGTGATGGACTTCTTCGACCGCCTCAAATCCGTGAGTCGCGGCTTCGCCTCGCTGGATTACAGTTTTGTGCGCTTCGACCCGGCAAAACTGGTGCGCCTGGATATCCTGATCAACGGCGACCGGGTGGACGCCCTGGCCCTGATCGTGCACCGCGAGAACGCCCAGCAGAAGGGCCGCGCCATGGCGGAGAAAATGAAAGAACTGATTCCGCGGCAGATGTTCGATGTGGCCATCCAGGCCGCCATCGGCGGCCAGGTGGTAGCGCGCACCACGGTCAAGGCGCTGCGCAAGAACGTCACCGCCAAGTGTTACGGTGGCGACGTGACGCGCAAGAAAAAACTGCTGGAAAAACAGAAGGCGGGCAAACGCCGCATGAAACAGCTGGGCCGCGTGGAGGTGCCGCAGGAGGCCTTCCTCGCCGTATTGAAAGTGGACCAATAGGGCGCCCGTGCGCCCTGCGGATGGTCTTGAGGGACAACAGAGAATAGTGAATGGATATTAATTTCCCCCTGATTCTGCTCTGGCTGGTGATCATCACCGGCGGTATCTGGCTGGTCGACAGCCTGTTTTTCGCACGCCGGCGCCGGCAAAAAGCCGGTGCGGAAGAGCCGGTAATGGTGGAGTACGCCAAGTCCTTCTTCCCGGTACTGGCGATCGTCTTCGTGCTGCGCTCCTTTATCGTCGAGCCCTTCCAGATCCCGTCCGCCTCCATGGTGCCGACCCTGCAGGTGGGGGACTTTATCCTGGTGAACAAGTACGCCTACGGCCTGCGCCTGCCGGTGTCGCGCACCAAGGTGGTGGATATCGGCGAGCCGAAGCGCGGCGACGTGATGGTGTTCTTCCCGCCGCACATGAACGACACCTACTTCATCAAGCGGGTGATAGGCCTGCCCGGCGATAAAATCGAGCTGAAAAACAATGTGCTCTATATCAACGGCGAGCGCGCCCCGCAGGAACTGATCCAGGTGCTGCCGCCGGCCAGCCCGCAGGTGGAAGTGATGTGGGAGGAAATCTACGGTCGCCGCCACCTGATGGCGAGAGACATAGCGCCGAGCCGCTACAGCAACTTCAGTGCCACAGTGCCCGAGGGCCACTACTTTATGATGGGCGACAACCGCGACAACAGCCTCGACAGTCGTGCCTGGGGCTTTGTGCCCGAGCAGGACGTGGTCGGCAAGGCCTTCGCCATCTGGATGCACTGGGACAAACTGCTGAGCCTGCCCAGCTTCAAGCGCGTGGGCACCATCGAGTAACCGCAATCGAATCAATTACAGCAATAACTATCGAGGGCAAAGACCATGGGTGGGCAACTCCATTCTTCTCTCATCCGCCAGCGGGGCATGAGCTACTGGGGCTGGATGCTGATTGTGGCAGTATTCGGCTTCATCCTGACCTGCGTGTCCAAGATGGGGCCGGCCTATATCGATGCCTATTATGTGGATGAGGGCCTGCGCAACCTGGCGGAGAATCCCGGCCTGCGCGACATGTCCCGCGGGGATATCAAGAAAGAACTGGACCGCTTCTTCCTGATCAACAATGTGCGCGGTGAGCCCACCGAGGCGGTGCAGGTCATCCGCGGCGCCGACAGCGTACTGGTGAGCGTCGACTACGAACTGCGCCAGCCGCTGATCCACAACATCGACGTGGTCATGAAGTTCGACAAGCAGCTCAACACCGCCAAGCCGGAACTCTGCTGCGAACCGCTGGTAGACCTGGAGCAATTCCGCAAACGTGACTGACATTTCCCTGGAGCGCCTGTGCCGGCGCCTCGGCCACAGTTTTGAGCGCCGGGACCTGCTGGAACTGGCGCTGACCCACCGCTCCCACGGCAGCCGCAACAACGAGCGGCTGGAATTCCTCGGCGACTCCATACTCGGCTTCACCATAGGCGCCGCCCTGTTCGAACAGTTCCCCCAGGGCAGGGAGGGGCAGTTGAGCCGCCTGCGCGCGCAGCTGGTCAGCGGCGAGACGCTGGCCAAACTGGCACGGGAGATGGAACTGGGCGACTGCCTGCGCCTCGGCGAGGGCGAGATGAAAAGCGGCGGCTTCCGCCGCGCGTCGATTCTTGCCGATGCGGTGGAGGCCCTGATCGGCGCCATCTACCTGGACGCCGGCCTGGAGACCGCCCGCGAGCGGATTCTGGCCTGGTACGCCCCCAGGCTGCAGAACCTCTCCCTGGAGACCGCCAAGGATCCCAAGACCCGGCTGCAGGAGTGGCTGCAGGCGCGGGGTAAGCCACTGCCCCAATATAAAGTGGTGGATATCGCCGGCGTCGAGCACGCGCAGAAATTTATCGTGGAATGTAAAGTCAGCGGTCTGGGCCAGCCGGTGCGCGGCGAAGCGGCCAATCGCAGGGCGGCGGAGAAGGCAGCGGCCACTGAGGCCTATGAAAAACTGACGGGACTCGGGATTCGGGACTCGGGACTCGGGAAGGAGAACTCCAAATGAGCGAAAAGAGTGGGAAGACTTCCGGTGCCGGGTCGCGGGCAGGGGAGGGACGCGGGTCGCAAGATTCTGCCGCGTCCGAGTCCCGAGTCCCGAGTCCCGAGTCCCGCTGTGGCTATGTCGCCATCGTCGGCCGCCCCAATGTGGGCAAGTCCACCCTGCTGAATCATCTGCTGGGGCAGAAGCTGGCGATCACCTCGCGCAAGCCGCAGACCACCCGCCACAATATGCTCGGCATCAAGACTCAGGGGCCCAACCAGATCATCTTCGTGGACACCCCCGGCCTGCACGCCGACCAGGACAGGGCCATCAATCGCTATATGAACCGCGCCGCCGCCAGCGCCGCGCGCGACGTGGATGCGGTGGTGTTCGTGGTGGAGCGCACCCGCTGGACCGAGGGCGACCAGTTGGTGGCGGACAAGCTGCGAGGCATCAAATGCCCGCTAATCATCGCCGTCAACAAGGTGGACCAGTTGGAGGACAAGGGCGAACTGCTGCCGCAATTGCAGGCCCTGGCGGAAAGCCACCCCAAGGCGGAGATAGTACCCATCTCCGCCCTGCGCGGCATCAACCTGGACACACTGGAAAATGTGATACTGGAACACCTGCCCGAGGGCCAGCACTTCTTCCCCGAAGACCAGATCACCGACCGCAGCTCCCGCTTCCTCGCCGCGGAAATCGTGCGCGAAAAGATCATGCGCCAGCTGGGCGCCGAGGTGCCCTACCAGGTCACCGTGGAAGTGGAGGAGTTCGCCCAGGAAGGCAGTGTCCTGCATATCAGCGCCGCGATACTGGTGGAGCGCTCAGGTCAAAAGCGCATCATCATCGGCAACAAGGGCGAGCGCATCAAGCAGATCGGCAGCCAGGCGCGCCAGGACATGGAGCGGTTGTTCGACAGCAAGGTGATGCTCAACCTCTGGGTCAAGGTGAAATCCGGCTGGTCCGACGACGAGCGCGCCCTGCGCAGCCTCGGCTACCGGGACGAATAGACCGGATTTATTTTCCCTGGGTATGAAACAGCAGCCGCTACAGCCCGCCTACATACTTCACTCGCGCCCCTATCGCGACTCCAGCCTGATACTGGAACTGCTGACGCCGGAGTTCGGCCGCATCGGCTGCGTCGCCCGCGGCGCGCGGCGGGACAAGCAGCGGCGCGCCCAGTCGCTGCAGCCCTTCGCGCCGCTGCTGGTGAGCCTGCTGGGCCGCGGAGACCTAAAGACCCTGGGGCCGGTGGAAAACGCCGGCAGCGCCCTGTGGCTGAAGGGCAGGGCGGTCTATGCCGGCCTCTACGCCAATGAACTGCTGGTGCGGCTGCTGGCGGTGGGGGAGGCGCAGTACGAAATATTCGCCTGCTACCAGAAACTGCTGCAGGCCCTGGCGAAGCTGGATGGCAGCAGCGCCGAGCAACTGGAAGCGCCGTTGCGGCGTTTCGAATTGCAACTGCTGTACGAACTCGGCAGCTGTCCCCAGTTGAACTACTGCGCCCACAGCCAGGGCCCCGTGTCCGCCGATGGTCGCTACCGGCTGGAAAACGAAACCGGCTTCGTACCGGTCCTCCGCAGGGGCGTTGAGCGGACCGGTGAGTTCTCCGGCGCCGACCTGCTGGCGCTGGAGGAGGCGGTGCAGCGCGGCAGTATCGAGCGTGAACTGCTGGCAACCGCCAAGCGCCTGGCCCGCCTGTTGCTGGCACCGCTCCTGGGCGACAGGCCGCTCGCCAGCCGCGAACTTTTCAGACAGGTTTACAACAACAATGATCGTTAGTATCGGCACCGACATCTGCAGCCTGACCCGTATCGAATCCGCCTGGCGCCGTTTCGGCGACCGCTTTGTCGAGCGGGTGTTGTCGGCGGGGGAGCGGCAGGCTTTTTACGAACTGGCGATCCCGAACCGCGCCGCCTACCTGTGCAAGCGCTTTGCCGCCAAGGAGGCACTGGGCAAGGCGATGGGCACCGGAATCGGTGCCGGTATTTCCTGGCAGCATATCGAAGTGAGGCGCCGCAGGGGCGAGGCGCCGCAGGTGTTCCTGTCCGGCGAGGCCAAAGCGCGGGCGGAGGCGATGGGGGTGGGGAGAATCCATCTCAGCCTGTCGGACGAGAAGGACTTTGCGCTGGCGTTTGTGGTTTTTGAAAAAACGGGACTCGGGACTCGGGACTCGGGACTCGGGGGGCAGGATTCCAGCTGAGTGGGAGTTTGTCCGCTTTGCGGTGTTCAATCGCGGGCGAGAGGCTCGTCGATGGCGGGGGCTTTGCTCGCGTCCCCGAGTCCCGATACTCCGAACAGCGCGTCCAGATCCTGCTCCGAGGCCCACTCCCGCAGCGCGCGGATCTCCCGCGCTACCGCTTCCACACTCCTGTCGTTGATCTGCGCGGATTCCCGCTCCTGCAGCGGGCGGAGTTCCTCCTGCAGCCTCGAAGTGGCCCCGTGCAGCCGCGGCACGCCGCAATAGCAGCAGCCGCCGTGGAGGCGATGTACCAGTTCGAACAGGCCCCGGTGGTCGCCGGCGTTGTGCAGCCGGTTCAGTTCCTGCTCGTCGGATGCCAGCCCCTTGACCAGCATCTGCAGCATGTCCCGGGCCAGGCCGGCGTCGTTGTTGCTGAGGCTCAGGCTCTCGCCGATATCCACCAGGCGCGGGCTTTCGAACATTCCCTGCTCAGGTGCCGCCGGGGCCAGAATCTTCATCCAGCGCTTGATCATATGGGACAGCTGCGCCTCGCTGACCGGTTTGCTCAGGTAGTCGTCGAGGCCGGCGGAGAGGAGCCGCGCCTTTTCCTCGGCGCCGGCGTGGGCGGTCAGGGCGACAACCGGGATACGCCGGCCCGATGCCTGCTCTCCCGATTCTTTTTCACGGATGCGGCGGGTGGCCTCTATGCCATCCATGCCGGGCATCTGGATGTCCATGAAAATCAGGTCGAAACCCTGTTCCTGATCCCGGGCCTGCTGCCACAGCGCCAGGGCCTCCTGGCCACTGGCCGCAACCGTCACCTCAATGCCCTGGGCGCGCAGCAGCTCGCCCACCAGCAGCCGGTTGGCCTCGTGGTCGTCCACCGCCAGTACCCGCGGCGCCGCGGGCCAGGGCAGCGCCGGGTGGGCGCCGCTGGGGCGGCTCTGGCCCTGGCCCTGCTGGGGCGCCGCGCGCTTCAGCGCGCGCAGCAGATTGTCGCGGGTGACCGGCTTGCCGAGGAAGGTGAGCACGCGGGTGCGCAACTGCTCATAGCAGCGGCGCAGCTCTACCGGTGAACCCTGGAGGATGACCCGGCACTGGTAGGTGTCCACCAGTTGCTGGATGTTACTGATGAAGAGGTCGAACTCTCCATTGCCCGGGTCGCCGCCGGCGCTCGCGATGGCGGTGTCGATGATCACCGCATCCGGCAGCGCGTCGTGGCGCCACATCTGCTCGATCGCCGGCTGCAGCGTGTCGGTGTCTCCCAGTTCGATGGGTTCCACCTGCCAGTACTTCAGCATCTGCGCCACCTGCATACGCGTCATGCGGTTGGGATCGGCGATCAGCAGGCGGCAGCCGGGGAACTGGTCGCGCACCGGCAAGGAGCGGTTGCGCTCCAGCAACAGCGGCAGGTGAACCCAGAAGGTGCAGCCGCCGCCGGCGGCCTCGTCGATGCCAATGCTGCCGCGCATCCGCTCCACCAGACTGCGGGCAATGGCCAGGCCCAGGCCGCTCGAGCTGATCTGCTGGTTCTGCTGCCGGGTCTTGCCGCCGAGCAGCTGCTGCAGCTCGCGGCGGCCCTGTTCGTCGATCCGGTTGCCCAGGTCGGTGACGCTGATGCGCACCAGCAGCTCCGAATCCCTGCCGCTCTGCACGCTCATGCGCACCGGGATATTGCCGTCCTCGGAACTGCGCACGGCGTGGCCCACCAGGTTGGTCAGTATCTGCTTGATGCGCAGCGGGTCGCCCACCAGGGTGCCGGGCAACTGGGTGTCGATCAGTGGTACCAGCTCCAGCCGGTGCTCGTAGGCGAAGGGCGCCAGTATCTGCAGTGTCTCCTCCAGCAACTGGCCCAGGTTCATCGGGATATGGTCCAGCACCAGGTTGCCGGACTCTATGCGGGAGAAATCCAGGATGTCGTTGATGGTGGTGAGCAGGTTTTCCGACGAGCGCAGAATCGTCTGCAGGTAGTCCTGCTGCAGTTCGTCGATATCCGTCTTCAGCAGCAGGTTGGTGAAGCCGATGATGCCGTTTAGCGGGGTGCGTATCTCGTGGCTGGTGTTGGCGAGGAAGTCGGACTTGACCCGGCTCGCCTCCAGCGCCTTCTTGCGCGCCAGATCCAGTTCGATGTTCTGCTCCTCCATGCTGTCGAGGGACTGGCGCAGGTCCTCCATCGACTGCAGCAGGTTGGCTTTGTACTCCTGCTGGTAGCTGGACAGGTTCGCCGCCATCTCGTTGATCTGTCCCGCCAGGCGGTTCAGCTCCCGATTGTCGGTCTCCTCGGCGCGGCGGTGAAACTGGCCGCGACCTATTGCCTCGAGGGTGTGACCAAGGCGCGCCAGGCTGTGGGCAATGCGCTCGGACAGGAACACCGACCACACCAGCGCCGCCAGGGTGCAGATGATCAGCCCCAGCAGGCCGATCAGCACCACCTGGTAGGTGCCGACCAGGAAATAGGGGCGGTGCAGTTCTATGGCGATCCAGCAGTGCAGGGGCTGTCCCTTCAGGGGCTGCAGGACCTGCAGGCTCTCGTCACTCTCGAAGACAAAGGCCTCGCGCTCGCCCAGGTTTTCCGCGCTGATCGGAGTCCGCGGCCTGGGGCCGACTGAGGCCAGCAACCGCAGGCCGGTATCCGCATCCAGCGGCTTGCCCGGGGCGGCCTCGGTGGAATAGATCTGCACCGAGCGCACCATGTCCTTTTCCAGCATCAGGGTGAGCAGGCTTTGGTCCAGCCACTCCATGCGCAGTTCCAGGGGCTGGCCATCGGTGAGCTCTATCAGCTCCGCCAGCTGCTCGGCGCTGGCGCGGCCGTGGCTCAGCAGCAGCTGGCGGCGGTCGTGCATCTGCTGCAGGGTGAAGACCACTCCCAGCACCAGCGCCAGCACCAGCGCTGGCGCCAGGGTGAAGCGGAACAGGATCGCGCGCAGGGAGCGCAGGCGGGGCGGCGAATCCGGTGCCGGCTGGGGGAGCTTGGATACAGCCATGGCTAAGGGGTGCTTGATTGGTTTATTTTTGTCCGATTCTACGCCTCCAGCCAGGATATTGCACCGGGTCAGGGTGTAGTATCCCGGGCTCGGCAGAATATCGCACTAACGAATAGGTATATACCCGAGGTTCGCAGGGCCCGGTCTGGCGGGTAGAATGGCGCACCTATTTGTATCTGCTACCGGATCGACTATGGATTACCCCACGATTGCCGACTGCGTAGGCAATACGCCGCTGGTGCGGCTGCAACGCCTGCAGGGCGAGACCAGCAACACGATTCTGCTCAAGCTGGAGGGGAACAATCCGGCCGGTTCGGTCAAGGACCGCCCGGCGCTGTCGATGATCGGGCGCGCCGAGGCGCGCGGCCAGATAGCACCCGGCGACACCCTGATCGAGGCCACCAGCGGCAACACCGGCATAGCCCTGGCCATGGCCGCGGCCATCAAGGGCTACCGCATGGTCCTGATCATGCCGGAGAGCGCCACCGACGAGCGCAAGGCGGCCATGAGCGCCTACGGCGCCGAGCTGATACTGGTGAGCACCGAAGAGGGCATGGAGGGCGCGCGCGACCTGGCATTGCAAATGCAGGCGGAAGGGCGCGGCCTGGTGCTGAACCAGTTCGCCAACGACGACAACCCGCGCGCACATTTCGAGGGCACCGGGCCGGAGATCTGGCGCCAGACCAATGGGCGCATCACCCATTTCGTGTCCTCCATGGGCACCACCGGCACCATCATGGGCTGCGGCCGCTACCTGAAGGAGCGGAACCCCGAGATCCAGGTCGTCGGCCTGCAGCCCACCGAGGGTTCCAGCATCCCGGGGATCCGCCGCTGGCCCGAGGCCTATCTGCCGAAGATCTTCGTGCCCGGAGAGGTGGACCGGGTGTTCGATATGGACCAGGCGGAGGCGGAGGCCATGACGCGCCGCCTGGCGCGGGAGGAGGGCATATTCTGCGGCGTCTCCTCAGGCGGCGCCGTGGCCGGGGCCCTGCGCCTGTCGGCGGAGGTGGAGAACGCCACCATTGTCGCCATCATCTGCGATCGGGGAGATCGCTACCTGTCTTCGGGCCTGTTTGATAAGTAGATGGTTCAAGTAAGAAAACACCACTCCGTCGGCGGCGACGGCGAACTGGACCTCGAGTCCTGGCTGCGCCATATCCAGACGCTGGCCGGCCTCGACGGCGGTGCCCTGGTGTCCCTGCGCCGCGCTGCCGAGATGAGCTCCGAGGCGGAGCAGCGGGCCATAGCCGCGGAGAATATCTGGGCCGAGGGCGCCAGCAGCTACCGCACCGGCCTGGAGATGGCCGAGATACTCGCCGACCTGCAGATAGACGCCGAGGCCCTGTGTGCGGCGGTGCTCTATCGCGCGGTGCGGGAAAAGCGCCTGCCGCTGAAGGCCGTCGAGGAGGCCTTCGGCAAGACGGTGGCCAAGCTGATCCGCGGCGTGCTGCGCATGGCCGCGATCCGCAGCCGCAGCGCCGACACCGGCTCCGAGGGCCAGAGCATCGCAGTGGAGGAACACTCGGAGAATATCCGCCGCATGCTGGTGGCGCTGGTGGACGATGTGCGCGTGGCCCTGATCAAACTGGCCGAGCGCACCTGCGCCATCCGCGCGGCCAAGAATGCCGAGCCGGCCAAGCGCCGGCGGGTCGCCCGCGAAGTGGCCGACGTCTACGCGCCGCTCGCCCACCGCCTGGGGATCGGCCATATCAAGTGGGAGCTGGAGGATCTTTCCTTCCGTTACCTGGAGCCGAGCGACTACAAGCAGATTGCCAGGCTGCTGGACGAGAAACGCCTGGCGCGGCAGAAATATATCGACGAAGTACTGGAACTGCTGCGCAATGAGCTGGCGCGGGCGGATATCGAAGGCGAGGTCTACGGTCGCGCGAAACACATCTACAGCATCTGGCGCAAGATGCGGCGCAAGAATATCGGCTTCTCCCAGGTCTACGACATCCGCGCAGTGCGCATACTGGTGCCCACGGTGCGCGACTGCTACGCGGTGCTCGGCATAGTGCACAACCTGTGGCGCAACATCCCCAACGAGTTCGACGACTATATCGCCTCGCCGAAGGAGAACGGCTACCGCTCCCTACACACCGCGGTGATAGGCCCGGAGCGCAAGGTGCTCGAGGTACAGATACGCACTGTCGCCATGCACGAGGAGGCGGAGTACGGGGTCTGCGCCCACTGGCGCTACAAGGGTACCGACCGGAAGTCGGAAGGGGCGGACAGCTACGAGCAGAAAATCTCCTGGCTGCGCCAGGTGCTCGACTGGCACGAGGAGGTGGGTGGCAATCCGCTGCAGGACGACCTGCAGTCCAGCGATGTGGACACGCGCATCTATGTCTTCACCCCGGACGGCCATGTGGTGGACTTGCCCCGCGGCGCCACGCCGCTGGATTTCGCCTACAAGATCCACACCGAAATCGGCCACCGCTGCCGCGGCGCCAAGGTGGACGGGCGCATAGTGCCCCTGAACCATGAACTGCAGACCGCCAACCAGGTGGAGATACTCACCGGCAGGCGCGAGGCGCCGAGCCGCGACTGGCTCTCCGCCGGCATGGGCTATATCACCACCTCCCGTGCCCGCGCCAAGATCATTCACTGGTTCAAGCAACAGGCCCGCGACCAGAATGTCGCCGACGGCCGCAGCATCCTCGACGGTGAGTTCAAGCAGCTGGCGCTGATCGATTTCGACTTCGAGAAGCTCGCCAGGAAATTGAACATGCACTCCCTGGACGATCTCTATGCGGCCGTCGGTGCCGGCGATATCGGCGTGGGACAGGTACTGAACGCCGCCCAGCGCATGGTGAAAGTCGATCGGGTCGAGCCGGTGCCCTCCCTGACCGCGCCGGTGGCCCGCGGCGAGGGCAAGGCGGATGTCTATATCGACGGCGTCGGCAACCTGATGACCCATATCGCCCGCTGCTGCAACCCGCTGCCCGGTGACGACATCATGGGTTATATCACCCTCGGTCGCGGTGTCTCCATTCACCGCAAGGACTGCGCCAATATGCTGCGCATGCAGGCCGAGGAGTATGAGCGGGTGCTGCAGGTGGAATGGGCGGAAAAGCCCAGGGAACTCTACGCGGTGGAAATCATGATCGAGGCCTACGACCGCCACGGCCTGCTGCGCGACATCACCACCATGCTGGACAGCCAGCGCATCAATATCACCGCCATGCAGACCCGCTCCAACAAGCACAAGCACACGGTGGACATGGTGCTGACCGCGGAGATCCACAACTTCGAGGAACTCTCCCGGGTGCTGCACCGCATCAACCAGCTGCCCAATGTGGCCTCGGCCAAGCGGCGGATACTGCATTGATGATGGGGACTGGGGACTGGGGACTGGGGACTGGGGACTCGGGACCCGGGACCCGGGAAAGAATGCCAGAGCCTGATGCCGAGGCCCTGATGCCGGGGGCCATTTGGGAAATGTTTGCCGATGAGGCTTTTTCCCAAATGGCCCCCGGTAGCAGGGCCGCCCCGGCCTCTCTTACTGGCAACAGGGAGCGATTACCATGCAACCAGAAAAATACACGGTCGAAGACCTGCTCCACCTGATGGCCCAGCTGCGCAATCCCGACGGCGGCTGTCCCTGGGACCTGAAGCAGAGTTTCGCCACCATAGTCCCCTCCACCATCGAGGAGGCCTACGAGGTCGCCGAGGCGATAGAGGCGGAGGATTTCGAGCATCTGCACGAGGAGCTGGGCGACCTGCTGTTCCAGGTCATCTTCTACGCCCAGCTCGGCAGGGAGCAGGGCCACTTCGACTTCTCCCGCATCGTCGACACCCTGGTGCGCAAACTGTTGCGCCGCCACCCACACGTCTTCCCCAGCGGGGAACTCTATGGCGACAACCGGGGCGAGGCGATCGATGAGGTCCGGGTCAAGGAGAACTGGGAGGCGATCAAGGCCGCCGAGCGCGGCGCCAAGGGCGAGGGCGGTGCGCTGGAGGGTGTGGCCCGGGGCCTGCCCGCAATGACCCGCGCCGCCAAACTGCAAAAGCGCGCCTCCCATGTGGGCTTCGACTGGCCGAGCATCGGCGGCGTGCTGGACAAGATCGAAGAGGAAATCGCCGAGCTGCGCGAGGCAATAGCGGCGGACAACCTGGAACACGCTCGCGAGGAGCTGGGGGATCTGCTCTTCTCCTGCGTCAATGCCGCCCGTCACCTGAAAGTGGATCCGGAAACCGCCCTGCGCCACTGCAATCGCAAGTTCGAGCGCCGCTTCAATGTGGTGGAGTCCGGGTTAAGGAAACAGGGTCGCCAGCCGGCGGACGCCAGCCTGGAGGAATTGGACCGACTCTGGGATCAAGCGAAGAGTGGTGAGTGACGAGTGGTCAGTGATTGTGGGATATGTGGGTAGGGTGAATAAGCGTCAAGCGCATCCACCAATCGTGGCGGATGCGCCTAGTGCTTATCCACCGACCGCTCGGTAGTTTAACTACAAATGTCCACCTGCGGACCACGTCTTCCCTGCCTTGCCCAATAGTGGGCCAGCGTGTAAGGTAGCGCTCTTTTGGCGCCGCGGGCATTGGCCCATTGGCACTGATGCCGATAATACTGGGGAGGCTATCTGACTATGCGAATCATTCTCTTGGGGGCGCCGGGGGCCGGCAAGGGCACTCAGGCTCAGTTCATTACAGAGAAATTCGGCATTCCGCAGATCTCCACCGGTGACATGCTGCGCGCCGCTGTAAAGGCGGGCACTCCGCTGGGACTGCAGGCCAAGGATATTATGGCGGCCGGTAAACTGGTCTCTGACGACCTGATCATCGCCCTGGTCAAGGAGCGCATCGCTGAACCGGACTGTGCCAACGGATTCCTGTTCGATGGCTTCCCCCGCACCATTCCCCAGGCACAGGCGCTGCTGGATGCGGATATCGCCATCGACCACGTACTGGAAATCGCCGTGGATGATGAAGAGATCGTCCGGCGCCTGTCCGGCCGCCGCGTCCACGAGGGTTCCGGCCGCGTCTATCACGTCGTTTACAACCCTCCCAAGGAAGAAGGTGTGGACGATGTCACCGGCGACCCCCTGATCCAGCGCAGCGACGACACCGAGGAAACCGTGCGCAAGCGACTGGCGGTGTACCACGAGCAGACAGAGCCACTGGTCGGTTTTTACCGCGAACTGGCGGAGCGCTCCCCGGAAAGCGCACCGAAGTACAGCAAGGTGATGGGCATCGGTTCCATGGACGAGATCCGCGAGAAGGTCTTCGAGGCCCTGTCCTGATCCGGCAATCCCCGAATTGCGCAAAAAGGCTCCCTGATGGGGGCCTTTTTTGTAGGGGGCTTTAGCAAGTCGACGCCGTTGCAGGTAATATCTCCCCGCTCAAAACGCCAACGGATCCAATGTATGTCCACAGCCGTTATTCTGATGAACCTGGGCACGCCGGCGGAACCGACCGTTCCGGCGGTACGGAAGTTTCTGCGCGACTTCCTCTCGGATCCGCGCGTGGTGGAGATTCCCCGCCCCCTGTGGCTGACGATTCTGCATGGCCTGATACTGCCCCTGCGGCCGCGGCGCATCGCACCGGCTTATGCGGACATCTGGAATCGCAGTGCCGACGGTGCGCCGGTAGAGGGTTCGCCACTCCTCTATTACACCCGCCGCCAGGCGGAACTACTGCAGGAGCACCTGGCCGATAAGCGGCCCGATATTACCGTTGTCCACGCGGTGACCTACGGCCAGCCGGACCTGGAGTCTGTTGTCGAGCGCATGCGCCGGGAAGGATTTGAGTCCTTTATCGTTTTTCCCCTCTATCCGCAGTATTCCGCCACCACCACTGCTGCGATTTATGATCGGGTGGCGCAAATCTATCGGCGCAGCCGGGATATTCCGGATATCAGCGTGATTCGCGACTATTACCGCCATCCTTTATATATTCGCGCCCTGGCAAACTCGGTGCGGGAGCACTGGGAGAAGCGCGGGCCAGCGGAAAAGCTGTTGCTGTCGTTTCACGGTATTCCCAAAGCCAATATCCGCAAAGGGGATCCCTACTACCAGCAGTGTTGCGAAACCGCCGAACAGCTGGCCGCAGAGCTGGATTTGGGCGAGGAGCAGTGGCAGATCAGCTTCCAGTCCCGCTTTGGCAAGGCGGAGTGGTTGCAACCCTATACCGACAAGACGCTGGTGGAGTGGGGAAAAAATGGTATTGCCAGTGTCGATGTCATCTGCCCGGCCTTCTCCGCTGACTGCCTGGAGACCCTGGAGGAAATTTCGGTAGAGAATCGCGCTAATTTTCTCGATGCAGGGGGGAAGGAATATCACTATATCCCCGCATTGAATTTGCGCCGCGACCATATCGAGGCGCTCGCCGCGATCGCCGGGCAAAGATTGCCCCCCGCTCCCTAATACCCGCCAAAACCTCAGAATATTTGCCCCTCACCCCCACCCGAAAATGAATCTGCGGGGTGAATTGGCAAAAAGGCCGTACTTTTCAAGAAAAATTTTCTCATTTTTGCCCTTTTTTCTTGCAATGCGGGTTTTTTTTATTAACTTTGATACAGTTGCATCCAATTAAACGATGCAACCTGCTCTGGAATCATCAAAGGTTGCCTCTGCGGCGGCTTTTCTTCAGTAGCAAAACGGCAATATCGCCAGCACACTTCTGGATGTACTTCTTCTTATTCAGAGAGGAGACAAAGGATGGCACGAGTAGCAAAAAAGAAAGCGCGGGCCAAACGCGCGGTGAAAGCAAAGGCACCGGCAGAGGTATCCCCGGCCGTTACCAGGGCGCAGAAAGCGGTGGATGCGGCGACCAAGTCGCTGGATGCGCAGCTTGATCGCGTCGCCAAGGCGCGCGCCAGGGTGCAGAAAAGCGGTACCGCTGCAGCGAAAAAATCTCTGACCAGCGCCAATGCCAAGGCAAAAGAATTACGCGCCAAGGTAGCCTCTGTGAAGGTGGATCTGGCCAAGGCCAAGGCGATGGATGCGGTGCGCCAGGCTGAAGCGGCGGCCAAGCAGAAAATTTCTGAAATGGCCGAGGATCTTTCCGCGAAGGCGGAAAAGGATATGGCCAAGGCCGTGAAGGCGTTCGAGGCCCGCTGGAAGAAGGCCCGCAGCAAGGCCGACACCAAGAAGATAAAGGCGGCGGAGAAAAAGGCGGAGGCCAAAGTCAAGGCCGCGGCCAAGAAGGCCGCCGCCAAGGCCAAGGCCCTAGAGAAGAAGGCGGCAGCCAAGGCCAAGGCCGAGGCGAAGAAGGAAGCGAAAAGGGCCGCGAAGAAAAAGGCTCCGGCCAAGAAGAAGGCCGGTCGCCCGAAGAAGAAGGCCGCCGGCAAGGGGCCGGGTCGCCCGAAGAAGTCGGCGGCCAAAAAGGGCACCGCCAAGAAGTCGGCGCGCCGCGGTCGCCCGCCGAAGTCTGCGGCCGAGAGGACATTTGGCAAGAAGACGGCCGCCAGGAAGGCGGCTGCCCGTCGCGGCCGCCCGCCCAAGAAGTCCTAGCGCACGGGTACCACCCGCACCGGGTGGCACCTTCGATCTTCCCGGAACCCCGGCCCTGCCGGGGTTCCGTCGTTTTTGGGGCGGCGGTCGCATTGCACATGACTCGCCGCGTCGACCGTGACACAATTCGCCCCTTTCCGTATTCGACCGAGTGTATTGTGAAGATTCTCGCCCTGGACACCACCTCCGGAGCCTGCTCCGTGGCCCTGCACTGCGACGGGCACGCCAGCGAACAGTTCGTGCGGGCGGAGCGGGACCACACCCGCCGGATCCTGCCCATGGTCGACCAGGTCCTGGCGGAAGCCGGGCTTTCCCTTGGCCAGTTGGATGCCCTGGCGGTCAGCCGTGGCCCCGGCTCCTTTACCGGGCTGCGCATCGCCATCAGCTGTGTCCAGGGGCTGGCCTTTGCTGCCGACAAACCCGTGATACCCGTTTCCAGCCTCGCCGCCCTGGCGGCCGGCGCGCGCAGGGCGCGGCCCCGGTGGCGGTCGGCCCCCATTGTCGCGGCACTGGATGCGCGCATGCACCAGGTCTACTGGGGTGCCTATTCCGCCGAGGCGCCCAATGACAGCCTGTGGCCGGAAGCGGTGCAGGATCCGGAGCAACTGGTGCAGCGGCTGCGGCAGGCTCAGGCTGGTGGCGAACTGCCGCAGCCGCTGTACGGCGCCGGTCCCGGCTGGCACTATTTTTCAGGGGCCGCGGCGCCTAGTGATTTCGCGGAAGCGCCGGTGGCGGAAACCGTAATCGAGGCCCCGATCCACGCGCGGGATGTCGCCGAACTGGCGCTGCCCCTCTGGCAGAATGGCGCCGCCGTGGCTGCGGAGGCGCTGGAGCCCCTGTACCTGCGCAACGAAATCACCTGGCAAAAACGACAAAAAATCCGCTCGAAGTAGCTGAAGCGATTCCCATGGAAATATTTCAGATTGTCATCCTGGCCCTGATCCAGGGCCTGACCGAATTCCTGCCCATCTCAAGCTCCGCGCACCTGATCCTGCCCAAGGAGGTGCTGGGCTGGCCGGACCAGGGGCTGGCGTTCGACGTGGCCGTGCACTTCGGCTCGCTGCTGGCGGTGGTGCTGTATTTCCGCCACGAGGTCTGGGCGCTGCTGCGCGATGGCCTCGGCGGCCTGGTGAACAACCGTTTTACCGACGAAGGACGCCTGGCCTGGCTGATAGTACTCGCCACCATTCCCGCCGGCCTGGCCGGGCTCGCCTTCAAGGGTTTTATCGAGATCCATCTGCGCTCCGCCGCGGTGATCGCCGCCACCACTATCGGCTTTGGTGTCCTGCTGTGGTGGGCGGATGTGCGCGGGATGCGCACCCAGACCCTGGCCCAGCTGAACTGGAAAAAGGCGCTGCTGATCGGCCTGGCCCAGGCACTGGCGCTGATCCCCGGCACCTCCCGCTCCGGCATCACCATGACCGCCGGCCTGATGCTGGGCATGAAACGAGAGGCCGCCGCGCGCTTCTCCTTCCTGATGTCAATCCCGGTGATCGCGCTCAGCGCCATGCTGCTGACCTTCGACCTGCTGTCACTGGAGCAGGTAGCCTGGGCCGACATACTGCTGGGCACGGTGCTGTCCTTTATCAGCGCCTATCTGTGCATTCACTTCTTCCTGCAATTTATCAGCCGTATCGGCATGGCACCTTTTGCGATCTATCGCCTGCTGTTGGGTGCGGCGCTGATCTGGATGCTGCTCGCTTAAGCTCCCCCCTCCCGCTTGCGGGGGAGGGGCCGGGGGAGGGGGCTGGCCGGCGACCCGGAGCTCCCACACGAACGATCGAATCGAAAAACAGGAGCAACCAAATGGCAACAGTCGCATTTATCGGCCTGGGGATCATGGGCTATCCCATGGCGGGCTACCTGTCCAGGGCCGGCCACTCTGTGCGCGTCTACAACCGCACAGCTGGTCGCGCGCAACAGTGGCTGGCGGACTATGCGGGGGAGGCCTGTGCGACGCCGGCGGAAGCCGCAGCTGGAGCGGAAATCGTATTTGCCTGTGTCGGCAACGATGACGACCTGCGCCAGGTGGTGACAGGAGAGCAGGGCGCCTTTGCCGGCATGGACAGCGGAAGCCTGTTCGTCGACCACACCACCGCCTCCGCCGACGTGGCCCGCGAGCTGGCCGCCATAGGCAAAGAAAAAGGCATCGGCTTCCTGGACGCACCGGTATCCGGCGGCCAGGCGGGCGCCGAAAACGGGGCCCTGACCGTGATGGTGGGCGGCGACGAGGCCGACTATGAACGCGCAAAGCCGCTGATCGACTGCTACGCCCGCGCCGTCAACCTGCTGGGGCCGGTGGGCAGCGGCCAGCTGTGCAAGATGGTCAACCAGATCTGTATCGCCGGTGTGGTGCAGGGGCTGGCCGAGGGCCTGCATTTCGCCAGGGCCGCGGGACTGGATGCAGAGCAGGTGATCGACGTCATCTCCAAGGGCGCGGCCCAGAGCTGGCAGATGGAAAACCGCTACAAGACCATGCTCGAAGGCCATTACGAACACGGCTTCGCGGTGGACTGGATGCGCAAGGACCTGGCCATAGTCCTGAACGAGGCGAACCGCAACGGCGCCCTGCTGCCGGTCACCGCCCTGGTGGACCAGTTCTACAGCGAAGTGCAGGCCCTGGGGGGGGGGCGCTGGGACACCTCCAGCCTGTTCGCGCGGCTGACCAATGTGCGTTCCTTCGACTGAGACTTACACTCCGCTGCAGGAGCGGCCCATGGCCGCGATCGCTGTCCGGGCCTTAAACTGCGCCCGATCGCGGACATCGGCCGCTCCCAGCCGGACCGCTCCTGCATAGAGTTGATTCAGTCATGAAAGTCCTGCTGCTCTCCGCCTACGATGCCGACAGCCACAAACGCTGGCGCCGCGGCCTGGTCGCCGCCATTCCGGAATGGCAGTGGACGCTACTCACCCTGCCGCCGCGCTATTTCAGCTGGCGTATCCGCGGCAACAGCCTCAGCTGGGGCAGGGGGGAGGCGCAGGAAACCCTGCGCCGGCCCTGGGACCTGGTCGTCGCCACCTCGATGACCGACCTGGCGGCCCTGCGCGGCCTGGTGCCGCAGATTGCCAGCGTGCCCACCGCTGTCTACTTCCATGAGAACCAGTTCGCCTATCCCGTCAGCGAGGACGCCTTCCAGTCGGTGGAGCCGCAGCTGCTGAATATCTACACCGCACTCGCCGGCGATCTGCTGCTGTTCAATTCCGACTACAACCGCCGCACCCTGCTCGAAGGGGCAACGGAACTGCTCAAGCGCTTTCCCGACTGCGTGCCGCCGGGACTCTGCGCGGAGATAGATCGCAAGTCGCGCGTGCTGCCGGTGCCGTTGGAGGCGGCGGTATTTGCCGAACCCGGGGAGCGCCCGGGCAGACCGACGTTTATCTGGAACCACCGCTGGGAGTACGACAAGGGCCCGGACATACTGCTGGCGGCGCTGCGCCGCTTCGCACAGCACAAGAGGCCCTTTACCCTGCACCTGGTCGGCCAGCAGTTCCGCCGCCAGCCGTCCGAGTTTGCGCAGATCCGCAAGCTGCTGCAGAAACACGACGCGCTCGGGGCCTGGGGTTACCAGATCCAGTCGGCGGACTACCGGCGCCTGCTGCGCCAGAGCCACGCGGTGCTGTCCACCGCGCGCCACGATTTCCAGGGCCTGGCGGTGCTGGAGGCGGTGGCTGCCGGCTGCCAGCCGCTGGTGCCGGACAGCCTCGCCTACCCCGAATGGCTCGGCCGCAGCGGCTATCACTTTCCCGATGACGTGGAGTCCTGCGCGGCCAACCTGAGCAAGGCCATGCTCCAGTGCGCCGACAGGATCGAGCGCGGCGAGCAGCTGAAGGTCCCGGATGTGACATCCCTCGGCTGGACGAACCTGGCTGCCGACTACCGCGAGCTGCTTGCCAACCTGGTGGCGGGAAGGGGGCACCGCCTGTAGGAGCGGCCGTTGGCCGCGATCGGCTCCGAGAAGCCTCGACACTATTCGAGTGGCAACATAGCAAGGCCCTGGCACCGGTGGCCCTCCGGGAAATGTTTGCCGATGAGGCTTTTTCCCGGAGGGCCACCGGTGACAGGGCCGATCGAAGTCTTTGAATTCGGTGGCCCGGAGCAGGCACCGATCGCGGCCAACGGCTGCTCCTACATGATGGGACATAATTGATTCGAGTCCCGAGTCCCGAGTCCCGAGTCCCGAGCCCCGAGTCCCGCAATACCCGCCCATACAACCCCAGCCGCGAAAAGGTTATTATTCGCCCTTCATTTCCCGAGAATGCAGCACGGAAGACGAAGGATTTATGACCAAGCAGCGCGTACTGACCGGTATCACCACCACCGGCACCCCCCACCTGGGCAACTATGTGGGCGCCATCCGTCCCGCCATCGCCGCCAGCCAGCAGGAGGAGAACCAGTCCTTCTACTTCCTGGCCGACTACCACGCGCTGATCAAATGCCAGGAACCGGAAAAGGTGCACCAGTCCACCCTGGAGATCGCCGCCACCTGGCTGGCCCTGGGGCTGAATACCGACAATGTGGTCTTCTACCGCCAGTCCGATATCCACGAGATCCCCGAGCTGACCTGGCTGCTCACCTGCATGACCGCCAAGGGCCTGATGAACCGCGCCCACGCCTACAAGGCGGCGGTGGATGCCAACCGCGCCGACGGCGAGGACTCGGATTTCGGCATCACCATGGGCCTCTACAGCTACCCGATACTGATGGCCGCGGACATATTGATGTTCAATGCCAACAAGGTGCCGGTGGGCCGGGACCAGGTACAGCATATCGAGATGGCCCGGGATATCGCCCAGCGCTTCAACCACCACTACGGCGAGCACTTCGCCCTGCCGGAGGCGGTGGTGGACGACCACGTGGCCGTGCTCGCCGGTCTCGACGGCCGCAAGATGAGCAAGAGCTACGGCAACACCATCCCGCTGTTCCTGCCGGAAAAGCAGCTCAAGAAGCATATCAACAAGATTGTGACCAACCTGCTGGAGCCGGGCGAGCCCAAGGACCCGGATACCTCCACCGTATTCCAGATCTGGCAGGCCTTCGCCACACAAGAGCAGACAGCGGAAATGCGCAAAGCCTTCGAGGAGGGCATTGCCTGGGGCGAGGCCAAGAAGCAGCTGTTCGAATTGATCAACGGCCAGATAGGCGAGGCCCGAGAACGCTACAACGAACTGCTGGCGAACCCGGCGCAGATAGAGGTGGAACTGGAGAAGGGCGCCGAAAAGGCCCGCGCCTATGCGGCGCCCTTTATCGAGCAGCTGCGCCACGCGGTGGGTATCCGCAAGATCGGCTGACAGCTGCCGAAGCCCCCCTCTGTAGGAGCGGCCGTTGGCCGCGATCTTCGGCTGCTATTTGCAAAGCCCGATCGCGGCCAACGGCGGATGGCCGCCCCGCCGCTCCTACGAAGAAATAATCAGAAAATCCAATAACAACGGGGATAAATCATGGAAAACATTCAGGCAAATCCCGGCTCGGCCAACGACGGCATCGCCAAAAGCGGCTGGGTTGACCGGGCACTCAACTTTATCGAAGTGGTGGGCAACCGGCTGCCGGATCCGGCGGTGCTCTTCCTGATCCTGATGGTGGTTGTCTGGGGACTGTCCTGGATGCTGTCCGGTGTCAGCTTCGACACACTGCACCCGGCCACCGGCGAGGCCATCCGGGTGAACAACCTGCTCTCCGGCGATGAGTTTGCCCGCTTCCTCTCCAGCATGGTGACCACCTTTACCGGTTTCGCACCTCTGGGCGTGGTGCTGGTGGCCATGCTCGGCGTCGGCGTGGCGGAGCAGAGCGGCTTTATCAACGCGGTGCTGAAGAAATTGCTGGCGGTGACGCCACAGCTGCTGCTGACGCCCATGCTCATCCTGGTGGCCATCGTCAGCCACACGGCGGTGGACGCCGGCTATGTGCTGGTGATTCCCTTGGGCGGGGTCATCTTCTATGCCGCCGGGCGCCACCCGCTGGCCGGTATCGCCGCCGCCTTTGCCGGCGTTTCCGGCGGCTTCTCGGCCAACTTCGTCCCTTCAGCAATCGACCCGCTGCTGCAGGGCTTTACCCAGACGGCGGCGCAGATCGTCGACACCGACATGCAGGTGAACCCGCTCAACAACTGGTTCTTCACCTCCGCCTCCTGCCTGGTGATCACCCTGCTGGGCTGGTGGCTGACCGACAAGGTGATTGAACCGCGCCTGAAAAGTGTCGCTATCGACGGCGACGAGGAAGATATGCCGGCGATGCACGACCTGGGCGGACGCGAGAAGAGGGCGCTCTACCTGTCGGTGGCGGTGATGGTGGCTGGTATCGCCGGCCTGGTGGCCTGGATGCTGCCCGAAACTTCCGCCATGCGCGATGCCGAGGGACAACTGGCGTCCTTTGCGGCCCCGGCGATGAGGTCCATCGTGCCGCTGATTTTCCTGCTGTTTATTATCCCCGGCGTGGTGTTCGGCTATGCCGCCGGCACTTTCCGGAAGAGCAAGGACGTGATCGATGCGATGTCCAAGACCATGAGCTCCATGGCCTACTACATCGTGATGGCGTTCTTCTGCGCGCTGTTTATCTCCGAGTTCGCCCGCTCGGGCCTGGGCACGCTGCTGTCGGTGGAGGGCGGCAACCTGCTCGCGGCCA
Source organism: Microbulbifer sp. SE14 (assembly GCF_059834885.1). Taxonomy (NCBI): domain Bacteria; kingdom Pseudomonadati; phylum Pseudomonadota; class Gammaproteobacteria; order Cellvibrionales; family Microbulbiferaceae; genus Microbulbifer; species Microbulbifer sp. SE14. Next base: position 69,778 of record NZ_JCBAJA010000007.1, on the reverse strand, counting down.
TGAACCTGCCGGGCCCGGTGACCCTGATGGGTATCATCCTGCTGGTGGGCTTCGTCAACCTGTTCGTCGGCTCGGCGTCGGCCAAGTGGGCGCTGCTGGCCCCCATCTTCGTGCCCATGCTGATGCAGATCGGCTTCTCCCCGGACCTGACCCAGGCCGCCTACCGGGTGGGGGATTCCTCCACCAATATCATCACGCCGCTGATGCCCTATTTCCCGCTGGTGGTGGTCTACTGCCAGCGCTATGTGAAGGGCACCGGCATCGGCACCCTGGTGTCGATGATGTTGCCCTATTCGCTGGTGTTCCTGCTCTGCTGGTCCCTGTTCCTGGTGGCCTACTGGTCCCTGGGATTTCCGCTGGGGCTGCAGGCCAGCTACACCTACCCCTGAGTAACCGGTCAGAGTCTCTGTGACCGGGGGCCGGATGGCCCCCGGCTTCTATGGACAGGGAGAAACAATGCAAACAGCCTACCTGTACCTGGCCATCGCCATAGTCGCCGAAGTCGCAGCCACCACTGCGCTGAAAGCCACTGAGCAATTTACCAAACCCCTCCCGTCGCTGATCGTCGTGGCGGGCTACGGTATAGCGTTTTACTTGTTGACGCTGGTGCTGCGCACCATCCCGGTGGGCGTTACCTACGCCATCTGGTCCGGCCTGGGCATTGTGCTGGTGGCCATCGCCGGGGCGGCCGTCTACAAGCAGATACCGGATCTCCCGGCCTTGATCGGCATGGGGCTGATTGTCGCCGGCGTGGTGGTGCTCAACGTTTTCTCCAGAACGGTCAGCCATTGAGTCTGCTTCCTGGCTGAATGCCAATGTTGTAGACACAGCCCTGTTTCACTCTCGCCGTTCCGGCTCGTCGCCAGCAATATCTGCTGGTTTCTTGGTTAATAAATAGGCGACTTCCTGAGATTGAGCTTTTCGCTAGCACAGGTCGCATGCGGGCGACGTTGATCTCAAAGAGAGCTCCAATAATTTTGCAAGTGATAACGATTCCTATTAGGATTGCAGTCTGCAGTGGCCGCAGTTCCGGCGGCCGCTTGATTATTTACTTCACCGTTACTGAGGGATCGCCATGGGTACCGCTCGCAATCACCCTTCTTTTGGTCAAAATGCAACTTCCGCATTGAGCCGCTCACTGCTGGCTTTGGCCGTAGCGGCCGCCAGCAGCACAGCCCTGGCCCAGACAGGAAGCGGGCAGCAGGAGAACCTGGAAGAGGTCGCGGTGACCGGCGAGCTGAACCTGTCGCGCCAGACTTCCATCGGCAAGCTGGATGTGCCGGTTACCGAAACGCCTTTCTCCGTATCCCTGCGCAACAAGGAATTCCTCGATGAGATCGGGGCCAAGTCAGTACAGGATGCCCTGCAGCACTTTGCCGGCGTCAATGGCGGTACCTACGGCATCGACGCCCGCGGCGACTGGTCCACGGTGCGCGGCGTGGACCCGGTGATCTTTATCGACGGTCTGCAGTCCATTTTTGGCAGCTACTCCGGCGCCCGCGCGAACGCCTATGCGTTTGAGCGGGTGGAGGTACTGAAGGGGCCTTCTTCGGTACTCTACGGCCAGGGATCCACCGGTGGTATCGTGAACCTGGTGTCCAAGCGACCGCGGAGCGATTTCGGCGGCGAGGTTCTGGTGCAGGCGGGCGATTATGACCGCAAGGTAATTGCCGGTGATATCACCGGTGCGTTGGACGGCGAGGGGAAGTGGCTCTACCGCGTGGTGGGTTACCAGCGCGATGCGGAAGCCCAGGTCAACCACGTGGAGGACAACAGCCTGCTGCTGATGCCGTCCATCTCCTGGCGCCCGAGTGCGGATACCGAGATTACCTTCCTGGCCAGCTACCAGAACGACGAAACCGGCACTTCCACTGCGTTCCTGCCCTGGGGCGGTACCCGTATCGAGAATGTGAATGGTGAAATACCCACCGACACCTTCCTGAGCGAACCGGGCTGGGACAAGTACGACACGGAGCAGACGGCCTACAGCCTGTGGGCGGATCACCGTCTCAACGACAACTGGGGGATCAATGCCAGCCTGCGCTATTCCGAAGGCGAGGTGGATTACAACTCCATGTATGCGGATTTCGACCTGAACCGCCTCAACCCGAATGTCAGCCAGATCTCGCGCACCGTCTATATGAGCGATGCCAGCAGCGACCTGTTGATTTTTGATCTGCGCACCACCGGCACATTCACCACTGGTCCGTTCGAGCACCAGCTCTCCTTTGGTCTCGACAGTCAGGACGCAACCATCGACAACGACCGCATCAGCGTGCGCGGCGCCGGTGGAGTAATCGATATTTTCAACCCGGTTTACGGCAATCTGCCCAGTGAGGAAATCCAGCCCCTGGATTTGCCGGAAACCACCACCGAGCAACTGGGCTTCTACGTTCAGGACCAGGTGAAACTCTCCAACTGGATCTTTACCGGCGGCCTGCGCCGCGACAAGGCTGAATCCAGAACTGCCGGCGGAGCCTCGAAGGAAGACGATGCAACCACCGTGCGCTTCGGTGTGATGTACGCTTTCGACATCGGCATTTCGCCTTATGCCAGCTACACCGAATCCTTTGAGCCTGTCAGCGGTGCCGACAGTGAGAGCCGACCCTTCGACCCGATAGAAGGAGAGCAGGTGGAAGTGGGTGTCAAATACCAGCCCGACGGCACCAATCTGCTGTTTACCGCTGCCACCTATGAAATCAAACAGAAAAACCGCCTGACCCCTGACCCGGAAAATCCCGATTTCGATATACAGACAGGGGAGGTCACCATCGACGGCGTGGAGCTGGAAGCCAGCGGCCAGTGGGGGGATTTCAACCTGATTGCCAATTACAGCACCACCAATACCGAAGTCAGCCGCAGCAACATTCCCACCGAGCTGGGCAAGGCACTGGTGGCGGTGCCGGAAGAGCAGTTTTCCCTGTGGGGCAATTACGAATTCAGCGATTGGGTTCCGGGGCTGAACCTGGGCCTGGGCGTACGCCATGTGGGCGAGAGCTATACCGGCACCAGCCTTAACCCGCTCATCCCGACGGACGTCTTCCCTACGGACAACCCGAGCTATACCCTGTACGACGCCACCATTGGCTATACACTGGAGAGCTGGAAATTCCAGCTGAACGCCAAGAACCTCACTGATGAGATTCACACTACCTCCTGTCTGTACCGGGGAGACTGTTTTTACGGTGAGCGCCGCTACGTAACGGCGGAGGCCAGGTACACTTTTTAAGGCGTAATTACTCACCCCTGTGGCACTAATCCGAGGTCTGGGCGGTCCTGCTATCGGTGGCCGTCCGGGAAAAAGCCTGATCGGCAAACATTTCCCGGACGGCCACCGATAGCAGGGCCTTCGCATCAGATTTCGGTATTGTTTTCGAGCCCCGAGGGTGAGTAGTTAATTTAAGGCAAACAATTAAATGACACCTTCCCTATGGATGAATGCACTGGCGCCATTGCTCTGCAGCGTCGGTGTGTTTTTGTTGTGGCGCTCTTGGCGCGGCCGGAAGCTGCTCGGCAACTTCTCCGTTGTTGCCGGCTGGCTGTTAATGCTCGCCGGTATTCTGGTGTGGGCGAATGCGGCGGGTGGCGAGTTCGGCACCAGCTATGCGCTGATCGCTGTCAGCCTCGTTGCCTGGGCAGTCTGTGCCTTCGGTGTCGAGCGTCGAGAAGTCAAGCCGGCACGCAATGGCGACGGCGTCGTGGCGGATACGCTCGGTGATACCTCCGGCTGGCACAAGCTGGGCACCTTTATGGCGGCAGGGCCCCTGGCCTGTGCCGCCACCTGCCTGGCGACTGTCGCCTTGAGCGGCTTCCTGCCCTTTGTGTCCGGCAATCGCATGACGTTCGCCGCTCTCGCATATCCTCTGGCCTGGGGTGCTGTCTCCGTGTGGGTCTGCGCGAGCGCGCATCTCGCCCGCAATGCCCTGATTCTCCTTGCGGTTGCGGCGGCTGCCGCAGCCGTTCTTTTTGTGTGAGTGTTCCCATGAAGCTCAAACCTTCCCCAGCACTGGTAAAAAGCTCCCTCTCCGCCCACTCGGTGGTCGGCCTGGTGATCGGCTTCCTGATGTACCTGGTCTGCCTGACTGGTGCACTGGTCGTGTTCAAGGATGTGATACAGCGCTGGGAACAGCCCGACGTGGCGGAGTTCAGCGAGTTCGACAGCACTACCATAGAAACCGCACTGGACGACTACCTGGGCAGTCGCGAGCAACTGCCGGAATCCCTGTATGTGGTGCTCCCCACCGATCACGAGCGGCGCATGCACCTGTCCGACGGGGAGGGGGAATGGCTGTTGCGTGAGGACGGTTCCCTGGGGCCGGAACCCAGGGAGGGCCTGGCACATATGCTGATGGAGCTGCACTACTACCTGCACCTGCCGTCGAGCATCGGCCTGATACTGGTGAGCGCCCTCGGTGCCATGCTGCTGGGGCTGATCATTTCCGGCCTGCTGGCGCACCCGCGTATTTTCAAGGACGCCTTCCGCTTCCGCCTGGGCGGCTCGCGCCGCCTGGAACAGGTGGATATCCACAACCGCCTGTCGGTCTGGGGCCTGCCGTTCCACCTGATGATCGCGCTGACCGGTGCCTTCTTCGGCCTGGCGGGACTGCTGGTGCTGGTGGCCGCGCCCGCCTACTACGGCGGCGACCGCGAGGCGCTGATCGCGGACATCTACGGCGGCGATCCGGTGATGGAGGCGCCGGTGCAGAAGGTGGATGTGGCGGCTGCACTGGCGGACCTGGAACAGCGGGTACCCGACGCCGAGCCGATTTACCTGGTGGTGCAGAAGCCCAATACCAGCGAGCAATTCCTCGAGATCGCTGCAAGCCTGCCCGGGCGGCTGGTCTACTCGGAAATCTACCGCTACGGCGCGGACGGAAAATTCATTAACCACCAGGGATTGTCCGACGGCATCGCCGGGCGCCAGATCCTGTATTCCGTCTACCGCATCCACTTCGGCCATTTCGGCGGCGAGGGGGCGACTTTCTGGGTGAAGCTGGCCTACCTGCTGCTGGGGATCGCACTCACCGTGGTCTCGGTTACCGGCGTGAATATCTGGCTCGCCCGTCGCGGCGGGCGCGACTGGATCAACGACCTCTGGTGCGCGGGCGTCTGGGGCACGCCAGTGGCCATTGCGCTGGCCGCGTTCGGCAGTGTGCTGGGAAATTTGTCCCCCATCGCGCTTTTCCTGGCCGGCTTGGCCGGGTGCCTAGGGCTCTGCTTGTGGCTGCGGGATGAAACCCGGAGTGCGATGCTGCTCAAGTGTGGAAGCGCCGGCCTGCTGCTGTTGCTGGTGATCGCGCACGGGCTGCTCTATCCTGCGCAGTTTGGACTGGGCTACGTGCTGGCCGTAAATGCCGTAGCGCTGCTGCTGGCGGCCTGGTTTGTATGGATGGGCTATCGCCAGGGAGCGGGAGTCAAGGCCGCGGAAGTGGCCCGGGATGGCCTGGCGGTTTGAGGAAAGGGTGGGGCACCAGTTGTCGACGCAGCTGGGGGTGCAGGCGGCGTTCGCGCATTTAAAAATGGTTCGACAGCCTCCAGCCCCAGAAGAGTCTCTTCAGGCCGGTCAGCCGAATTGTTCCTTTCAGCCGCGCGTGCGCACGGCGCTTCAATTGCTGCGCGGCCTCGATGTTGCCGGTTTTCTGGTAATAGTACTGGGCTTCGCGCAGCTTGGGGCCCAGTTGGCCGAAGCGGTCGACAAAATCCCCGTCACCCAGTGCCAGCAGGACCTGGCACAGGGCCAGGGCGTAGCGGGCCGGTGGGTCCAGTTCGTTCAGGTGGTAGTTCTGCAGCACTTTGGCCGCTTCCGGATGGCCCGCGAGCAGCATATCCAGGGTATGCAGGCAGACGATGTCGCCGCGGTAGTTGTCGTCCTGTAGCTGGTAGGCAGCGGCCATCGTCTCGACCCCCGCCTTGTAATCGCCGCACTGGCGGTAGCAGAGGCTGGCGAAGTAGAGCATCCAGGCGCGGGGCTCCGGGTGCCGGCGCCAGTGGGAAAACCACTGCTTTGCCTTGAACCACTGGCTTTGCCGGGCCAGCAGCATACCGTAGGTACCCCAGTTGACGGTGTCGGCGGCGATCAGCGTTTCCAGTCTGGGGGCGAAGCGGGCCGAGGGCTTTTCGTTGCGGCGCGCCAGCAGATCCAGGTAGTGCTCCAGGGCCCGCTGGGTGAAGGCGTCTGCCTGGGGCAGCTTCTGGAATTGTTGTTCGAATTTCCTGAAACGCATCCGCTTCAACTGGTGTTTTGCCAGGCAGTAGCCGGCGCAGGGGTGTACGGCTTGATCCTCCCTACGCAGTGCCTCGATTTTTTCGCTCGCGGCCTTCTCCAGTTTACTGCCCGTCAGGACTTTCCAGGCGGTGTGAATCACCCAGTCATTGCTCTGTTCGTGTACCAGCAGCTGCGACCAGTTTTGCAGCAGCGCTTCGCCGTTGCGCTCCTCGGCGGCGAGCAGCTGTAGCTCGCGGGTCAGCACGAAGGCATCTTCGCTGTGCAGTTTGATCAGGTCCAGTACCTCGCGGGCCCTGGGCCAGTCCCTGTTCTCGATCAGCTGGTCCAGGTAGGTGAGGCTGTTGTACTGGTCTGAAGGTTCCAGTTCGAAGGCCCGGGCCAGCAGCGCAAGGGTTTCCTCGCTGTTTTCCTCCAGCCGCTGCAGCCCCTCGGCGACGAAGGTCAGTACCGAGGCGTCGTTGGGGTGGAGTGCCCGGCACTGGCTCAGCGCCTCGCGGGCGGTTTCTTTGTCGTCGCAGTCCAGAGCCCAGTTGGCCAGCAGCCGCCAGGCCTCGTAGAAGTAGGGCGCCTCCCGGGCCAGTTCCCGAATCTGTTCGATGGCCCGGGGGATGTGACCCTCTTGCCTGGTGAGCCAGGCGCGCCGCGCGCGGATTTCGATGGGTACCTCGCCCTTCCAGTAGTCGGCATCGCAGAGCCGCTGCGCCTGCTCGAAGTCACCGCAATCGCTCAGGGCCTCGATATGGCGGCAGGCGATATCGATATTCTGCGGCTGGACGTTGGCGAAGGCCGCCAGCACCGCGGCCTTCTCCCGCGGATCCTGCCGGAACTCCGCGTCCACCCGCGCGAGCAGGGCGCTGTTGGGAAAACTCCGCCGCGCTGCGGCGATGCGCTTTCCGGCAACGTCGTCGTGCCCGGTTTCCCGCGACCACTGGCAGAGTTTGTGCCAGGCCCAGCCGTAGAAGGGCGCCAGCTCGATACACTTGACCACCTCGTCGACGGCGCGTTGCCGCTCACCGCGCCGCCACAGCAGATCCGCCAGATAGCCGCGGGGGATGGCGTCGCCCGGAATACGGCGGATGGCGGTCTCGAGGGTCTCGATGGCCTCGGGGTATTTGCCCTGGAATTCGAGCAGGTCGGCCAGTTTGTTGTGCACATCCGCCCAGTCCGGGTTGAGTTCCAGGGTTTGCCGCAGTCGCTCTTCGGCTGCGGCCAGGTCCCCGCGCAGGCGGAGTATTTCGGCCAGTTCCAGATGCAGGCGCGGCAGCAGGGGGAAGCGTTTGATCGCGGTGAGCAGCGTTGCCTGAGCCTGCACCAGGTTGTCCTGGTACCGGTAGCCGTTGGCCAGTGCCAGCCAGCAGTGCCAGAGATCCGGGCGCTGTTGCAGGGCCAGGTGCAGGAAGTCGAGCAGTGCTTCGGCGGGCAGCCACTCGCGGGCGATGCTCTGGTAACAGAGCACGCCGTCGCCGAAACTGACCTGCCGCATAAGTTCGCCGTGGATATAGGCGAGCAGTTCCCTTTTCTGCTCCAGGCCGTGGGCGCATTGCAACAGAGGCGCGAAAGCCGAGGTGCAGTCGCAGGACAGGGCTATGGCCCGCTTGAACGACTCGGCGGCCGCGCCCCGTTCGCCGCGCAGCAGGTGCACCTGGCCCAGCTGGGCCCAGGCCTGGCTGTCGGTGCGGGAGATGCGTGTGGCTTCGAGCGCATACTTCAGGGCGTCATCCGGCCGGGATCGTTGCGAGCAGATATAGGCCAGCCTGACGTAGGCCCAGTTGTCGTCCGGGTGGCTGTCGATCAGCTGCAGGCAGCAGTCTTCAATCCGCTTCACTTCCTCGTCCGCCAGCGAGTTCAGGCGCATGCGCTGCAGCTGGTAGTTGCCCGGGTACTCCTCGATTTTTTTATTCAGGAAGGTGATGGCCCGGTCGTACTTGTCCAGTTCGATATACAGGCGGACCACTGTGCTGCAGGCGTCGTAATTGAGCGGCTCACGCTCCAGTATTTCCTGCCACAGGGCTATGGCTTTGTCCCTCTGCTGGCGGTGGGCGCAGATCTCCGCGGCCACTTCCAGGTGTCGGTTTCTGTTGGCGAAAGGCTGGGCCCTGTTGGTGAGCTCCTCCGCTTCGGCGACACGGTTCAGGTAGAGCAGGCGGCGCGCGGTAAACAGCATCAGCTCGCCGTCCCCGGGGCGCTGCTCTATGCCGCTGCGGAGGATTTCCAGACCCTCCCCGGCCCGCTCCAGTGCGTCCAGGGCATTGAACAGGGAGATCGCCGGTCCCGCCGACTTGTTGCCGAAGCGCTTGAAGCGGTCGCGCAGGAATTCCAGGGCCGTATCGGTGCGCTTCAGGTAGCGCTCCGCCTTGAAGTAGCTGCTGGCGTAGGCCTCGCTGGTCTCCTCCAGGCAGGTGACGAATCGGTAGAGGGCACAGGCCCGCTCGTGTTCGCCGCAATCCCAGAGAAAGCCGGCTTGTTGGTAGAGTGTCTGCGCGTGCAGGGGGTTCTGTCGCAGCAGTGTGGACAGCAGTTTTGCCACCCGACCGCTGTTGCGGTGGTCGAAGCGCAGGCTGTCGGCGAGACGGCTGCGGATCAGGAAGTGGGCCTCGCCGTCTTTTTCCAGCGCCTCCATATAGTCGAGGGATTTCTGCGCGGCGTTCAGGCGCGAGAGGGTCTGTATTTTTCCCAACTGGAGGTTGACGTCCTGCGGGAACTGCTCCAGTAGCCGTTCGGTCAGCTGCAGGATTCTGCCGTCGTCCTGGGTGTAGTAGGCGAGGTCCAGCTGTGCGTGCAGTGTCAGGCGGTGCCGGGGATCCCGCACGCGCATCCGCTCCGCAATGGGGAGGGCGGCGCTGTAGCGGTGCTTGTTCAGTTCCCGTCGCAGCAGGAAGGTGTCGTCGTACAGGGGTGCAGCGCGCAGTTCCAGGTTCTCCAGCAGCTGCGCCTTTGCCGCCGGCACCACGACCATACAGCGCGGGCCACTGGAGGCGTAGTAGCGTTCGCCCTCTTCGATCAGCATTTCCTGCAGGCGCGGGTGGGAGGGGTCGCGCAGTATGTAGGTGCCCATGGCGCGATCGTAGCCGGCGATCACCTGCAGATGCGCGCTGCCCGGCTCCACCGTGGTCAGCAGTACCGGAATATCGAGATCGATCAGCTGCTTGAGCTGGGGAAAGTTGAGGTCGAATTCCGCCAGGTGCCAGCCCTGTTCGAGGAGCCAGGCGCGCTGGTCGTAGTTGGAGGTGCCGTTGTAGCAGATGGCCTCGGCGATTTCATCCTGGTCCGCGGCCTGGCCCCAGAACTGCAGGACCGTGGCGATACTGGCCGGCGCGCAGGTCATATGGCGCTGCTGGATATAGGGCAGCGGCAGTATCCTGCGCTGGCTGTCGTCTCCCCTTTGGCGGATCGATTCGGAAACCCGTTCCCGATAGAAGTCCTTCTGCTCCAGGTAGGGCAGGGCGGCATCGTAGTCGCCGCGCGCGCAGTGGTAATCCGCCCATAAATTGTCCTGCTCCCGGCGCAGGTATTTCGGGCAGCCCCGTCGGGCCATCAGCCGCTCCATTCTCTCCAGGCAGCGACGGGCGGTATCGAACTGTCGCTGTTCGGTGGCCAGCTGGCACAATTGCCGGCCCAATAGTAGGGACTGGCAGCTATCCCAATAGGGCAGCAGCAGCTCCAGGGCTCGCTGGCCTTGATCGTTGCGCTGCAGGAGCGCAGCGTAGGTGTGGGCCGCGCCGATATAGGCGGGGTCCCCGCTGTGAATCTGCCCGCAGAGTTCGAGTGCCTGTTCGTGCTGGTCGGCCTCCTGCAACAGCTGGGCCCGGCGGAGTTTGATCCAGTTGCCGTCGTCCAGTGTTCCGGCCTCCTGCAGGCGGCGGTCGGCAGTGGCGAAATCCCGGTAGCTGGAGAGGATATCGGCCTCGATGCACAGCAGGTATGCGCGGTCGACCCCGTCGGGGAAGCCCGCTTTCTCGAGCTGCTGGTACAGCTCCCAGGCGTCGAGCGGCCCCCTGCGGCCCATAACCGCCTGCAGGTAATAGGGCACGATCAACGGGTCGCCATTGTTCCTTCTCCAGGTGCGGAAGACGATCGCGTCCGCCGAACGCCGCAACCCCAGGTGATTGAGTGCCTTGACGGCGAGAATGCGCAGCTCCGTGTGCTGCCACTGCTCCAGGGGACCGCAGTCCCGCTCGGCGGCGGCGAGGGCGTCCAGGTAGAGGCCGCGCTTGCACAGGTTGGAATAGTTATCGAGCTGTTCGCCCAGCGGGAGGGCGGCAGCCCGGCTGTCCAGTAATTCCATTTTTACTTCCGCTTTTGGGGCCCTGGCACAGCGAGCCCCTTTTTATTATGGCCAGCCGGCGCTGGTTCGTGCGGTGGCTGCCGATAGCACTGTGGAATTTATACCTTATTTTATCGCTGCTGCCCCGCGCAACATCTCAATATGCGGTATGCCGTCCTCGTCATAGGGATCGGATACCCGCTCGAAGCCGAAGCCGCCATAAAAGCGCTCCAGGTACTGCTGGGCGGAAATGCGGATTGGGGTATTCGGGTATTCGCGTTCGGTGTTCTCTATCGCCCGCCGCATCAGCTCCCTGCCCAGGCCGCTGCCGCGCGTCGAGGCCGCGGTGAGCACGCGGCCTATGGACGGCTCCGCGTATTTTTTACCGGGAAATAACACGCGCAGATAGGCGAGCAGGGCGGGTGAGTCCGACCCGCCATTCCAACCACACAGGTGCCAGGCGCAGGTGTCTTTGCCGTCCGCATCCTGATAGGCGCACTCCTGCTCCACGATGAAGACCTCCTGGCGCATGCGCAGGATTTCGTAGAGTTGGTCCCGGGTCAGTTGGTCGAAGGTCGACCAGTGCCAGCGAATAGCCATGGCATTCAGTCCCGCTTGAAGCGGCCGTGCCGCAGGTAGTGGATAACCTGTGCTATCACCCTGTCGTTCTTCATCATGAATACGTGGGTCACCGGCATCTCCAGGTGGTCCTTCATGCCCTCCAGTTTGGTGCTCTCCACCGAGACCTTGCCGTCATCGGCAGCCGGAATCATCTGCGACAGTATCAGGTTGATGCTGCGGGTGCCGGCGATGATGCCCAGATCGAAGTTCGCCGGACCCAGGCGGTTGGGGACGCTCAGTTCGCCGGTGCCCAGCTGCAGGCCGGCGTCGCCGAGCATAAAGTGAAAACCGGGGAAATTGCCCAGCCGGTCCACCACCTCGCTGCCGTTGTTCGGCGGCCCCAGCATGACCACGTGGTTGAGGTTTTCGATCGGCACCCGGCTCAGGTATTGCCGCACCAGTATGCCGCCCATGGAGTGGGTGACGAAGTTGACCTCGTCGTGCCCCTCGCACTGGTCCAGCGCCGGCGCTATGGTCCGGCCGGCCAATTCCTCGATCGGGTGGTCGGTGGACGGATAGTCGACATTGACGGTGGTGAACCCGGCCCCGGCCACGGCGGCTTCCAGTTTGCCCATGGATGCGTCGGACTTCCCCAGGCCGTGCAGCAGAATGACGCAGGCGGCGTGACTGCCGGTGGACAAAAACAGCAGCGAAAGCGACAGCAGTGCGAGGGTCTTCTTCATGGTTCTGCCCTATTGGAAAAACGGGACAAGTATGCGGAGCGGGGGCCTGCTTGCCAAGTTGAATGAAATCCATGCAATCCGCGAACGGCAGTGAATTGCACGCTTTACAAGCGGTGGGCTTCAACTAGATTCCATTGAAGTGTGCGGACGAATCGGATGGGACTCGGTGTGACTGGTCGTTGGGAGCACTTCAGCCACGAGGCGGATATGGGCCTGCGGGGCAGCGGCGAGACCCTGGCGCAGGCCTTCGAGCAGGTGGCGCTGGCGCTGACGGCAACGGTCACCGACCTGGAGTCGGTGGCGCCGCAGCAGTGTGTGGAGATCCATTGTGAGGGCGGCGATCCGGAAATCCTGCTGGTGGACTGGATCAATGCGCTGGTCTATGAGATGGCCACGCGCAAGCTGTTGTTCTCCCGCTTTGAAGTGACCATCGACGGCGATAGCCTCGACGGCAGGGCCTGGGGCGAGAAGGTGGATTGGGAGAAGCACAGCCCCGCGGTGGAGGTGAAGGGCGCGACCTACACGGCGTTAAAGGTAGCGGATCAGGAAAACGGCGACTGGCTGGCGCAATGCGTGATCGACGTGTGACGGCAGGTGAGGAATATGAGTGACGAATACCCCCTCAAGCGCGAATCCGAATTCAGCTGGCGCATAGATCCGGTCGGCAAGATGCGCGTCCCCGGTATCATCTACGCCGATGAAGCGCTGATCAAAGCCATGGACGACAAGGTGTTCGAGCAGCTGTGCAACGTGGCCAGCCTGCCGGGCATAGTGCAGGCGGCCTATGCGATGCCGGACGCCCACTGGGGCTACGGCTTTCCCATCGGCGGGGTGGCGGCCTTCGATCCCGACGAGGGCGGCGTGGTATCCGCCGGCGGCGTCGGTTTCGATATCTCCTGCGGCGTGCGCGCCCTGCGCACCGGCCTCAATATCGACGACATAGAGCCGGTCAAGAAGCAGCTGGCGGATGCGCTTTTCAGGAATGTTCCCGTCGGCGTCGGCAGTACCGGGCGCATTCACCTGAACGACAGGGAGATGACGGCCATGCTCCGGGGCGGCGCCCGCTGGGCGGTGGAGCAGGGCTACGGCAACCCCGAGGACCTGGAGCATATCGAGGAGAAGGGCTGCATGGCCGGCGCCGATCCGGGGGAGGTTTCCGCGCGCGCGCGCAAGCGGCAGCAGGACGAGATGGGCACCCTGGGTTCCGGCAACCACTACCTGGAAGTGCAGCGGGTGGCGGAGATCTACGACCCGCGCATCGCCACCGCCTTCGGCCTGGAGGAAAACGACGCGGTGGTATTTATCCACTGCGGCTCCCGCGGCCTGGGCCACCAGATAGGTACCGAATTCCTGAAATATATGGTGCTGGCCGCCAGCCAACACGGCATAGAACTGCCGGATCGGGAGCTGGCCTGTGCGCCGATCAACTCCGAACTGGGCCAGGCCTATCTGGGCGCCATGCGCGCCGGCATCAACTGCGCCCTGGCCAACCGCCAGATCATCACCCACCTGACCCGGCAGGTATTCGCCGACGTGCTGCCGAAGGCGGACCTGACGCTGCTGTTCGATGTGTCCCACAACACCTGCAAGGTGGAAAACCACCTGGTGGAAGGCCGCAAACGCAAGCTGTACGTGCACCGCAAGGGTGCCACCCGCGCCTTCGGTCCCGGCCATCCGGAAATTCCCGAGACGCTACGCGCGGTGGGGCAGCCGGTGCTGATCGGCGGTTCCATGGGTACCGAGTCCCATATCCTCGCCGGTTCGGAAGCCGGCGCCGAGCTGTCCTTCAATTCCGCCTGCCACGGCGCCGGCCGCGCCATGAGTCGCCACCAGGCCACCAGGCAGTGGCGGGGGCGCGCCCTGGTGGACGAGCTGGCGGACCGCGGCATCTTTATCCGCAGCCCCTCGATGCGCGGCGTGGCCGAGGAGGCGCCCGGCGCCTACAAGGATGTGCGCGCGGTGGTGGATGCGGCGGAGAAGGCGGGCCTGGCAAAGAAGGTGGCGCGCATGGAGCCGCGCCTTTGCATAAAAGGGTGAGTCAGCCTTTCCCGGGCTTTTCCATTGCTGCGGACGGGGAGAAGGGCGAGTTTCCACCGCGCACGTAAATTTCCTGGTGCGGGAAGGGAATGGAGATGTCGTTCCTGTCGAAGGCTTCCTTGACCTGGCGGGTCAGGTCCCAGTAGACGGTCCAGTAGTCGTCGCCCATCGTCCAGGGGCGCACGATGAAGTTCACCGAACTGGCCGCCAGTTCTCCCACCTCGATCACGGGTTCCGGGTGCTTCAGTACCAGTGGATGGTTTCTAACGGTTTCCTCGAGCACCCGCTGGGCCTTGTCGATACTGTCCCGATAGCCGATGCCAAAGGTCAGGTCCACCCGCCGGGTTGCGGTAGTGGTGTTGGTGATCACATTGCCCCAGACATTGGCGTTGGGCACTATGATCACCCGGTTGTCGGGGGTAACTACCTTGGTCGAAGTCATGCTGACCGATCTCACCGTGCCCGCAACGCCGCCGATATCGACGAAGTCGCCCACATCGAAGGGGCGGCTGAACATGATCAACAGACCTGACGCAAGGTTGCTGAGGGTGCTCTGCATTGCAAATGCGGCGATAAAGGATGCGCCTCCAAACAGCGCAAAGAGCGGTGCCACCTTGACGCCCAGCGCCCCCAGCACGAGCAGCAGGCCCATCACCAGCAGCAACCAGAAAACCGCTTGTTCGAGAAATTCCTCCAGCATCTGCGAGACCCGTGGCGAGCGGTGTGCACGGTGCTTGGCCCAGCGTCCGGCGAGGCGCGCAACGGCCAGCAGCACCAGCAGGGCGGCCAGCAATATGCCCAGTTTTTTCGCCAGGCGCAGGCCGCCGTCTGCAGAAAAGAGCCAATCGCGAAAACTCTCCCACAGGGTGGGCAGATCCGCCTGTCTCGTCTGCTCCGCGGCGACCGCCAGGCGGTAGGTGCGATACTCGGCAATTTTTTTCGCCTCGCCCCCCTTGCTCTCCCAGCTGGACAGCACCATGGACAGGGCATCACCGATCGAGGCGCGCTCGGCGGACAGTTGCAGGAGCCGCTCCCGCGCCGCCTGCGCCGACTCCTCGGGCGCACTCGCGGCAGCCAGCTGGGCCTCCACCACCTGTTGTGCTTTCGCCTTGAACAGACGGAACCAGGCCTCGGCCACGACCGCCAGTTCGTCGTTGGACAGGGGGATCAGGCGCAGGCCCAGCTCATCTCTTTCGATGGCCGGGTTGATCACCGCCGGCGGGACATCTGGTGCGGACTTGTCCGCCTGCTGCGCCTCCTGGCCGCGCGCCTGCAGTGCCAGGCTCGCGGTGATCGCCAGCAGCAGGAACACCCGCGCACTTTTCCAATAGGCCATGGCCATCGGACTCCTTTCCCGGGGTTTGTGATCACGCCATTTGATCGGTCGCGCAGGGCAAAGTATAGAAGGGTGTATCAGGCGAGTTTTCCGCCCCCGCCTGGACTTTCCGGCGCAGTGGCGCGGTAGAGGAAGCGGCGATTGATCTCACTGTGGGGTTTCAGCGCCAGGCGCTCGTTGGCAAAGGCCTCCGCCAGATCCTTCCGCCCGGTGCGCAGCGCCGCCTCCGTCAGTGTCCAGTCGATGATGTCCCGCTGGGCGTGGCTGCCGCCGAAGCTGTTGGCGATGTAGCGGGCGCCGTGCAGCTGTTCCGCCGCCTTGAGGTAGTCGCCGCGCCAGAAGGCGGTGAAGCCCTCGATCAGCGGCAGGCCCGTGTGCCAGGCCCACTGGGCCACCTCGTTATCGTTGCTGCGCGCGGCGCGGATTGTATTGGTGATTTTCTCCACTTCTTCGTCGCGCCCGGCGCCCAGGAAGGCCATGACTCCGTGCCAGTCATTGAAGGGATAGTGGCGGCCGTCGGCGTGCTGCTCCCAGGCCCGGGCCAGTTCCCGCCAGCGGTCGGAGAGGTCGCGGCCGGTCAGTGCGAGGCGCCACAGCAGGGCCGAGGCGTCCACCAGGTCCAGAGCCAGGTCGCTCTGCAGACCGCGAATCGGACCGTCGTAAATGGCCAGTGCCTCTTCCTCCTGGCCCAGGTCCAAATGGTAGAGGGCCCTGTGCCACCAGTTGTGCACGCGGAAGAAATTGTCCTCGCCGGCCCAGAAGGGCTCCCGCTCCTCCATCCAGTCGACGCCCTCCCCGGCGCGCCCCTGCATTTCCAGCACATGGGTCACCGCATGGTGGGCCCAGCAGTCGAAGGGCTCCAGTTCCACCGCCGAGTGCCCGTACTCCTCGGCGCGCCCGTAGTCGCCGCATTCCGCCAGGCCGAAGGCATACATGCCCAGCTGTATCGAATAGCCGGGCACCTCTGCGGACCAGTGGGGCAGCACCCGCGCGATACGGTCGCGCAGGTCGCGGGCGCTGGCGCGGTAGAAATCCAGCAGGTGGCCGCACTGGATGCCGACCAGGTCCCGCGGGTATTGCGCATTGTGATAGTCCAGCGCCTCGGCGGCCCGGCTCCAGTTGCCGGCGAGCAGATGTGTGAGCACTGCGATATGGGACGACTCGCGCTCGTTCAGCGGCAGGGTCCGTGCCTGCACGACGACCTTCTGCGCCGCCAGCGCGGCGGCGGGCTCGGTGGCGATGGCGTAGAGATACGCCTTGAGGATATGGGCCATCGCAAACTGCGGCGCCGCCTGGATCGCCTGTTCCAGCGGTACGAAGGGATCGCCGCGATACAGGTTGAAAGACGTCAGCGCCTCGCCGTATAGGTCTACTGCGTCGGCCGAGGCGCCGGGCAGAGCATTGCCCTGTTGGTCAGTGAGCATGATTCTTTTCCCCGCCGAAGATATCCGGGTCGGGATTCAGCTGCTTTTGCTGTTTTTCGGTGCGGCGGCTTTGCTCTGGGGTTTCAGTACTGCCCGCAGCTTGTAATTGGCCGATTCATTGCGATGCGCGGCGTCGCGCAGCAGGAAAACCTGAATCGTATAGACGCCATCCGCCGGCACAACCCCGGAATAGTGATTGCCTTCAACGGAGCCGGTAAACAGGGCCTCGTCGCCGGGCTCCATTCCCGGCGCGTAAATATTGAAGTGATTGCTGGCATTGTCCGTCTGTAGAATCACGTGCAAATGCTGCCCGGCCGTGGCGCTCACCCTGTATGTCGCCGTGCCTTCGCCGCTGATGGTGCCGCCAAAGGTGGCGAGATTGCCGCCGCCCCCGAAGAGTAAATTCCCGGCACCTGTGCCCTGTGTCTGGCCCGCAGCGGACAGGGCCAGCAGCCCCACGAGCAAATAGTTTCTGCTCGATTTCATGGCTTCACCTCCGTATGCCTGTTCGGGAAGTCCTCCCAAGAGTAAAGCACATGGCCCGGCGCGGATTCGAGCGGAAAAGCCAGTAAAACTGGTTGGAAATTCTTTGAACGTTATCTATACAATGGCCTGGGTAAGGTGACTGGAATTGCTGCTGTAGAGGCCGGAGATGGTTAAAGACGACAACAGCTATCGATCTGCCCTGGTGGTGGAGGGCGGCGCAATGCGCGGCATCTTCGCGGCGGGGGTTTTGGACGCCTTTATCGAGTCGGACTATCTGCCGTTCGATTTTGCGATCGGCGTCTCCGCCGGTTCGACCAACCTGATCGGCTACCTGGCGGGAGACCACGGCCGCAGCCGCAGGATTCTGCTGGATCATGCGCGGCGGGCAGATTTCATCAACTGGCGGCGCTACCTGAGAGGGGGGCACTTCTGCGATGTCAGCTGGCTATGGCATGCCTCCTACGGCGATGTGCCCCTGAACGTCCAGCGCTACCTCGATAATGCGGTGCCGCTCTATGCGGTCACTACCAGTGTCGATACCGGGCTGGCCCGCTACCTGGAGGTGACGGCGGAGAATATGCACGAGGTGTTTCCCGCGTCCTGCGCCATTCCGCTCTTTTACCGAGATTTTCCGCGGGTCGATGGCGAACCGATGACCGACGGGGGGCTGGCGGATTCCATCCCGGTGATCAGGGCCTACGAACAGGGCGCGCGGGACATCACCGTGGTGCTGTCGCGGCCCCTCGGCTATCGGAAACGGGTGAGCCCGACGCCGAAACTGATGCAGCGGTTTTTCCGCGACCACGCGCGACTGTTTGAAGCGGTTCTCGGTCGGGCGGCGCGTTACAACCGGGCGCTGGATTTTATCCAGTCGCCGCCGCGGGATTGTCGCGTAACCGCGATTGCACCGCCGGCGGAATTTCCGGTGAAACGCTTTACCCGCGAAGTGGAGTTGCTGGAGCGGGGGTATCAGTGCGGCCGGGAATCGGGGTTGGAGCATCTGCGCGAACAGTACCTGATTGACCGGTACGGTCGATGACAAGGCTCACGAACACGAATCGCCGTTATGGCGCCGTGGCCATTGCGTTGCATTGGCTTATGGCGGCATTGCTCATTGCGCTCATCGTGCAGGGGCTCTACATGAGCGGCCTGCCCGATGTCGGATTTAACAAGAAAAAAATCCTGCTTATTCTCTCTCACAAGGAATACGGCATACTGGCGTTTGGGCTGGCCGCGGTACGACTGGCGTGGCGCCTTGGCAATGTGCTGCCGGCGCTGGTCGGGCATCTTCCTGATTGGCAGAAGGCGGCTGCGCGGTTTGTCCATCTTTCCTTTTACGCCTTGATGCTCGCCTTGCCGATCAGCGGCTGGCTGATGTCCTCCGCCGCGGGCATCCCGGTGTACTTCTTCGGTATCAGGCTACCGGATTTCATTGCGCGCGATGAGTACCTGTTCCGTGCATTCATCGAAATTCACAAGTGGCTGGGCTTTGCATTGATCGTCTTCATTATGCTGCACGCCGGAGCGGCATTAAGGCACCATTTCTTTTTCCGGGATGATACCCTGAAAAAGATATTGCCCTAGCGCTCAGGGCATCTTCTCAAGCACAAATCCGGCCACCTGCTGCAGGGCTTTCGCAGTGGCATCGTTGGCCGCCACGACTCCGGCGTAGGGCGTCTCCTGTAGCATGGGCTCGCGCAGCGATATCGCCTGGCTTGCGATGATCCGGTTCGATACGCCATCGGCGAGTTGCACCCGCAGGGAAAGATGCAGGGTTGCCGGATCGGAGATGAAATCCTGCGTAAGCTCGAGGATCTCCATCCTCAGCGCATAACTGTACGGGCCGAAGTAGGGCGGTGTGAGTACTGCGCTGAAGTAGCGGGTGTTCTCCAGCGTTCGGACCAGCAAGGGCTGCAACATCCGGGCAGGTGACGCGCCCCATTCGTGCCGACTGAAATAGTCAACCTGGTACGGCCGGGTCCTGTAGGCCATTTGCACGGTGTCGTACACAGGATTGATTACGGGGGGCAGTACCAGCAGCGTCGCGGTATGCGTTTCCCGCCTGGGGAGTTCGGGCGGCAGCTTGTTGATCACCTCCACCCGGATGTCGTTTTCCACCGGGGAAAACAGTGTGCAGCCGGAAACCGCTGCCGCGGCGAGTGCAACCAACAGGGTACCGCAGCCGTTTGCTCTCATTGGAATTCGCCCGGGCCGAGAGGCGGAGGGGTGCTGCCGCGCACGAGAATCGATGGGTCGCGATTGATCCTGACCATCAAGCGGTTCATCGAGTTGGTCAGCCTGTTCAGCTTGGCTATCGTCCGATACGCCTCAGGCAGGACCTGGAGCTGGAGTGCGTTGACGGTGTCGTTGCCCGAATCCAGCAGCGGTCCGAGCCGGCCGCTCGCCTGCTCGGTGTTCGCGATAATCGAGCCGAGCCTGTCCTGGTTCTCGACAAGCATGCGGCTGACCTGCCGCAGTGCGTTCACGGTGTCGTTGCTGGAATCCAGCAGCGGTCCGAGTCGGCCGCTCGCCTGCTCGGTGTTGGCGATGATCCTGCTGAGTCTCTCCTGGTTCTCGACGAGCATGCGGCTGACCTGCTGCAAATGGTCCACTGCTTGCTTGAGCGACGCGATGGTCTCCTCGTCCAGCAGGGAGCGCAGCGATTCCGTCAGCAGTTGCACGTTCTGATTGACCTGGCTGATCGCGGTATCCAGGTTCACGGAGCGGGATGGGGTGGCGGGTATCCGCGCATAGCGCTCGCCGGGCGCGGCGGTGAGTGGGTCCCGATCCGCACCGACGTCTTCCAGCAGGATGTAGACATAGCCGGTGAACCCCCGCGTGGCGAGCCCACGTGCGGTGATGGTGGCGACGGTGGCCCTGGTGACGGGCGCGTCTTTCTCGACGTCGAGCAGAATGCGCACGGAGCGGGGACCGGTGAGTTCGACCTTGGTTACCTTCCCCACATCCACGCCATGGAACTCGACGGGGGCATCGGCAATCAGCCCGGACACGGGATCCTGGGTGAGAATCTGGTAGGTCGTGTAGCGGCCGGATGTCCGGTAGTACCAGACCGACCCCGCCACGAGGCCGAGAAGCACCGTGAGCGCAAATGCCAATCTTGCCTGGTTCGCTATGCTGATGTTCATCGAGCGTTCCTCGGCAGGTATGATTGGCCCGAATTGCGGTCATTCCAAGTCTAGATCATGTCGCAACCCGACAAATGGATATGCCGACAACTGCGTTGCTTTACCGGAAGGCCGCGAATCGGATTTCTTATCTTTTATGTTCTGGGCGGGCGGGTAAATAGTGTGTCTGCCGCAAGTACCCGCTGAATCGCATACGCAACTTCTTCTGGCTTTTCTTCCTGAATAAAATGTCCGGCATCGGTTTTGGTCACATTAGCATGGGGAAATACCCTGAGGTTTCCGCGCCAGGCGTCGCCCAGTATCGGATCCCTGCATCCCCACACCAGTTCCACCGGACCGGCGAACGCCCGTGCCCACCGATCCACTATGGCAAACTCGGCAATGGAGGGATGCTCCAGGCTGGTGGGAACCATGCGCGTCAGGGCCAGCGGCCCGCTGCGGTCGCGCAGGGCGCGCAGCGGGTAGCGATAGGCGCGCTTCTCCCGCGGGCCGATACTTTTGGGGTCTCCCTGGACCCAGCTTAAAAGTGGTATCGGAAGGTTGAACAGGCGAAATGCCACGTCGGCAATCACCGGTATATTGGCAAAGCGGAAGAACGGCGTCAGCTTCAGATCCTTTTTGAATTGACGCATGTAAGTGTTGGAATACACGGCGCCGGCAATGCGCTCAGGGTTCATCGCCGCCGCCAGTCCAGTCACCGGGCCGCCCCAATTCTGTCCTACCAGGGTGATATCCCGCAGGTCCAGCGCGCGGATCAGGTCGGATAGCTGGCGGCCGTGGAACTCCAGTGTGTGCACCTTTGGATCGCGGGGCTTGTCGCTCAATCCCATGCCGATCAGGTCCGGGGCTATGACCCGGACCGGTTGGGCAGCCAACAATAACCGGATGACCTTGCGCCACAGGTGGCACCACATTGGATCGCCGTGCTGCATCAGCACCACGGGGCCGGAGCCCTCGTCGATAAAGTGCATCCTGTAGTCGCCGCCAACATACATCCTGCGGCGGAATGGCAGTTGTTCCTCCAGCCACCCGGGCAGGGCGGGCGCATCGCTGAACAGATTGCTAGTCACTCTGGAATTCTTTGGCTGCGGACAAGATATCTTGTCCGCATACATTTCTGTGCATTTCCGCTAGTGTAGCTGTCGGTGCACCATGCGCAACAAAGTGCCATTCGATGGGCGACCCTTGCGGGTAGATGACAAATGATCAGAAAACAGCAGTTAACGCATTGGCGGTCAAGCCGATCAGTATCAGCGTGGAGAGGGAAAAGATCAGGAAGCGCACCTCGATCCTGTTGACCAGGGACTGGAACAGGCTGTGAATTACCCGCAGGCCGACGTAACCCCAGGCCAGCGCCAGGTTGATACCGCTACCTTCCCCCAAAAGCGCCAGGGACAGGGCGACGGCGTAAAAGATGGTGGGCTGTTCCATCAGGTGGTTGTAGTTGTCCGCCTTCCAGCGGACCCGGGCGGGCAGGGCGCTCATCTGCTCGCCGCGTGGAGCCCGGGGATCGAGTCTCATATGCGCCCTTTTAATCGCCGGCAGGCGGGTGGCGTACATCCACAGCCACATGAACAGAGACCAGGCTACCAGGGCGACGACCGGGGCTAGGATGGGGCTTTGAGTGGGCATGCTGGCCTCTTATTGTTCTTTGGTCTGCGTGTGTCGACTTATGGCGGGGAAGATCAACGGAACAGATAGGGAAACAGTGCGCGTTTCTGCTTTTCGCTCAAGTCCTCAACCCGGCGGATATTGTTCCCGGGAATGGATTCAGGATTCGGGTACTTCTCCAGCACACGCTCGATACTGGCCTCGCGCAGCAGGTGCAGTATCGGATAGGGGGCGCGGTTGGTCAGGTTCTCCGCATCCTCCGGGCGGGTGCCGGCGAACTGGTAATCGGGGTGGAAGCTGGCCAGTTGGTAGACACCGCTGTAGCCGTGCGTCTCTAGCAGCCACTCCGCCAGGTCGAGGAACTGGTTGTAGTCGGCGAAGTCTTGAAGGTGCCGGGGAATGATCAGCAGTGTGGTTTCCAGTTCCCCGGCGGGAGTGCTGTCCAGCCGCCGCATTTCCTCCAGCAGCTCCGCCATCAATGTCTCGTCGTCTCGCGCCTCGCTGACCGCAAAGCGGATCTGCCCGGCGCGCATCGGTTTGCGTGCAAAGGGGCAGAGGTTGAGGCCCACCACCACCTCCCTGAGCCACTGCTGTACCGCTGCGACTACCTGCTGCTCCGCTGACAAGGGCGCTTACCACATCAGGTCGTCGGGAATCTGGTAGTCCGCGTAGGGATCGTCCTCGTCCATTGCCGCGCTGTCCGCTGCCGGCTGCACCACGATATCGGCGTTGCGCTCGGCGATCTTGTCGGCGATCACCCGTGGCACCAGCTCGAACTGCTCGTCCAGGCCGACGATCACCAGCCGGCCCGCGGCCAGGTGGTCGCGCACAGCCTCGCTGACATGGATGGTCTTGATCTTCTTGTCGAAGGTGAAGTTGTAGGCGACATCGCCGTTGCCCCTGGGCTGCTTGTTATTGGCGACCATCTGCACGATCTGCGCGGCTATGGCCTTCTGCTGCGCGGCGGCCTCGCGCTCGGCGTTGAGGGCGCGGTCCCTGGCGGCCTTCTCTGCGCGGGCCTGCTGGACCGCCGCCTTGGTTTCATCCACTTGGGGCTGCGCGGATTTCTTGGCAACTTTCTGTTGTTTGCGCTTTTCCTTGCCGATCTGCTTGGCTTTCTTGCTGTCGACGAGTCCGGCTTTCAGCAGTTGATCTTGCAGTGAGGACATGGTGTTACCTGCGAATTCATGGTGCGGTGGCAATCGCCGGGAGGCCCGTGAACGGCGGTTGCCGCGGAGAGGGGCCAGCTGATCGCGGGATTTTAGCCGATGTCGGCACTCCTTTGGTACCGAGGGCGCCCTGCAGGGTGCGCCCGCACTCAGCTAGCCAGGGCCTTCAGCCGCGTCCCGGCCGCAGCCAGCAGCAGGCGCGAATAGATTTTGTGGAAGCCGAGTAGGGTGCTGAACACGGGGCCGAGAGCGGATGCGCCGGTGCCGGGGTCTGTTTTCGGCACAACTGCCGAGCCAAAGAACAGGCGCGTGCCCCGGCCGCCGTCGCCCTGCCTCGGTACCGACATCAGCCAGGAGCGGGTGCGGCCGAGGATGTCGCACAGCAACAGCTGCTTGTCCGCGCGCCCTTCGACGCGCCAGGCGGCGAACTGGTCGATACTACCTGCGGCCAGCCGCCCCGCCTCCTCGTCCGTGGACGGCCGGGACAGGGCCCACTGCAGAATCAGCCGCTCCAGCTTGAAAATACCGGTGGTGTAGAAGGCCGCTACATATTGCTCCTGCGAGATCCCAGCGGGGATATCCGTCATATAGCAATCGGCGTAGCAGCCGGGCTTCCGGTAGCGGTTGAGGAGGGCGTCTTCCGGAATCGGGCAGCGTCGAATCGAAATCAAGGGATGGCTCCCGCCTGCTCGGTTGGCGGCGGCATTTTACCCGGATTTGGATCTGTTCGCAGTCGCGCTGGCGATGATCTCCTCGGCTTTCCTGCCTTCGGCCAGCATGTGCGCGCCGCCGGGAATCACCAGTGCAGAGCAGGTGGCCATGGCTACGCGCTTGCCGTCTGTGTCCTCGATGACACAGGAGGAGACCCGCAGCTGCCGGCCGCGGTGGTGGACCCTGCCGGTCAGGCTGAGGTCGCCGCTGTCGATTTTGGCCGGGCGGATAAAGCGGATATGCATATCCAGGGTGGCGAATATGTCGCCCGCCGGCAGGGTGGAGTAGACTGCCGCTCCCATGGTGAAGTCCGCGGCCCAGGCCAGCAGGCCGCCGTAAATGGAGAAGCTGCCGTGGGAGAACCAGGGGGAGCTGGGGATGCTGGCCTTGCAGCAGCCGTCTTCGATTTCCGTGGCGCGGTAACCGGTCAGCAGCCATATCGGGTGGGTGCGATCCTCTTCGATGGTTGCCCGTTGCAGCTCGATCGGCACCAGGTCGCCGATTTCCTTCAGCTTGCAGAAGTCGGATTCCGGCGGCTCGCGCAGGAAGGGGTCCGGCGGCTCCGTGGGCCCCAGGTCCGGTTCCTCCTGCTTCTCGTCCGGGTCGGCCGGGAAATCCGCGATCAGGCAGCGAGTGCTGCCGAACGCCAGCATGCGACCGTCCTGGTCGGTGATCTCGATCGTGGAGAGGCCCACCTGGCTGCCCGAGTGCACGGTTTCCGCGCGGCCGACGATATTGCGGGTGTCATCGCTCATGGGGCGCACGTAGGAGATGTTCAGTTCCGATGTGATGAGGACCCTGCCCGCGGGCAGGGTGGTCCAGATAGCGGCAGCCAGCGGTGAGTCGGCGAAAAGCGCGTAGATGCCGCCCCAGTAAATCCCGGTGCCGTCGGCGAGCCAGGGGGTGACGGGCATGGAGTAGGTCGCCTTTCCGAGTCCGGCTTCGGTGGGCAGCATGCCGGTCAGGCGCCAGATTGGCGGGGCGGGCAGGTCGCAGTGAATATAGCGCTTGAAGGTCTCAAGCCCCGGTTGCCGCAGGGCGCGCAGGTCGCCAATGGCGCCCCGGTGGCGCTCGTCGGTGATGTAGTCCATACGACCTCCAATCCCTTCTCCCGTTTCCCGGCGTTTGCCCCACTGCTATCGCTTTTTGCTGCGCGGCTCAGCCAGGAGTGACGCCACGACGCCCGCCGCCAGAATGGCCAGCACCACCACCAGTAAGTACAGATTAAAGTGTTCCCCTACCGCAAGTTCCAGCCAGTCCGCGAGCAGCATCTTCACGCCAACCACCATCAAGACCAGGGCCAGCGCCGTCTTCAGATAGCGGAATCTGGCCACTATGCCGGCCAGGGCAAAATACAGTGAGCGGAGGCCGAGGATGGCAAACACATTGCTGGTGAACACCAGGAAGGGGTCGGCGGTGATCGCGAAGATGGCGGGGATGGAGTCCACGGCAAAAATCACGTCGCTCGTCTCCACGACGATCAGCGCCAGTGCCAGCGGCGTCAGCAGCAGGGCGCCGGGGCTGGCCCTGTCGACGACCGGGTCCGGCTCGGGAGCCTCACCGGGCTCCGCGCCCTGCCGGGACGCCTCCGAGCCTGCGCGCAGGATAAAACGCTGCCCGTGCAGCTTGTCGGTGATGGGAAGAATTCGCCGCGCCAGGCGCACCACTATATTGCGGCCCGGCTCCGCGGGTTTCGACTCGAGCAGCAGCATCTTCAGCGCGGTCAGTATCAGGAAGACCGCGAACAGGTACAGTATCCAGTGGAACTCCGCCACCAGCCTGGCCCCCAGCGCGATCATCAGCCCGCGTAGCACCAGGGCGCCGAGAATGCCCCAGAAGAGCACCCGGTGCTGGTAGCGCCGCGGTACCGAGAAGTAGTCGAAGATCACTGCGATAACGAAGATGTTGTCCACGCTGAGGGACTTTTCCACCACATAGCCGAGCAGGTACTTCTGGGTGGCTTTGGACCCGCTGTTCAGCAGCCCGTCGACCGCATCCGGTTCAGTGCCCAGTCCGAGCAGTTTGCTCTCGTAGGCGAAGTAGACAAAGACGGAAAAGGCCAGCCCCAGGGCGATCCACACCGAGGACCACAGGGCCGCCTCGCGCAGGCCGACCACATGGGCCCTGCGGTGGAATACTCCCAGGTCCAGCGCCAGCATCAGCAGCACGAAGCCGATGAATGCGATCCAGATCCAGATCATGGCGGGTGTGGCGTCTCCGTCGCTTCGGGTCAAAGCCTGTATATAGACGAGATGCCGGTGCCGCACACGTGGCGGGAAAGTGCGCAGTCCTATCCCGGGCCCACTACCAGTGACTCTTTGAGCGGTTCCAGCGATAGAGGGCCCTGGCAAAAAGCTTATAGAAGGCACTGAACAGCGGCCTGATGACCGGCAGGCCGAACAGCTTGGCCTTATACTCCTCTCCCGGCGAGTTGCGCCAGATGGCGATAAACGCGTCCCAGCCCACCTGCAGCTCGCCCTTCTCATCGATTACATGCAGCCGTTCGCGCACCAATTCCAGGTCGGCGTGCACATCTTTTACCAGTGCGTTGTCCAGGTGTACGTCGTTCCAATCCACCGGACAGCCTGCCATCTTGCCTTTCTGGCTCTCTATACCGGCCTTGCATACCGGGCAGGCGGAGTTGAAGTAGACTCTGATTGTCGGTTTTTCGCACATTTTTTCAACGCCCTTTTAGCGAGCAAGCCGAATTCCAACAGTTGCCGCTCGACTTGCGCCATGGAGGAAACCTGGTGACTGATAAGGCCCAACTCATTAGCTGCGGTCACATTGTCCGGATTGTCGTCGAAGAACTGTATCCGCTCCGGTGCCACTGGCAGGGTAGCGACTACGTGGAGGAAGACGCGAGGACCCGGCTTGGCCAGCTTTATCTGGTGTGAAGCAAAGATCTCGGTAAAGTATTTGCGCAAATGGAATTCGTTGACCAGTCGTGGCCAGTGCAGAACATTGGTATTGGTGGGTGCGGCCAGACGGCAGGATTTTTTCAGATTGAGCAGCAGCTCGTGAGCTCTGTAATAGAGTCCTGTGGGCCATTGAGTGAACTGCTCTATGATTTCTGCGGTACTCACTTCTAGGCCCAGATCAATCTTCAGTTGCCGGACGAATTCCTCGCCCGAATCCCTCCCCGTTCAAATCTCAGCAATTCGGTGAATTTGGCCGTGACCGGCCCGTTCTGACCGAGGATAGCGAACTATTCCCGCAATTGGGAGTAGTGGGGCAAAAGCGCGGAACAGAGCCTCTCTTCGTTACTAAATAGTGCGTAGGCGACGGTAAGCGGGATATTTCTCTAAGTGCCGCGTTTGGGCGCTTTTCTACCGTCTCCCAGTCATCTCTGCTGGCGAATATTTGGCCTCCCGCCCCCGGGCCCCGGTTGCTATACTCCGCGCCCCCTGACAGCAGCACGACGACTTTTGCGGAGAGATCCATGTCCGATTCACTATGCGATATTGGCTTTATCGGCGCCGGGGTGATGGGCAAGAACCTGATCCTGAACCTGGCCGACAACGGCTACCGGGTCTGTGCCTACGACCTGGATCAGAACCGACTCAATGCGCTGCTGGAACAGGACGAAAAAGAGCGCGGCGATCAGCCACCGCGGGTGCTGGCCTGCAATTCCTACACCGAGCTGCTGGCCAAGGTGAAGGCGCCGCACCTGGTGATCCTCTCCGTACCCGCCGGTGCGCCGGTGGACGATGTCTGCAACAAGCTGCTGGACGCGGGCCTGAAGGCCGACGATATCGTCGTGGATACCGGCAACAGCCTGTGGACTGACTCGGTGGAGCGCTGCGGGCGCTACGAGGGCAAGCTGATCTTCTTCACCACTGCCGTCTCCGGCGGCGAAGTCGGAGCGCGCTTCGGGCCCTCGCTGATGCCGAGTGGCGATCCCTACGCCTGGAGCCGTATCGAGCCGGTGTGGCACGCTATCGCGGCCAAGGTGGATCCGGCCTCGGGGCAGCCGATAGAGCGCTTCGAGCCGGGCAATCCGGTGAAAGAGGGCGAGCCCTGCGCGGCCTATATCGGCCCCATCGGTTCCGGCCACTATGTGAAGATGGTGCACAACGGCATCGAGTACGCCGATATGCAGATGATCTGCGAGGCCTACCATGTGATGCGCAGTGCGCTGGATATGTCGCCGGCGGATATCGCCGCGGTGTTCCGGGAGTGGAACAAAGGGCCGCTGAACAGCTACCTGATCAATATCAGCGCCGAGGTGCTGGCCACGGTGGATGCGGAAACCGGCCAGCCGCTGGTGGATGTGATCCTCGATCGCGCCGGACAGAAGGGCACCGGCCTGTGGACCGCGGTCAGTAGCCTGGAAGTGGGCTGCCCGGCGCCGAGTATCGCCGAGGCGGTATTCGCCCGCTCGCTGTCCACCCGCAAGGTGCTGCGCACGCGCGCGGCGAAGAAGCTGCAGGGGCCGGCTGTGGAGCCGATCGAGCCGGCCGGGCGCGCCGAGGCCATCGACCAGCTGCACGACGCCCTCTACTGCGCCAAGATCTGTGTCTACGCCCAGGGCTTCGACCTGATGAAGCTGGCTGCGCGGGAGCAGGGCTGGCAGTTGAACTTCGCCGAGATAGCGCGCATCTGGCGCGCCGGCTGCATTATCCGCGCCGTCTTCCTGCAGTCCATCAGCGACGCCTACGAGCGGGATGTGAAGTTGTCCAACCTGCTGCTGGACGACTTCTTCGCCGGCCAGATCGCCGAGCACCAGGGCAACTGGCGCCGCGCGGTGGCCGACGCCACCTTGAACGGCATTCCGGTGCCGGCGCTGTCCTCGGCGCTCAGCTACTACGATGCTTTCCGCATGGAATCCCTGCCGGCCAACCTGCTGCAGGGGCAGCGGGATTTCTTCGGCGCGCACACCTTCTCGCGGGTCGATCGCCCGGAGGGGCAGAAGTACCACGTGCAGTGGAGCCAGCCGGGGCGGCCGGTGGTGGAGGTCTGATTTCCCGAGTGCTCAGTCCCGCAGGATCTTGAATCCCCCGAGGCGCCCGCCGTCGCTGCCCGCGCTGCTGGCACTGGCCTCCGCGTTGCCGAAATAGCTGGCGACCAGGCTGAGCCCCTGCAGGTCCCCGTCCAGGGCGAAACTGCCCTCCCCGTTGGCGGGGTAGATGGCGCAGGCCTCGCCCGGATCGCAGATGGTGCCGTTGGCGTCGAGGTCGGAGCCGGCGGCGACGGCGTAGTCGCCGGGCTCCAGGCCGGTGAATTCGAACGGGTATTCGCCGCTGTCGGTGGAGAGGTCCAGCTGTTGCAGGGTTTCGTACTCGCCACTGCCGAGCGGTTTCAGCAGCAGGATATACAGGTGCCCCGCGTAGTGGCCGCTACTGCTCTGGCCCACCTGCATATTGACCGGCAGGCGAAAGTCGTCTTCGGTGCCGCTCATCGGGAAGACCACTTCGCTGTTATAGATGCCGTCGGGCAAGTCGCTGCGATTCACGCTGACGCTGTAGGTGCCGAAGCCGTTGAGGTCCACGGATACCGCTTCCACGCCGGTGATCCAGTCGGCGCCCAATTGGGGGCTGCCGGATAGGGAGGCGCCATCGGCGCCGATGTTTTCAATCTTCACCTCCAGCACTTCATGGATATTGGCGAAATTCAGCTCCTCCGGCGTGGCCCGGATCACCGGCTGAGTGGGCTCCTGTCCGGCCGCCTGCACCGCCCGGTAGGCGTCCAGCAGGCCGTGACCGTAGATCGGGTCGCGCCCCGGATCGCCCAGGTCACTGGTGAGCTGGCCGTCGATCAGCAGCGCGTCTATATCATCAGGTGTCAGCGCCGGATTGGCCGCCTTCATCAGCGCGAAGACGCCGGCGGCGTGGGGGCTGGCCATGGAGGTGCCCTGGAGGCTGGCGTAGCTGGCGGTTTTCGCTGCGCCTTCCTCCACATAGGTACTCAGGACGCCATCGCTGAAGCCGTCGCCATTGGCGTCGGCGGTCATATCGCCGCCGGGGGCGGCCAGGTCGACCCAGTCGCCGGAGTTGGAGTAGGGCGCCTTGTCGTTGTTGAAGTCGGTGGCGCTGACCGCGATCACCCCGTCCATGGCCGCCGGGTAGACCCTGGTGCTGCTGTTGTCGTTGCCCGCCGCGGCCACCAGTATCACACCCTGCGCGCGGGCCGCGCTGAGGGCGTCCTGCAGTGTCTGGGAGAAGCCGGGGCCGCCGAAGCTCATATTGATCACGCCGGCTCTCTGCGCCGGCACCTTCCCCGAGTCGTTGGGCAGGCCGGCGGCGTAGCGCACCGCCTGGGCCGTGTCGAAACTGTTGCCGCCGGAGACGCCCAGCACCCGCAGGGGCATGACGCGAGTCTGCCAGCCGGCGCCGCTGACGCCGCTGGTGTTGTCGGTCAACGCACCGACGGTGCCGGCCACGTGGGTGCCGTGCCAGGAGCTGCGGTTCTGCAGGGCGAGGTCGCCCTCGTCCTCCGGATTGTCGTCCATGCCGTCGCCGTCGCGGGCGCTGTCCGGGTCGCTGATAAAGTCGTAGCCGGGTACCAGCTTGTCCTTGAAGTCCGGGTGGGCGCTGAAGATGCCGGTATCCAGTACGGCGACGATCGCATCGCCGCTGCCGGTGGTGATATCCCAGGCCTCGGGCAGGTGGATGCTGCGGTAGTGCCACTGGCGCAGGTAGAGGGGATCGCTGGGGCTGCGCAGGGCCTGGTAGCGGTAGTTGGGCTCCGCGTACTCCACATCGGGATCTGCCTGCAGGGCCTTCAGCTCCATCAGGGTGCGCAGTTTCTCCAGGGTGCGGGCGCTGGCGCGGGGGTGGGTTCGCTGCAGTGGCGACAGCCGCGGCGGTTCGGCGAGGGTTCCGGCCAGCCGGTGGCGGCGCGGCAGCCCGGCCCTGTGGCCCTGCGGCCGCAGCCCGTCGCTTTGGGTTTTCCATTTCACGATCAGTTCGCCGGGGGCGAAGTCGTCGCTCACCGAGGGCGACGAGAGCAGGCCACGGTCGTCGCTGCTGTCGATCTGCAGCGTGTAGCCGCTGATTCCCGCCACGGCCTGCACCCGCAGCAGGTAGTCGCCGCTCACCGACACCCGGATGGACTCTTCGCCGGTGATCCCGGCGGTGCTTGAGGCCATTGGCTCGCTGGTATCGGTGGGGCTGTAGAGGTAGAGATCCAGGTCGTTTTCCAGCGGCGCCAGTGGCTTGTGCGCATGCACGGTCAGGCGGATGCTCTGGCCCTCGGACAGGGACAGGCTGAACCAGTCGTCGGTGTCGCCGCTGTCTTGAAAGCGGTGTGTCGCCTCGCCACTGCCCTCGGCGCTGGCGAATCCCCCCAGTACCACCGGATTGCCCAGGGGCTGGGCCTCGGCGGGGCCGTTATTGGGGGTGGAGGGTGCCTGGGGATCGTTGCTGTCGGAATCCGTATCGCTGAAGAGCTCGGCGTGGACGCTGCCGGCGATCCGCGGGCCGCTGCCGTCGCCTCCGGGCTGGTCGCCGCCCGTGTCGCCACCACCGCTGCTGCCGCCGTCCTGGGTGGAAGAGGGGGAGGAGTCGCCGCCTCCGCCGCCACCGCAGGCGGTGAGGGACAGGAGCAGGGTGGCGAGCAGGAGTCGGGTGAGCAGTTTCATGGAGGCCGGGAATTATCTGTCTTGGTCTATCGGGTGGCGTTTCAACAGCGACCGTCGGCAGATGATCCCAAATGCCCGACCTCGGCTCAACCGCACGCCATGACTGATCGGGGCTAGAAGACCACTTCCTCTACTTCTTTGGCCGCCTGCTCCGCCTCGGCGCGGCTG
This sequence comes from Microbulbifer sp. SE14, assembly GCF_059834885.1. Lineage (NCBI taxonomy): Bacteria > Pseudomonadati > Pseudomonadota > Gammaproteobacteria > Cellvibrionales > Microbulbiferaceae > Microbulbifer > Microbulbifer sp. SE14. Next base: position 38,314 of record NZ_JCBAJA010000007.1, on the reverse strand, counting down.
GCCCGGGCCACTATCTCCTCGACGCTGGCAGTCTCGGTATTGGCGCCGCCGAAGGCCGCCAGCAGGTCCCTGAGCAGGGCGGAGATTTCCAGGGTCATCACCGAGAAGTCCGCATCGAAGCGCTGGGCCGCGCTTTCGGTGTCGGCGCTGTCCGCCTTCTCAATCAACTCGTCGCTGAACTTCAGTTTCTTGATCGCCAGCTGGTCGTCGACGATAAACTCGACCCCGCCGCGCCAGACCAGCCCCAGCTTGTGCACCTGCAGGCCGGCCACCAGGTGGTTGTGGATCTCCTCCGCGCAGAGGTCCTGGTTCTTGCAGCGGATCACGCTGCCGCTGTCCTTGGGATCGCGCAGCTCGCACTCGTGGCCGAAGTCGAATTGGGACGGGGCCTCGGGCGCGTTCAGCCAGTGGGTCATGGTCTGCTGGGGCAGGTTCTTCGCCGCCAGCGGCACCACCGCCAGGCTGCTGATGGCTTCGCGCAGGTTCTCCAGCAGTTCCTCAGCGGCCGAGGCCGAGGAGGCGTCCACGACCACCCAACCGTCTTTCGGCGCGATATAGGCGTACTGCAGGCGCGACCGGGCGAAGGCCTTGGGGCGCATTTCCAGCAGCACCTCGTCCTTCAGGTTCTGCCGCTCCTTGCGGCCCACCTGGCGGGCCTCCTTTTCGGAGATGGCCTGGGCCATCTCCTCCACCTTTTCGTTGACCACTGCGGCCGGGATCACCTTCTCCTGCTTCTTGGCGCAGACCATCAGGCAGCCGTTGGCGGCGTGCACCAACTGGCTGCCGTGGCGCCCCAGTGGCGGCACCCAGCCGTAGCGGGCCGCATCCTGGCTGCCGCAGGGCACGAAGGCCTGCGGCTCCAGCAGTTCGTTCAAATTTTCGGCAGTGAGGGCGAATTCTTTGGTGAGGCGGTAGACGCGGAGATTCTTAAACCACATTACATCGGGCCACTTGTTCGGTTTTTGGTGAGCGGCTGGCAATTATGCGGAAACGGGGGAGGCTCGGCCAGGGTCGGCTTGGCATATTTCGACAAAGGTGCCGTTGGTCAGTCGCTGCAAGTCATCCGGGCTCAGTTCAATCTCCAGGCCCCTGCGCCCGGCGCTGACAAAAATGCTTGTATAGTTTTTGGCCGATGTGTCGATAAAAGTTTTCAGCCGCTTCTTCTGTCCCAGCGGGCTGACTCCGCCCAGGACATAACCCGTCGATCTCTCCACCGCCGATCTGTCGGCCATGGCCGCCTTCTTTGCCCCGCCGGCCCTGGCCACCAGTTTCATGCTCAGCATTGCAGATACGGGGACAACGCCGACGGCGAGCTCCTTGCCGTCGAGGCACACCACCAGTGTCTTGAAAACCCTGGGTTCCTCGATGCCCAGCTTTTCCGCAGCCTCCAGCCCATAGGAATCACTGGATGGATCGTGTGAGTACTCGTGGACCCTGTGGGCTATTTTGGCTTTCCTGGCGATGTTGATTCCCGGCGTCATAGCTGTCTCGATATTGCTGGAATTCAAGAGGGCACGGTATTCAGCGGCGGCTGAGATAGTTTTCCTTGATCCAGCGCTCGACCTCGGCCAGCCCGCCGAAGGTGCCTGCGGCCCCGGAAAAGTCGTGGTGCCTGGACATGGCGTTTGGCACCGCGAGGCAGGTGATGCCCGCCGCGGTAGCCGCCTTCAGGCCGTGCTCGGTATCCTCTATGGCCAGGCATTCACCGGCCGTGACACCGAGGCGCTGCATTGCCAACAGGTATCCATCCGGATGCGGCTTGTTGCGCTGCACATGGTTGCCGGCCACTATGGTTTCGAACAGCGGTTCCAGGGAATAGGTGCGCGTTGTGGCCACGGCCACCTCGCTGTCCGAGCCGGTCACTATGGCCAGCCGCAGGCCGAGGGCGTGGAAGCGGCGGACTATCTGCAGCGCGTCGGGCATCGGCGGGAAGGCTTCCCTGGACAGGAACTCGCCCATTGCCCGCGCTTTCTGCCGGACGAGGGCTTCCGCCGTCTCGGCGAGGGAAAAGCGCGAAATCGCATCCTGCGCATTCGCGCGGGTGGGTACGCCGGCATAGTGCTCGGCATACTGCCGCTCGCTGAGGTCGACACCGTAGCCCGCGAGCACCTGTCTCCATATCCTGAAGTGGGCGGGCTCCGAGTCCACCAGGGTTCCGTCGTGGTCGAAGAGGATGGCTTTGATGGACAAGGGACACCTGTAGTCGAAGTTGATGCACAAGTATTGACGGGGGCGTAGACCCGGGCGGAGGCTGGGCCCCCACCCCTGTGTTATAAACGATTTTCCGGTTCCACTGCCAGGAAGACCAATAACAATGCTGTATTTCAGGACTATAGGCCTCTATTTCGGGATACTCATTTTCGCCGTCTGCGCCCCGGCGACGGCCGGCGAGCTCAAGGTAGCTTCCCCGAACGGCGCTATCGAACTCAACGTCAGTGACGAGCAGGGCATTCCCCGCTACAGCGTGAAGTTCCGCGGGGAGACGGTCATCGAGCCCTCGCGCCTGGGCCTGGTTTTCAGGAAGGGAAAGCCTTTTTCCGAGGCGCTGCAGATTTCCGGCAGCGATCGCGCGTCCGCCGACAGCAGCTGGGAGCAGCCCTGGGGCGAGAGAAGGCTGGTGCGCGACAGGCACAACGAACTGAGAGTCAATTTCGCCCGCGCCGACAAGTCGGCCGGTGAGTTCGCCCTGCGCTTTCGCGTCTTCGACGACGGTGTCGGCTTCCGCTATGAAGTTCCCGAACAGCGCGGCCTGGGCCCGGTGGAGATCGTCGATGAGCTGACCGAGTTCCGTATCGCCGGCAGCGACAAGTCCACCGCCTGGTGGATTCCGTCCCGGGGCTGGAACCGCTACGAATATCTTTACAACACCACGCCGCTGCACGGCGTCGACCGCGCCCACACGCCCTTTACTTTCAAATTGCCTTCGGGCGCGCACCTCAGCATTCACGAGGCGGCGTTGGTGGACTACGCGGCCATGACCCTGGACCAGCGCCGCCCTGGCACCCTGAAGGCGGCGCTGGTGCCCTGGTACGATGGCACCCTGGTCAAGGCCGCGGCCCCGTTCAAGTCCCCCTGGCGTACCCTGCAGATCTCCGCCGACGCGGTGGGGCTGCTGAACTCGGATCTGATCCTCAACCTGAATGAACCGAACAAACTGGGCGACGTCTCCTGGGTGCAGCCGGGCAAATATGTGGGCATCTGGTGGGCCATGCATATCGGCGACAAGAGCTGGGAGTCCGGCGAGAAGCACGGTGCCACCACCGCCGAGACCAAGCGCTATATGGATTTTGCGGCGAAATACGGCTTCGACGGCGTGCTGGTAGAGGGCTGGAATATCGGCTGGGACGGCAACTGGATTGAGAACGGGGATCTCTTCAGTTTCACGAGCGCCTACCCGGATTTTGACCTGGAGGAGGTCGCCGAGTACGGGCGCCAGAAAGGCGTGCGCCTGATCGGCCACCACGAGACCTCCGGCAGCGTGACCAACTACAGAAAACAGATGGCTGCTGCCTATGACCTGTATCAAAAACACGGCGTCACCCAGGTCAAGACCGGCTACGTGGCGGACGGCGGCAATATCAAGCGCATCGACGAAAACGGCATTGCCCGCAACGAGTGGCACGACGGCCAGTTTATGGTGGGCGAATACCTGCGCAGTGTCACCGAGGCGGCCAAGCGCGGGATCAGCATCAACACCCACGAACCGGTCAAGGATACCGGCCTGCGCCGCACCTATCCCAACTGGATATCCCGCGAGGGCGCCCGGGGCCAGGAGTTCAACGCCTGGGGCTCGCCGCCCAACCCGCCGGAGCACACGGCGATACTGCCCTATACGCGCCTGCTGTCCGGGCCGATGGATTTCACCCCGGGTATCTTCGATATGGGTTTCAACGGCGGCCTGGATGCGGAAAACCGCCCGCAGACCACGCTGGCCAAGCAGCTGGCGCTCTACGTGGTGCTCTACAGTCCGATACAGATGGCTGCCGACCTGCCGGAGAATTACGAGGCCAGGCCCGACGCCTTCCAGTTTATCGTCGACGTGCCCACGGACTGGGAAGAGAGCCGGGCCATCGCCGGCGAGGTGGGCGACTATGTCGCCTTCGCCCGCCGGGAGCGCGGCGGTGACGACTGGTACCTCGGTGCCCTGACCGACGAAAAGGCCCGCGAGTTGGACCTGCCCCTGGATTTCCTCGCCCCCGGCCGCAAGTACGAGGCGCAGATCTACCGCGACGGCGTCGAGGCCGACTGGGTCAGCAACCCCTACGATGTGGAGATCGAGCGCAAGACGGTTACCAGTGGCGACTGGCTGCAGCTAAAGCTCGCGCGCAGTGGCGGGGCAGCGGTGCGCTTTCGCGCTGTCGACTAGCGGCGGGAATGGCGGCCCCGGCACACCGGGGCTGCTCAAGCTTACGGCTTCTCCTCGAACAGCAGCCCGACCGAGCCGGTATTTCTAAGCTGTCCGGCGAGCTGTTCGTGCCGCTTTACCGCGACATCGTAAGCGCCGTTGCCCAGGCTCAGCCGGCTGACGCCCAGTGCCTGCAGTTTCTTCATGTCCGCAGCCCCCGGCAGCGCCAGTAGATTGACGGGCAGGGGGCAGCTGCGGACAAGTTCTTCAATGAAAGTTTCATCGCTCAGGAAGGGGACAAACAGGCAGTCGGCGCCGGCCTCCGCATAGGCCTGCGCCCGCTCGATAGTCTCCCTCAGGGCGCGTTCCGGGTCGCTTCCGGCGATAAAGGTATCGGTTCTCGCGTTGACGAAGAGCGGGCCGTCCTCAGTTGCCACGGAGTTTTTTATCGCGCGGATAATGTCGGACTGCTGATCTGTGGCGCGAAGCCGGCCGCTGGTATTCTTCAGAGAGTCCTCCAGATTGATGCCCACGGCTCCCGCATCGGCGACCCTGCCGATATGGGCGATGACGGTATCGGTATCTTCCGAGTAACCCGACTCCATATCCACCGTCACCATGGCGTTACAGGACTTCAGTATCCTCTCCACCACCGTGAACATCTGGTTGAACGGGATATGCTCCCCGTCCCTGTACCCCAGAACGGCCGCGATTCCCCAGCTGGTGGTGCCGATAAAATCGAAGCCGGCATTTTCAAAAGCGAGGGCGCTGGGGACATCCCAGGCATTGGGGAGGAGCAGTATTTCACCGGAAGTGTGCAGAGACCTGAGCTGTTCGTATCTGTTCATCATGTAAAGTCCTTGTTCGGGGGTGTCGTACGCGACTTAAGATACGGCCGCTTCTCCTCGCCGACTGGCCATATTCGGACCTGAACAGTAAATCGCTTGCCCCTCCAAATCGCCGGCCTCTGCGGTATCCTTGGCGGAGGATCCGTTCAGTCAGTGGTTCAACAGATGACAGAAAATATTCTGCTAGTGCTTATCCTGGGATGCGAGATCGCGTTTTGGGTTGTTCTTCTCCTGGGGTTGGTAGCGCGCTATATATTCGGATGGCAGAAAACTGGCCTCTACTTGCTGTACAGCACGCCGGTGATCGACTTTATCCTGCTGGTTGCCACTGCCGTCGATCTGCGCAACGGCTCCGAGGCGACATTCTTCCACGGCCTGGCGGCGGCCTATATCGGCTTTTCGCTGGCCTTTGGGCGGCGGGCCATCGGCTGGGCGGATGCGCGTTTCGCCCATCGATTTGCCGGTGGACCCGAGCCGGCCAAGGCACCGCCCCATGGCTGGGGCAATTTGCTCTACGAGCTGAAGCTGTGGGGGAGGGCCCTGGCGGCCTGTGCGATGACCTTCGTCTTGCTCCGCCTGATGGCCCTGCTGGTAAGTTCGCCCGGTAACAGCACGGCACTTTCCGACTGGGACGGCATCCTCCAGGGGCTGGTCTTTTTCTGGTTTGTCTTTGGTCCCGCCTGGAGCATTGTGTTTGACCGGGGACTGGTCAGGTCGCCTTAACGTGGAGTTCCGTTGGCCTCGGATCTCCAATACATAACGGCGGCTGGGGAGGACCCCGGCCGCCGTTCTCACTCCTGGTGACCGAACGGTTTAGAAGTCGACAGTGGCAGAGAGGGAGGCAGTGCGCGGCGCACCTATCCAGGCGCCGTTGGTAACCACGGTGCCCAGGTACTCCTCGTCGAACAGGTTGTTCACCACCAGGTTCAGATTCAGCCCGCTCAGATAGTCGCCGGCACCAAAGAGGTTGAGCCCCAGGTAGGCGTCGGCCACTACATAGGATTCCGCCGTCCAGGAGTTGTCCAGGTCTACATAGCGGTCGCCGGTGAGCTTGGCGGAAAGGCCGCCGTAGAAGCGCTCCGATGTCCAGTCCAGCCCGACGGCAAACAGCTGGTCTGCGATACCGACCACATCGTTGCCCGGTACTATTCCCAGAGCTTCGTCCACGGCCGGGTCGCCGGTACCGAGATAGCTGGCATCGATCATCGTGTAGGAGGCGTAGAGGTTGAATGCCTCGTTGAGGTCCAGAGCGTTAGCGAGATCATAGTTGACCAGCAGTTCCAATCCGTCGGATTCGATACCGCCGGCATTGAAGTAGGTGCCCTCGGTGCCGATATCGTAGTCGGGGCCCGCGGCGGTATCGTTGCTTAAGAAGATGATGCGGTTGTCGAAGTCGTTCTGGAAATAGGTGGCGGTGGCCGACAGGGCATTGCCGGCGTAGCGCAGGCCCAGTTCGGCCGTCTCCGAAATTTCCGGCTCGATATTGTCCAGGTCTGACTCCGGGCGCTCGAGAATATCGTCACGGATGGCCTTGTAGTTTTCGGCGTAGCCGGCGAACACCTCTGTACCCTCCATAGGTGTCTCCCAAATCAGGCCTGCGGAGAGAAGCAGGTCGGAATCCGAGTCTATCGAGGCGTCCAGGGTCTGGTGGAACAGGTCCTCGCGCTCCACATTCACCAGGAACTGTTTGGCGCCCAGGCTCAGGGTGACACTGTCGACGGTGAGCGAGTCCTGCAAATACCACTTGTGGGTTTCCTGCGGGTAGCTGCGGTCATACTGCACCCAGTAGGGCTCGCTGTCGAATCCGTGGCCCCGGGTGGCATCAGTAATCTTGTGCCAGTCGCGGTGTTCGTCGCGGGTGGCGTCTTCATACCAGTAGCCGCCGCGCAGCTCGTTGGGCAGACCCGCGATTTCACTTTGATGAGTGAAGTCGAAGGTGAAACCGTAGCGCTCCTTCTCGTAGTGGGTGTGGCGGTAGGACATTACCGGAATGGCGCCGGCCGGATAGCAGCTGGGATCGTAGTCCGAACCGGCCGGGCCGTAGATGGTGACGATGGAGGACTCACAACCCTCGATCGGGGTCAGGGCATTGCCGTTGGCGTCGACATAATAGAACTGGTCGAACTCCCCATCCACTGTGGCCCTGGTGCCGCCGAGGAACTCGGACTGGCCGTTGTCGCCGTCGTTGGTTACGTCCTTCAGGAAGGGTGGCAGCCAGTCGCCGCGCCCCTCATTGCTGTGATAGTAGTAGCCGCCCCGCACATTCAATGTGTCGGTGATATCGAAATCGAATTGGGCGTAGGCCAGCAGGTTTTCCCGCAGGGTGGACCAGCCTCGGCGGTACAGCTGGTCGACGTAGGGGATGCCAGTCCACTCGCCGGTCAGGAAATCGGTGTCCGGAAACTGCTCGAATTGCGCATCGGAATAGAGGCGCTGGTAGTTGTCCTCGTGGATATCATCGTAGGACACATAGCCCTTGACGGTGCCGGCCGGGTAGGTCGCCACCAGTTTTGCGGCGATGTGCTCGCGCTCGTTCTCGGCCGTTTCGGTAATCCAGTCGGTGGCCTGCTGGTTGGAATAGGAGATCCAGGCCTTGGTATTCCCGGCAAAGGTGCCGGTATCGTAGCGCAGGTAGAGGCGCTGCGCATCGAACTCACCCAGGGACATCTCGGCGCGGGTGCGGCTGTCGTCCAGCGGGTCGTCGGTCCTGTAGTCGATGGTGCCGCCCAGTGCCTCGTGGGAGCGGGAGGCGATATCCGCGGTGCCCTGGGACACCTCGATGCCGCCGATATTGGCCGGGTCGACAAAACGGTTGGCCTTGGAGCCGCCGCCGTAGCCGGAGCCACCGTTGGGGATACCGTCGATGGTGGTGCCTATCTGCTGCTCGTCGAGGCTGGTGGCAAAACCGCGCACGGTTATGTTAGTCGACCAGTCGTCGAAGCCGTAGGTATCCCCCTCGTTCACGGATACACCCGGCAGGTTATCGATCAGCGCGTTGACGCTGGTGATGGTGGACTGCTGCCTGAGCATCGGCTCGGTCACGGCGCTGCTGTTGAAGGTGGTACCGGTACCCAGCACCACCACTTCCTCCAGCTTCTCGTCCTGTGTCTTGTTGCTGTTTTCCTGCGCGGCCAGGTGGCCGGCGCCCATCGCGGTTGTTAGTGATATGGCGGAAGCCAGGTATTTCTTTGTGGTCTTCATCGGAATGCCCTGATTATATTTTGGTGGTGCGAATCCAATGGCAGTCTGGGGATATCCGTCAACGGCTGTGCCCGGTGATTGTTGTTTTTGACCGCCCCGATTATTCGCGGGGGTACAATGCCTCGATGTGATGACTTGTTTTTTACACTTCGGTGAATTTAAAGTTACGGAAATATTGATGCGGGAGGGTGGGAGCCGGCGGGCTTATGGGCCTGATTGCCATCCCCTAAATGATCAGAGGCAAAGGGAGAGGAAAATGCGCGCTATCGGAAACTTTCTGTGGTTTATCCTGGGCGGTGTGTTTATGGGCCTGATGTGGTGGCTTGCCGGGGTAGTGGCCGCCATTACCATCGTCGGCCTGCCCTGGGCCAGGGCCTGTTTCGTGATAGGGCAGTTCACCTTCCTGCCGTTCGGACGCGAGGCGATCAACCGGGAGGAGCTGTCGAACCGGGGAGATATTGGCACCAGCCCGCTTGGTGCGATCGGCAATATTATCTGGTTTATCTTCGCCGGCATCTGGCTGGCGCTCGGCCATCTGTGCAGTGCGCTCTGTTGCTTTATTACTATTATCGGGATCCCATTCGGCATCCAGCACCTGAAACTGGCCGGCATCGCCCTGTGGCCGATCGGCAAAACGATTGTGAGCCTGGAGGTCGCCGCGGCGGCGCGCAGGGCCAATGCCGAAGTGCAGGTGGCGGGGATTCGTGGGAGCCGCTAAATTATTTCCTTCTGCACTCCCGGTCCGCTTTCTTTAACAGCGTCAGAATCCTGTGCTTTCCGTGCATGGACAAAATACGGGCCTTCGCGGTATCCATATCTATCCCTGCCGCGGTTTATGTCTTCCCTGCGCTAAAGCCGGTTAGAAAGCCTGCTTCACTGGATTTGTTGAAGTAGTAGGTATATGTGGCAGCGATAAAGCTTTCATAGCGTTTCTTCATCGGAATATGGGCTGGAGGTGTTGCATCGGAATCCCAGTAGTAGCCATATCCGTCTCCTTCACGTTTTTGTCCTTACAGCGAGTCCAAGGGCGTGCTTGTTTGTGAGCGCCTTTTCCCAGCCAAGTGTAATCCCGTACTCCTTGTTCCTGTCGCCTGACGGACTCGCGAGGCCGGCGCCTAGATAAACTTTGTCGGTATCTATGGTCGCAGAATATTTTATTCCCGCCAAACCGCCATACTGGGTACCCAGCCCCAAGCCGAACTGGGAGTCCACGTCAGCCACGGCAAGGGTTGGAAAAATTATGCTCAGAACAGCCAGTTTTTTTATCGAAGCTTCCTTGTACAGAAATATGCGTCATTGTGACCAGGGGGTGAGATTTTTGTTCTTCCTATTTAGCAAATATTGCGAAAAAAAATCTTTTTTCCATTGGGAGTGATGAAAAGTCTCGTTAGGCAGGTTGGGTTGCTTTTGTGCCAAGAGCTTGATCTATGCTGTGGGATTTTGTCGCGGGAATATTTGTATATGGGCTGAGGGTAGAAAAAGCCCCGGCAGCTTTGGCGCGGGGCTGATAATAGGGAGGTCAGTGCTTTTCTGGAATAGCCTGCACCACTTTCAGGAGGTACTCCCAAAAATTCCCCACGCTCTCAATATGCACCCGCTCCTCCGGCGAATGCGCCCGGCGGATGGTGGGGCCGAAGGAGACCATATCCCAATGGGGATAGGGCTTGGCCAGCAGGCCGCATTCGAGGCCGGCGTGGATGACCTTTACTTCAGGCTCTTCGCCGGTCATCTCCTTGTATACATCCTTCATCATTGCCAGCAGCGGGGACTGTGGATTGGGCGTCCAGCCGGGGTAGGCGTTGTCCAGTGAGGTCTGGGCGCCGGCCAGTTCGAAGGCGGCGGCGACGTTGAGGCCGTGCTGGTCGCGGGCGCTGTCGGACAGGCTGCGCACCAGACACTGGATGCGCACATGACGGTCTTCGGTGACGACGCGGGCCAGGTTGTTGGAGGTGTCGGCGATGCCTTCCAGCGCGGTGCTCATACGCTCGACGCCATTGGGGCAGCAGCGGATGGCGCGGATCAGTTTCTGCTGGGTCTCCCTGTCCATTACCGTAGCCGGGGTCTCGGTGGCTTCCAGCGCAATGTCGAGCTTCGCTTCGTTGTCCAGTTCGGCCTTGATCACCGCGGTTTCCTGCAGGGCGATTTCCATCAGGCGCGTCGCGTGTTCCGCCGGTACGGTGACGACACTGAAGGATTCCCGCGGTATGGCGTTGCGCAGGCTGCCTCCGTCGAGGCTGGCGATGCACAGTTCGGTGATCTCGCGGCTTGCCGCGTCGATAATACGGTTGGCGATCTTGTTGGCGTTGCCGCGGCCCTTGTCGATATCCAGGCCGGAGTGGCCGCCCCTGAGGCCGCGCACACTCAGCTTTAAGGCCTTGTGGCCTGCCGGTACCGGCTCGGCGGAGCAGGGCAGCTGCACGTTCACGTCCACGCCGCCGGCGCAGCCGATGTAGAGTTCACCCTCGTCCTCGGTGTCCAGGTTCAGCAGCAGCTCGGCCTCGAAGTAGCCGGGCTGCAGGTTCTTGGCACCGGTCATGCCCGCTTCCTCGTCGATGGTGAGCAGGGCTTCCAGGGCAGGGTGGGGGATGTCTGTGCTTTCCAGGAGGGCCAGTATTGCGGCCACGCCAATGCCGTTGTCTGCGCCCAGGGTGGTGCCGGTGGCGGTGACCCAATCGCCGTCAATCTGCGGGCGGATGGGGTCCTTGAGGAAATCGTGGTCCGAATCGGCGTTTTTCTGCGGCACCATGTCTACGTGGCTCTGCAGGGCGAGGGTCTTGCGGTCCTCCATGCCGGGGGTGGCCGGCTTCTTGATGATGACGTTGCCGATCCTGTCCAGCTTTACATCAAGGCCGCGCTCTTTGCAGAAGTCGATGATGTAGGCCACCACCTTTTCTTCGTGTTTGGACGGGCGGGGGATTTCGCAAAGTTTGGCGAAGTGTTTCCAGAGCGGGTTCGGGTTCAGTTCGGCGATATTGCTCATCGGGGCCTCGAGAGTTGTTTCTTTATGAGATTGGCTGTCACCGGGGGCACAGTTTTGCTGCGGCCCCAGTGCCGGCCGGAAGCCGCGGGGATATCTGGGTTCCGGCCTGCGCCGGAACGACGAGACTGAGGTTCCGGCGTCGCCCCGGCGAAGGCCGGGGTCCAGGGGGAGCGGAGTGCTCCCGGTAGGTGAAGATTATTCGGCTTTGGCAGCGTCCACCAGCTCCAGCGATATGCGGCGCTTGTCCACATCCACTGCGGCGACCTTGACGGTGACCTGCTGCTCCAGCTGGTAGGTCTTGTCGTTATGGGTCAGTTTCAGGTGCTTGCCGTCGAATTCCGGTAGGTTTTTCTTGTCGCCGTTCAGGCGCACGAAGCCGTCGATGCCGTTCTCGTCCAGCCGCACGCCCAGGCCGGCGCCGTTGACCAGGGTGATCCTGCCGGTGAATTCCTGCCCTTTCTTGTCCTTCATAAACTGGGCATAGAGCCATTGCTCCAGGGCGCGGTTGGCCTGGCGGCCGCGGATCAGGCTGTCCTGCAGGGACTCTATATCCTCGTCACCGAGCGCTTTGGCTTTCCGTTCTTCCGCGGCGGCGCGCAGCACGCGGTGGTTGTGGAGGTCGTTGTATTTGCGGATCGGCGAGGTGACTGTGGCGTAGGCCTCGAGGCCCAGGCCCAGGTGGGCGCCGGGTTTGTTGTCGAGCTGTCCGGGGCGCAGCATGCGCTTCAGCACCGCGAGCAGGTATTGCATCTGCGGCTCGTGGTGGGTCTCCAGGAATTTTACCAGGGCCAGGTAGTTTTCCAGCTGGTGCAGGTCCTTCTCGGCATATTCTGGCAGGGTTTCCTTGAGCAGGCTCTTCACTTCACCCATGCGCTCGTCGCGGAAGCCCAGGTGCACCGAGAAACAGCCCTGCTGCATTTCCGCCAGTTTGCGGCCGATCGAGATATTGGTGGCGAGCATGGCCTCTTCGACCATGCGCTGGGCGACGTTGCGCTCCTGCTTTACGATACGCTCGATCTTGCGCTTGTCGTTCAGGTAGATGGCGTAGTCGGGCCTGTCCTCCATGATCAGCGAGTGGCCGGCGCGGTAGGAGGCGCGGGCCGCGCTCAGGTCGGCCAGGTTGCGCAGGGACTCCTTTTGCTCCTCCGGCACCGCATTGTCGTCGCCCTCGTTCTCTCCATCTTGAATAAAACGACTGACCTGCTCGTAGCTCAGTTTGTGCCGGGAGCGGATGGCGGCGAATTCGTAGCGGCTGTCGCCGATGCCGCCGTCGCCGTCGATGTCGATGTGTACTGCCAGCACCGGGCGCAGCTCCCCGGCAACCAGGGAGAAGAGGTTCTCGCACAGGTCGCGGGGCAGCATCGGCAGGGTTTCGCCGGGCAGGTACTGGCTGTGGGCGCGCCTGAAGGCCTCCCGGTCCAGCGGGCTGCCTTCCTCTATAAGGCTGGAGGGATCGGCGATGGCGATATGCAGGGTCCAGCCGCCGTCTCGCCTGGTGACCGCGAGGGCGTCGTCCATGTCCAGGGTGGAGGGGGCGTCGATGGTGGCGAAGCCGAGTTCGGACAGGTCTGGACGCCCTGCGGTGACGGACTCCAGCTTGCCCCTGATCTCTTCCGCCTGCTTCTGCGCCTCCTGGCCGAACTGTTCCGGCAACTGGTGCTGGGCAACGACGAAGGCGTGCTCGATGCCGGGCATATCAGGCTTGCCGATCACCGTTTCGACCCTGGCCTGGGCCTTGCCGTCCTTGAACGGGTGGCGGTTGATCACACAGGCGATGAATTCGCCCGGCTGCGCCTTGCCGCGGGCCTTGGGCGGCAGGAATATCCAGCGGCTCAGGCCGTTCTCGCTCGGCTGCACGAAATGGCCCTGGCCGCGTTGCACATACTGGCCAACCAGGTATTTGAGTTCGCTCTCCAGCAGCGCGTCCAGTTCCGCGGATAGCTTGCCCTTGTCCTCTTCATTCAGGCTGACACGCACCCGGTCGCCGGGGAAGACGCGCTCCATCTCCGCCGGCGGCAGGAAGGCCTCGCGGCCGTCATCCAGTACCACGAAGCCGAACTTGCCGTTGCTGCCGCGCACCCGGCCCTCGGCGAACTCCTTGCTGGAGCGGATATTGGTTTTCAGTTGTTTGAGTTGTTGTAGCGCGTCGGCATTCAGCATCTAAACAGTCCCTGCGGGTCATCTGGGGTCAATAGTGGGCGCGGATTCTACCAGACCCTTGTGAAGGCGGGGTAACGCGCTCGGGCCACCTTACACTGCCTTGGTCGCAGGACCCATGCAGCTTGGCGGGAATCGCCACCCCCGGATCGATGACCGGGGTGTCAACTGTGTTCCTGCGTGACCCGCCATCCTAATTTAGGGCATATTTGGTGATAATTTAGCCCCTATATCGTGTTGCTGTGCAAAATTTGCAAACCTTGTCTGCGTGAGGTGGATATAATCTACCTTCCGATAAAACAGATAAGGGCTGTGGTTGTTCCCCAGCTGTAGAACCGGTCTCCGGAGAGGAACAGTTAATGAGTATTTTTTCCCATCCCGCCTACGACAAGCACGAACAAGTGGCTTTTTACCAGGACGCCAAAAGCGGCCTGAAGGCGATTATTGCGGTGCACAACACCAATTTGGGACCCTCACTGGGCGGCTGCCGCATGTGGCCCTACGCCGATGACGGCGAGGCCCTGAAGGACGTGCTGCGCCTCTCCCGCGGTATGACCTACAAATCCGCCATGGCCGGCCTGAAGCTGGGCGGCGGCAAGTCCGTGATCATCGGCGACCCGCGCAAGGACAAGACCCCCGAGCTGCTGCGCGCCATGGGCGATTTCATCAATACCCTGGGCGGCCGCTACATCACCGCCGAGGATTCGGGTACCAGCGTCGAGGATATGCATATCATCGGCGAGCGCACCAAGTTCGTTTCCGGCCTGATCGCCGAGTCCGAGCACGGCGGCGATCCGTCCCCGTCCACCGCCTATGGCGTATTCGTCGGCCTGAAGGCTGCGGTCGAGCACCGCTGGGGCAAGGCCGACCTGAACGGCCTCAAGGTCTCCCTGCAGGGCGTGGGCAATGTCGGCTTCCGCCTGGCCAAGCTGCTGAAGGACGCGGGCGCTGAACTGTTTGTGACCGATATTTTCCAGGACAACATCGATCGCGCCGTGAATGAGCTGGGCGCGACTGCCGTCGGCGCCGACGAAATCTTCGACTTGGACGCAGACCTCTTCGCCCCCTGCGCGCTGGGCGCGGTGTTGAACGACGACACCATCTCCCGCCTGAAGGTGGGCGCTATCGCTGGTGCCGCCAACAACCAGCTGGCGGAAGAGCGCCACGCCGCGATTCTGCGCGAGAAGGGCATCCTCTATGCGCCGGACTATGTGATCAACGCCGGTGGCATCATCGACGTCTACTACCAGCAATTGGGCAGCCATGAGCCGACAGAGAGTTACAATCCGGCGCAGGTGAAAATGCACATCGAGACCATTGGCACCACCATGAAGGAAATTTTCCAGCGTGCCGAAGAGAGCGGTGAGACCACCGCCCACGTGGCCGACCGCATCGCGGAAGAGCGCTTCGGGCACGAGGATGTGCTAAAAAAAACTGACTCGGAAGCCGCTTAATATTTGAGCAGGGGCCTGCGCCTCTGCGCAACGATTTCTCCCCTCGAGCGATTTGCATCATCGCTTCTCTCTGTGATGTATTTGTTTGGGCACTTCGGTGCCCATTTTTTTATGAGGCGCATCCCTGCGCCTCACCCGCTGTGCGGGCAGCCTGCGGTTGCGCAAATTTGTTCCCGGCGAATTCCGTGACATCCTCCTCCTATAATTGCCTACACTTTGCTTTTCGAAGTCCGGTCATTTTCAGGGAATAACAACATGACTCTGCGCAGTGTTCCTATCAGCCTTCTCCTCTGCACGCTTTTCCTCGGTGCCTGCGGCAAGCCGGAGGGGGAGTCCCACCGCGCGATGAAGGTGGACAAGGAAGCCGCCGCCAGCAGCCGCGCGGCAGCGGCGGACAAGAAAGCCTATGTGGAGCCTCCCAAGCTGGAGATTCCCTTCCATAAGGAGGTGCTGGACAACGGCCTCACCGTGATAGTGCACGAGGACCGCAAGGCGCCGGTGGTGGCGATCAATATCTGGTACAAGGTGGGCTCCAAGGACGAGTTGCCCGGCAAGACCGGCTTTGCGCACCTGTTCGAGCACCTGATGTTCAACGGCTCGGAGAATTACCCGGGCGAGTACTTCGAGCCCTTCCAGCGCTCCGGTGCCACCGATATGAACGGCACCACCAACAACGACCGCACCAACTATTTCGAGACGGTGCCCAAGGGCGCGCTGGATATGGCCCTGTGGATGGAATCGGACCGCATGGGCCACTTTGTCGGCGCCATCACCCAGGAGAAACTGGACGAGCAGCGCGGGGTGGTGAAGAACGAGAAGCGCCAGGGGGAGAATACTCCCTACGGCCAGGCTTTCGACACCATCGCCAGCAGTACCTTCCCTCCCTACCATCCCTATTCGTGGACGCCGATCGGCTCCATGGAGGACCTGGACAACGCCAGCCTGGAGGACGTGAAAAAGTGGTTCCAGGACTACTACCAGCCGGCCAACGCGATACTGGTGATCGCCGGCGATATCTCCGTAGAGGAGGCCATGGCCAAGGCGCGGGAGTATTTCGGCGATATCCCCAGCAGCGAGGTGCAGCCGCGCCTGAAGAGCTGGGAGCTGCCGACCCAGGTCAACAAGCGCGAGATCATGTTCGACCAGGTGCCGCAGACGCGTATCTACAAAGTCTGGAATGTGCCCGCCATCGGCAGTGAGGAGGAGGACGCTCTGGACCTGATCACCTCCCTGCTGGCCAACCGCAAGAACTCCCTTTTATACCGCCGCCTGGTGCGCGACGAGCAGGTGGCTACCAATGTGAGCGCCTTCTACTACGGGCGCCAGCTGGCGGGGCAGCTGATCATTGTGGTGGACGTCAAACCCGGGCAGTCGCTGGAAAAGGTGGAGAAGTTGCTCGATGAGGAGCTGCGCGACTTCGCCAAAAGCGGTGTGGACGCCGAGGAGCTGCGCCGCATCAAGCAGAGCGAGTTCGCCAGCCTGGTAAAGGGGCTGGAGAAAATCGGCGGCTTTGGCGGCAAGAGCGACATCCTGGCCCAGTCGGAGTTCTACTACGGCGATCCCAAGGCCCTGATCGACGGCCTGGAGGACTATGCCGAGGTTTCGGCGCTGGAGGTCCAGGATGTGGCCAGTCGCTGGCTGAAGCCGAACAGCTACACGCTGGTCATCAAGCCCAAGGGAAAATACTCGGCGGCGGAGCAGGGCGTGGACCGCAGTGCACTGCCGGCGGTGGACAAGACCGTGGACCTGGAGCTGCCGCAGCAGAAGGAGTTCACCCTGGATAACGGCCTCAGAGTGGTGCTGGCGGAACGCCACGACACGCCGGCAGTATTTATGAACCTGCAGTTCAGGAGCGGCGCCGCCGCGGATGGCGACAAGCCGGGCCTGGCCTCCATCGCCGCGCGCATGCTGAGCGAGGGCGCCGGCGACCTGGATGCGCTGCAGTTCAGCGCGCGCCAGGAGGAGCTGGGCGCGAGCATCGGCGCCGGCAGTGGGCTGGACTACAACAGCATTACGTTCAGTGCCCTGAAGGCCCAACTGGAACCCTCGCTGGAGCTGTTCGCCAAGGTGGTATTGGAGCCGCTCTTCCCGGAAAAGGACCTGGCCCGGGTCAAGTCCAACCGTCTCGACGCCATAGCCCAGGAGAAGGCCCAGCCCCAGGGGCTGGCCCTGCGCACCCTGCCGCCGCTGCTGTTCGGCGAGCAGCACCCCTACGGATCGCCGCTGACCGGTTCCGGCACCGTCGAGGGTGTCAAAGCCGTCACCCGCGACGACCTGGTGCAGTTCCACAATACCTGGGTGCGCCCGGACAACGCCACCTTGACTATCGTCGGTGACGTCACCCGGAAGGAGATAGAGCCGCTGCTGAATCAGGCACTGGCGGACTGGAAGGCACCGAAATTCGAGCTGGCAAGGGTGCAGGTGCCGGCGGTGGAGCGGCCGCAGCAGGCGAGGGTGTATCTGCTCGACCGTCCCGGCGCCCAGCAGAGTTACATCATGGCCGGCCTGGTGATGCCGCCCTGGCAGCCGGAGGGCGCTGAGGCCTTCGATGCGATGGCGAGCATCATTGCCGGCAAGTTCACCTCGCGGGTGAATATGAACCTGCGCGAGGACAAGCACTGGTCCTATGGCGCCCGCGCCGTATCCATGGATACCGATGGCCAGCGCCCCTATATCCTCTTCGCGCCGGTGCAGACCGACAAGACGGCGCCGGCGATCGAGGAATTGCTGAAGGAATACCGCAGCTACCTCGGCGACAAGCCGGTGCGGGAAAATGAGCTGGCGGACTACCGCGACGACGAGGTGCTCAAGCAGAGCGCGCGCTTCCAGACCAAGGGGCAGTTACTGTCCAGCATCACCTGGCAGCTGGAAAAGGGGCTGCCGCCGGAATATATCGCCGAGTACCCGCAGCGGGTCTCCGCTCTGACCAAGGAGCAGGTGGAGGCCTCGGCGCGGGAGTTCCTCGCGCCGGAGCAGTTTATCTGGGTGATTGTCGGGGACCTGGATCAGATCCAAAAAGATATTGAGGCGCTGGATATCGGGCCGGTGGAGGTCCTCGGCCAGGAGCCCTGATGGGAACCGGCCGGTGGCCCCGCTGTCTGCCAACGGCGGCCTCCCCGCTTAAAAGGCGACTTTTATGAAGCTTGCCGTTCTCTCCAGAAGCCCCGACTGCTACAGCACCCGGCGCCTTACGGAGGCGGCCCGGCATCGCGGGCACGATGTCTCGGTGCTCGATACCATCAGGTTCGCCATCGAGCTGCAGCGGGGAGCGCCGGATCTCTATTACCGCCAGAAGCGGCTAGAGGACTTTGACGCGGTACTGCCGCGTATCGGTGCATCCATCACTTACTACGGTACGGCAGTGGTCCGGCAATTTCAGGAGCTGGATGTCTTTTGTGCCAATACCGCGCACGGAATCAATAATTCCCGGGACAAGCTGCGCAGCCTGCAACTTCTGAGCCGCCATCAGATCGGCATTCCCCGTACCACCTTCGTGCACAACAGGAGAGATGTGCTGCCCTCCATCGAGCGCGTGGGCGGCGCACCTGTGGTGATCAAGCTGATTGAGGGGACCCAGGGGATCGGCGTCTTACTGGCGGAGTCGGTGGAGGCCGCCGAGGCCATCATCGAGTTGCTGCAGAGCCAGAAACAGAATGTGCTGATCCAGAAATTCGTCGCCGAGAGCAAAGGGCGCGACATTCGCGCGTTTGTTGTGGGTGATCGTGTGGTGGCGGCCATGCGCAGGGTGGCGCAGGGGCGTGAGTTTCGCAGTAATGTGCACCGGGGCGGTATTGCGGAGCAGGTGTCGTTGTCTGAGGAATATATGGAAACCGCTGTTCGCGCCACCCAGATCATGGGGCTGCAGGTGGCTGGAGTGGATATGCTGGAGGGCAGCAGCGGCCCGCAGATTATGGAGGTCAATTCGTCTCCCGGGCTGGAGGGGATCGAGCGCTGCACCGGACTGGACGTTGCCGGCGCGGTAATCGAGTATATTGCCGCTCATGTGGATTTCCCGGAAATTGATGTGCGCCAGCGGCTGACCGTCAGCAAGGGGTACGGTGTCGGCGAGATCTATGTACCGGAGGGGTCACATTTCGTCGGCCGTACCATCGCGGAGACGAAGCTGTACGAACATGACATCAATGTGCTGACCCTGTACCGGGGCGCCACCGCAATACCCAATCCCAGGCCTCAGCGGGTGCTGGAGCCCAACGACAAGCTGCTCTGCTTCGGCAGGCTGGAAGCCATGCGGGGCATGGTCCCGGCCAAGACGAGGCGCCGGCGCCGCCCGGAGATCTCGACTCTGGGTGGCGATGCCGGCTCCTCGACCTGAACCCCGGATTCTCATGCAGAGGCGCTCGGCCGAGCACTCAGCTGCTCGCGCCAGCGTATCAGGTTCGGGTGCTTCTCCGGGTCCGGCCGCAATTTCACCACCTTGCCGAAGTCCAGTGAACAAAGCATGCCGATATCGGCCACCGAGAAGTAATCCCCCACCAGGTACTGGCTGTCTGCCAGGTGCTGATCCAGCACCTCGAAAAACTTCAGTACCTTCTTGCCACAGTCCTCGCCGTAGTCCGGGAATACGGCCATACGGTCGGCAAAGAAGCCGGAGGTGTGCTGGAAGCACATGCCCACATTGAGCATCATGTTGAAGTCGGCGCGGCGGTTCCACATCTCCACCAGGGCCTTTTCCCTGGCATCGTGGCCGAACAGCGGCGGCTCCGGCTGCAGCTCTTCGAAGTAGCGCTGGATAGCCACCGATTCGGCGATGCAGCTGCCGTCGTCCAGCTCCAGCACCGGCACCTTGGCGTTGATGTCGCGGCGCCGGTACTCGTCGGTGAGGTTCTCGCCCTTGGCGAGGTCCACCGGTACATATTCCACGTCCGCTATGCCTTTCTCGGCCAGGTACATGCGCACCCGGCGGCAGTTGGGGGCGCTGGCGTATTCGTAGATTTTCATCGGGGCTTCCTCTCGACTCTTCGCCTGGGGCCCCTTCCCCTGGGACTCTTCCCTTGGGTTGGGGGGGCGCTTGGGGTAGATTGTGCAACTTAAAAACTCCAGTTTCGACGTTCACAACGGGGGCGGAGAGTCCCCGGCTGGTATTGTGCGCGGCCCCGCTGCCGGTGGTTACCTGGCAAATGTTTACCGATGAGGTTTTTTGCCAGGTAACCACCGGCAGTGGGGCCGCTCGAGGCCGCCTCTGCGGGGCTACCAATCCCCGTCCCCGTGAACACCGGAACTTGAGTCTTTTAAAAGCTATACGACTCTAAGTTGGATTTAACGGGTGGGACAATGACAACAAGTACCAATCGGGGCAACCTCCGCAACCGCGCCGCCGCCGCGCTGCTGGCAATTTGCAGCGGCCTGTTCTGCGCCCAGTCACTGGCTGAGGCGACAGCCATCTACGCCGGCAGGCTGTTTGACAGCGAGAGCGGCAAGCTGCTGGAAAATCGCACAATCCATGTCGTCGACGGCCGCATAGAGTCGGTGCAGAAGGGCTTCGCCAAGCGCGACCGGGAAAAGCTGGTGGACCTGCGCAACTACACGGTACTGCCGGGGCTGATGGACATGCATACCCACCTGGCCTACGAGTACGGCCCGCGCACCTATATGGAGACCTTTACCTGGAATCCCGCCGACTACACCCTGCGCGCGGTGGACACGGCGCGGCGCACCCTGCAGGCCGGCTTCACCACGGTGCGCGACCTGGGTGACAGCGGGAATGTCACCGTCAGCCTGCGCAAGGCGATAGAGGCCGGCACCATCGAGGGTCCGCGCATCTTTACCGCCGGCAAGTCCATCGCCACCACCGGCGGCCACGCCGACCCCACCAACGGATACCGCGGCGACCTGATGGGCAGCCCGGGCCCGGCGGAGGGGGTGGTCAACGGCCCGGCCAGCGCCCGCGAGGCGGTGCGCCAGCGCTACAAGGACGGCGCCGACCTGATCAAGATCACCGCCACCGGTGGCGTGCTCAGTGTGGCCAAGAGCGGCCAGAATCCGCAATTCATGGCCGACGAACTGGAGGCGATAGTGGCCACCGCGAAGGACTACGGCTTTACCGTGGCGGTGCACGCCCACGGCAAGGAGGGCATGGACCGGGCCATCCGCGCCGGCGTCGACTCCATAGAGCACGGCACCTATATGGATGGCGAGACCATGGAGCTGATGAAGCGCAACGGCACCTGGTATGTGCCGACGCTGATGGCCGGCGAGTGGGTCACGCAGAAATCCGCGCTGGAGGGTTTCTTCCCGGATATGGTGCGCAGCAAGGCCGCCACCATAGGGCCGCTGATCCAGAATACCTTTGCCAACGCCTACAAGCGCGGGGTCAGAATCGCCTTCGGCACCGACAGCGGCGTCAGTCGCCATGGCGACAATGCGCGCGAATTCGCATTGATGGTTGCCGGTGGCATGACCCCTGCCGACGCCATCCGCAGCGCCACCTGGAATGCGGCACAACTGCTTAAGGTTCAGGACGAACTGGGCAGTGTCAGCGAGGGCAAGAAGGCGGACATCATCGCCGTGGCCGGCAATCCGCTGGAGGATATTTCCGAGTTGCAGCGGGTGCAGTTTGTGATGAAGGACGGGAAGGTGTTTGTAAATGCGGAATGAGGAAATACGGACAGATTCTGCCGCCTGCGCTTTGCTGTCAAGCTGTTATTCCGGGAGTACGGGCGCGGACGATATGTCAGACAGTGTGCATAATGTCTAGCGCGCATTCCGCATTCATCGTTCCGCATTCCGCATTTGGAAAGGTTACTTCAGTTCGAAAACCAGGTCCAGATTCACCGTCAACGTGGTCTCCCCCGGTGCCACCGGTGTACTTGCGTCCGCCTTTGCCGCGGCCATTTCGGCGCGCATCATCGGCCGCGGAATGCCGGGACCGCCGTTTTCGGAAACGCTGACGATGCGGCGCACCTTCATGTCCAGGGACTCCGCATAGGTCTCGGCGCGGCCCCGGGCCTTGTCCAGCGCCTGCTTGCGCGCCTCGGCCATCACCGGTTCCGGTTCGCCGATTTCGAGGCTGGGGCCGTGGATCTGGTTGGCGCCGGCGGCGGCCAGGGTGTCCAGCACCTCGCCCAGTTTCTCCAGCTTGCGCACCTTGACGCTGACGGTGTTCCTGGCCTGGTAGCCGGTGATCTGTGGCTTGCGGCCCTGCTGGTAATCGTAGCGCGGCGACAGGCTGATACCGCTGGTCTGCACGTCCTTGTCATCGATGCCGGCTTTCTTGATCGCCTTCATCAGTTGCTCCATCTGCACGGCGTTATCGCGCATCGCCTGTTCGCTGTCCTCCGCCTCGGTTACCACGCCGGCGGAGATATTGGCCACGTCCGGCACCTTGCTCGCTTCGCCGGTGGCGGAGATGGAGACCAGTGTGCCGCTCTGTGCGGGGTGGCGGTCGCCTCCGCAGGCGGTGGCGAGCAGCGCGAGCAGGGCGATGGTGGAAATTTTTACAACCTTCATGACATTTTCCTTGTTGGTTGTTCTAGAAACTTAGTGAAAACAGTGGGTGGGATTGTAATCGCTGTATTCTGAACACAGGCTGAGCGGATTGGTTCCCGAACCCCGTCAGCCGAACACCTGCCGATAATCTTCCCCCTCCCGGTGATAAATCGCAAAGCCCAGCCGCAGCAGCCGCTGGCGGCGGTCGCTCAGTACGGCGCGGGACTTGAGTTCCCGCTGCAACTGTTCCGATTTCTCCGCGGTACCGCAGTCGAAAGTAAAGAAGTGCCCGTGGCCGTTTTCCAGGTCGTGGTAAATCAGCTTGTCCCGGTTCAGCAGCGGGTGGCCGGCGGCATCCATGGTGTCGAGGAAGTGCTTCTGTGCGGCCAGCACGTAGTCGTGGATCTTCTCCACCGTGATGCCTTCCCGCCCGAACAGTTCGAATACCGCCAGGCCCTTGTACAGGCTGGAGTAGTCCATGGTAGCGCCGGCGAAGCGCAGCCAGTTGTCGCCGAAGCCGACCCGGTCGGCGCGGTTCTCCAGTTCCTCCAGTTCCGCGAACCAGCCGGTGTTCAGCGGGCGCAGCTGGCAGTCGGCGGGGATGCTCATAAAGCACATGCCCTCGCCGGCGCCGAGGTATTTGTAGGAGCCGGCGGTGAAGAAAACCCTGTCGGCAATCTCGCCCAGGTCTATCGGGCGGGCGAAGAAGGCGTGGTAGCCGTCGATCACAAACTCGGTGCGCACCGGCTTGCGCGCGGCTATCTGCAGCAGCTGGGGGAATACCACACCGGAATCGAAGAAGACCTGGCTGGCATAGGCCAAGTGGTAGTCGCCGCGGTGCAGCTCCTGTTCGAAGCGCTCCGCCAGGGTCGCGTAGGGCTCCTTGGCAACGCGGGTCACCTCGACATTGGACAGTTCCTCCAGGCGCTGCAGTTGGCGGGCGAAGCTGTAGAATTCGCCATCGGTGGTGAGGATGCGCAGCGGCTTCGTCAGGTCGAAGGCGCTGATCAGGCGGTAGACCAGCTCGTGGGTGTTGGGCGCAATGGCGATGCGGTCCGGGTCCGGCAGGTTGAGCACACTCGCCACGGCTTTCTGCCAGGCGGGGATCTTCTCCTCGAAGATGGGCCCCCACTTGTCGTCGGCCAGCAGGGCCGAGTCGCGCCAGTACTGCTGCACCGCGTCCAGGGTGACGTCCGGCCAGTAGTGGTGGGAGTGGCACGCCATGTGCAGCATCGGGGAGGAACCGCCGCTGGGCGCCTGTAAAAATTGTGAATAGTATTTCTGATACATTTGGTTCTGGTTTCAGCAAACTGGATCTTTTAAATTGTGCCGCGATTGTAGTGGCTGGGAAAAGGAAGGAGTAGAGGCGTGGAATATCTGCACACAATGGTACGCGTATCGGACCTGGAAGAGTCGTTGAAATTTTATTGCGAGAAGCTGGGCCTGCAGGAGGTCAGCCGCAAGGATTACGACAAAGGGCGCTTTACGCTGGTGTTTCTTGCCGCGCCGGGCGACGCGGACACGGCGCGGGAGAAGAAGGCCCCCTGCCTGGAGCTGACCTACAACTGGGATCCGGAGACCTACAGCGGCGGGCGCAATTTTGGTCATCTGGCCTACCGCGTGGACAATATCTACGCAATCTGCCAGCGGCTGATGGATGGGGGTGTCACCATCAACCGGCCGCCAAGGGACGGCCATATGGCCTTCGTGCGCTCGCCGGACGGCATCTCCATCGAGCTGCTGCAGAAGGGCGAGCCGCTGGAACCGCAGGAGCCCTGGGCGTCCATGGGAAATGTCGGGGAGTGGTGATCCGCAGCCTGAATCCGCTTGTGCGCGGTCGTGGATTGCCCCTTTAGCTCCCGACTTGGCGCGGTGTGGAAGGTGGTCGGGCTGCCGGCCCGACCCGTAAAAATTGAACTACACTCCCACCATTCTGTTCACAGGGAGTGTAACAAAATGCCGCGTATAACCAGTTGCCGGGCACTGGCAAAAGATTTTTTGCTTGCCGCAGTGCTGTTGTGGGTCACCTCGCTGGGAGCTGTCTCGAATGTCGCGCGGGCCGACAGTGGCCAGTTGGTGATCTGTCCGGGGCCGGATGAGGGGACCGCTGAGGGGCGCAATCTGGGCTATGCCGGTACCGGCGATCAAACCTGCACCGGGGACGTGGCAGTTGGTATGGCCAATGGCGCCGAGTCGGGCACGCCGACTAATTATCCCGGCAATGCCACCGGCGAGGTCCGCATCGACAAGGACGGCACCGCGACAATGCGCGGCGATGGCGCCGGTGGCGCCAATATCACCAGCACCAATACCGTTACCATTCGCGGCGAGGCCGGCGTGGATATACAGGGGCCGGCGACCTTCGACAGCGACGCCAGTATGAGTGGCAACCGCATCACCGGCCTGGCGCCGGGCGTGGACGGCACCGACGCCGTCAACCTGGACCAGTTGAATGTGGTGGAGGACAAGGCGGATCAGGCGCAGACCACCGCCGACAATGCCCAGGCGGACGCCGATCAGGCGCTGCTGGAAATAGAGGATCGAGTGCACCTGGGCACCCGGCAGGGCGCCAACGCGCTGGCCGGCGGCGAAAGCAGTGCCGCCACCGGCGATGACGCCACTGCCTTCGGCGAGAACAGTCTCGCGGCGGGCGCCAAGGATTCCGCCTTCGGTGCCAATGCACGGGTCAATGCGGACAGCAGCACCGCCGTTGGGGCCAACGCCAATATCAGTAGCGGCGCCATCGAGTCTGTGGCGGTGGGCGCGGATTCCAGTGTCACCGCCCCCGGCGGCACCGCCCTGGGCTACGGGACCGAGGTCAACGCCAACAATTCCGTCGCCCTGGGCAGGGGATCTGTCGCCAGTCAGGAGAATACCGTCTCTGTGGGTAGCGCGGGCAACGAGCGCCGCGTCACCAACGTGCAGGACGGCGAGGACGATACCGACGCGGTCAACGTCCGACAGCTCAATGCGACGCTGCAGGAAGCAAAGGATTATACCGACCAGCAGCTGCAGGGGATATTGAACATGGAAAACAATGTCATTGAGCTGGGCAACCGCCTCGACCGGCAGCAGCGGCAGATCGACCGGCTGGATGAAAACATCAACCGCACCGGCGCCATGGCGGCGGCCATGAGCCAGGTCTCGGCGAATAGCGCCACCAACCGCTGCGCCGATCCGCGCGACTGGCGCAGCTGTCGCGGCCGGATTGCCATCGGCGCCGGCTGGCAGGAGGGCGAGAATGCGGTGTCGATCGGCTACGGCCGCCCCATCTCGAAGCGGGGTTATGTGACCTTCGGCGGCGCCTTCAGTAGCGGTGTATCCTCGGCGGGGATCGGTGTCGGCTTCGATCTCTAGCCGCTCAATCCTCCTCGAAGGAGGCATAGAAGTCGATTAGCGCATCGATCAGGGCGCGCACGGAAGGCAACAGCCCACGCCGGGATGGAAAGACCACGTGGATGATGTCCCGGTGCGGCGACCAGCCGGAAAGCAGCCTCACCAGTTCCCCGTTGCGCAACTGTTCCTCCACCACCAGTATCGGCAGTTGCACCACACCCACGCCGGCGACAGCCGCACTGCGCAGCGCGATCATATCCGTCGTCACATAGCGCGGATTGTGGTAGATGCTCGACTCGGCACCATTCTCGCCGTACAGGGTCCAGCTGTAGCTCTGCTGCGGCACCCCGAGCCCGAGGCTCGGCCAGCCGTTCAGGTCAGCCGGCACAGCCGGCTCGCCGAACCTTTCTACCAGTTTTGGGCTGGCGACCAGGCAGAGGCCGCGGTCGGAGAGCACGCGCATTACCAGGTCGCTGTCCTCCAGCGGGGGAGGGCGCACGCGCAGGGCCACGTCGACGCCTTCGCCCAACAGGTCGACCCGGCGATTGGTGGCCTCCAGGTGCACGGTGATCTTCGGGTAGCGGACCAAGAAGTCTGCGAGCATTCCGCCGATGTGCGCGTGCAGCAGGGCGATGGGGCAGGTCATACGGATCACCCCGGCGGGTTCCGCCCGCACCGAATCGATGGCCTCCTGCGCCGCCTCTGCCTCCACCAGCATCGCCTTGCAGTGTTCGTAGTAAGTCTGTCCTATCTCGGTCACCGAACAGTGCCGCGTGCTGCGCTGCAGCAGGCGCACTCCCAGGCGCTCCTCCAGTGCGGCGACGCGGCGGCTCAGCTTGGACTTGGGGATGCCCAGTGCGCGACTGGCGGGGGCGAAACCGCCGTGGTCAACGGCCTGTACGAAGTAATAGAGATCATTCAGGTCCTGCATAGCGCCAGCCCATTTACTGTTCCAAATTTGAGACACTGAGGTGTAAAACTGCAGGCTAGCACCTCTGGTGTTGCAAAACTATCCTGCCTCCATCGATTCGGCCAATGCCGGCCGCCACTGGAGAAGTTGAGAAATGAAGCAGGTCCTCGGTGTCTACAGCGCTCCCCGCCCGCACTGGGTGGGCGACGGCTTTCCGGTGCGTTCGCTGTTTTCATATCAGACCCACGCCGAACAACTGAGCCCTTTCCTGCTGCTGGACTACGCCGGTCCGGCGGATTTCGCGCCAACCACCCGCCGCCGCGGTGTCGGGGAGCATCCGCACCGCGGTTTCGAGACGGTGACCATTGTCTACCGCGGCGAGGTGGCCCACCGGGACTCCACCGGCGAAGGCGGTGTTATCGGGCCCGGCGACGTGCAGTGGATGACCGCCGGCGCAGGGATACTGCACGAGGAGTATCACTCGCCCGCCTTTGCCGAGTCCGGCGGGACCCTGGAAATGGTGCAGTTGTGGGTCAACCTGCCGGCGCGGAACAAGATGACCGAGCCCGGTTACCAGGCGATCCTCGCGCAGGATATACCGCAGGTGTCGCTGCCGGATGCGGCCGGCGAATTGCGGGTGATCGCCGGTGAATATGCCGGCGCTGCCGGGCCGGCAAATACCTTCACACCGATGCAGGTGTGGGATCTGCATCTATCCTGTGGCGGCACCGCCGAGTTTTCGCTGCCCGATGGTTGGAGTGCCGCGCTGGTGGTACTGGACGGCACAGTGTCGGTCAACGGCGTCGCCGAGGCCGGTGCGGCGCAGATGGCCGTGCTCGGCCGCGAGGGCGAACAGGTGTCCATACGGGCCAGTAGCGACGCCAAGGTGCTGCTGCTGAGCGGCCGGCCGATCGATGAACCGATTGTCGGCCACGGGCCCTTCGTCATGAACAGCCGGCAGGAGATCGTCGAGGCGATCGAGGATTTCAGCCGCGGTCGTTTCGGCGGCCGGTAACGCCGGCTAGCTTTTTCAAACGATGCCGGCTGTTGGTCGGCATACCAACCCCCGAAGGAGAAACCCATGAGCAAACCCTATGTACGACTCGACAAAGACAACGCAGCGGTACTGCTGGTAGACCACCAGGCCGGCCTGCTGTCACTGGTGCGGGATATCGATCCGGACAAGTTCAAGAACAATGTACTGGCGCTCGCCGACTCGGCCAAGTACTTCGACCTGCCCACCATTCTCACCACCAGCTTCGAGGACGGCCCCAACGGTCCGCTGGTGCCGGAACTGAAGGAGATGTTCCCGGACGCCCCCTATATCGCGCGCCCGGGTCAGATCAACGCCTGGGACAACGAGGACTTTGTCAAAGCCGTCAAGGCGACCGGCAAGAAGCAGCTGATCATCGCCGGTGTCGTGACCGAGGTCTGCGTGGCTTTCCCGACCCTGTCGGCGCTGGCTGAAGACTTCGAAGTTTTCGTGATTACCGACGCATCCGGCACCTTCAACCCGCTCACCCGCGATGCGGCCTGGGAGCGTATGTCCGCCGCCGGTGCCCAGCTGATGACCTGGTTCGGCGCCGCCTGCGAGCTGCACCGCGACTGGCGCAACGATATCGAGGGCCTGGGTAACCTGTTCTCCAATCATATTCCGGATTACCGCAATCTGATTACCAGCTACACCACCCTCAAGGGCGAGTGATAACCCACTCGGAAAAATCATCCGCCGCTGAGGCGGGTGGCTTTATACTAAGCCCGCAACCCTTGTGGTTGCCGGGTGAATAGTTGGCCCGGCAGCGTGCTTCGCTGCCGGGCTTCTGTCTTGTCTGTAGATTAAAAGAACAGGAAAGAGCCATGTCCGACAAACTTCGCATTCTCGGTATTTCCGGTAGCCTGCGCACTGATTCCTACAACACGGCGGCACTGCGTGCGGCCGGCGAACTGGCGCCGGAGAATGTTGAGCTGCGGATCGCCGATCTCGCCGACATCCCGCTGTACAACCAGGAACTGGCCGACCGGGAAGTACCCGTCGCGGTGGCGCGCCTGTCCGACGCCATCCAGTCGGCGGACGCGGTGCTGTTCGCCACACCGGAATACAACTACTCGATTCCCGGTGTGCTGAAGAATGCCATCGACTGGGTCTCCCGGCAGTCGCCGCAGCCGCTGGCCGGCAAGCCTGCCGCGGTGATGAGCGCGAGCATGGGCATGCTGGGCGGCGTGCGCGCGCACTACGATCTGCGACAGATCCTGGTCTACCTGGATGTGCACTTTATCAACAAGCCGGAGGTGATGATCGCCCAGGCGCAGCACAAGTTCGATGCCAACGGCGCGCTGGCAGACGACATGACCCGCGACTTCGTTCGCCAGCAGATGGCGGCGCTATGCGAGTGGACGGATCGACTGAAGCGGGGGGCGAAGCAGTGAGTACCCTGGAAAAAGACCTTGAACGGGAGGAGTGCCGGCTGGAGCAGGGGTGCGGCGCCCTGACAATGGTCATTCACCCCAAAGACAAAGATCTGGGCGGTTTTTCGGTGCGCCGTTGTCTGCCCAATACCGCCTGCAAGGCTGTGGGGCCGTGGATCTTTTTCGATCACATGGGGCCGGCGGAATTTCTGGCGGGCGAGGGTATCGACGTGCGCCCGCATCCGCACATCAATATCGCCACCGTCTCCTACCTGTTCGAGGGCGAAATCCTCCACCGCGACTCCCTCGGCAGCGAGCAGGTAATACGCCCGGGGGATATCAACCTGATGGTTGCCGGCAGTGGCGTCGTGCACTCCGAGCGCGAACGCCCGGTTGTGCGGGATTCCTCGCACCGGGTGCACGGCCTGCAGTTGTGGTTGGCACTGCCGGATCAGTACGCCGAGATGGATCCGGAATTTCACCACTACCCGTCGGAGGCGATTCCGTCGCTGACGGTCGACGGCGCCGCCGCGCGGGTGATCATGGGCAGCGCTTTCGGCGTCACCTCCCCGGTTAAGACCTTCGCCGAAACCTTGTATGTGGAGATGCACCTGCAGCCGGGCCAGTCGGTCGAACTGCCGATGGCGGCCGAGCGGGCGGTGTATGTGGCCAGTGGCGCGGTGAAGGCCAGGGACATGGAAATTCCGGCGCACGCGATGGGAATCTTCGCCGCCGAAGAGGGTGTGGTCCTGGAGGCCGGCGAGGAGAGCCGCATTGCAGTTATCGGCGGTGAGAGTGTTGGCCCGCGGCGGATCGAGTGGAACTTTGTCGCCGCCACTGACGCGCGCCTCGAGTCCGCAATCAGCGACTGGAAATCCGGGCGCTTTCCGAAAGTGCCGGGCGATACCGAGGAGTTTATTCCCTTCCCGGGCGGCGACTGAGATCGACCGCGGGTGCTCAAATACATAACAGAATGACTTGGGAATTTTGAGTATGTTGACTGCATTGTCCGGGGGCCTGTTCCGCCTCAAGGGTGGGGCCAGGGAGCACAAGGTCGATTTCGTCGAGCTGTTTTTCGACCTGGTGTTCGTCTACGCGATTACCCAGACCACCCATGTGCTGATCGAGCATCCCGATCCCCTGGGGGTGTACAGCTTTTTTCTGATCCTGCTTTCGGTTTGGTGGGTTTGGGTTTTCACTACCTGGGTCACCAACTGGCTCGATCCGCAGAAGGTGCCGGTAAAGCTGCTGCTGTTTGCGATGATGTTGGCCGGTATGCTGATGGCGATCGCCATCCCCCACGCCTTCGACGACTATGCTCTGATGTTCGCCTGCGCCTATATCTTCATGCAGCTGGGCAGGACGCTGTTCATGTGTCTGGCGTGTCGCCGGCAGCGACCGCAGGTGCACAGTACCTTCGTGCGCATGGCGGTGTGGTTCGGCGCCTCGGCACTGTTGTGGCTTGCCGGCGCTCTCGCGGATGAGTCGGCCCGCCTGCTCTGGTGGTCGGCGGCGGTACTGGTGGAATACGCCTCGGCGATGACCTCCTTCTATGTGCCGTTCCTGGGGCGTTCCAGCAGCGCCGAGTGGGACATTTCCGGTGAACATATGGCCGAGCGCTGTGGCCTGCTGGTGATCATCGCCCTGGGTGAGTCCCTGCTGGTGAGCGGTTCCACCTTTGCCGACCTGGACTGGGATGCCGCCACCGTCACCGCGTTTGTCAGCGCCTTCGTGGCCACCGTGGCCATGTGGTGGATCTATTTCAACCTGGCCGCCGAACACGCCAGCGAAAAGCTCGGCGAGATGGAAGACACAGGCGCGGTGGGGCGGCTGGTCTACACCTATGTGCACTTCCTGATCATCGCCGGCATAGTGATCATTGCCGCGGCAGACGAGTTTGTTCTGGCGCACCCGCTAGGCCATACACCGGGGAAAGTGATTTGGACTATCGTCGGCGGTGCCGGCATCTACCTGGTAGGTAATATACTGTTCAAGTGGCTGATATTTCGCAGCCATCCCCTGTCCCATTACTTGGGCATACTGCTGTTGTTGCTGCTGATCCCCTGTGCCCTGTGGATGCCACCGGTGGTGTTGGGTGCCATTGCTTCCGCGATTCTGGTGTTGGTGGGCGTTCGCGAGACGCTGGTAGTCTCCGCCGCCCGGTATCAAAAAGGTGGCTAGCCTGCACTTCTCGTGATCTCGCTCATTCTGGGCCCGGCAATTCACCGCGCGGAACATCGCCCCCCCCGGTAATGTCCGCCGCAATATGTTCGCGCCGCAACGTCCGGGCCTTGAGTTTCGGGGATACGTGCGCGCGCCGGAATTTATTGTACTGGCGGATTGTCGACAGGGTGTGACGACACCCCGATAGCAATGCCGCCGGCCATTGGTGGTCAGGCGGGGTGACTGCTTCCTGTCTACTGGAAAGCCTACTGGAAATTGCTTCTGTACGGAGCGGCTATGGTTTTATCTCAAAAACTTTTATTAAGAGCGTTCTATATATTTTGGGAATTTCCATTGCCGGACACACATAATGGAATCGAGGCCGGTGGAAGAGGTTCCCCGGGAAAGTGCCAGGTGGGTTAATCCCCATGTGATGGAGTAGGGACAGAAGAACGTGGCTAGAATACTTAAAAATCAAGGTTGGTTTAGCATAGCCGGGACAGCTTACTGCGGGTTTCCCGGTTAGTCGCATCTCAGGAAGGTGATTGTCCGGTCAGCGCCCCGTGGGCTACCCGAGTGCCTCCCTGTTCTGGTCACTACAGGGAGTTAAATGATGTACGGTTCTACTTCAGCGTCTGTTGACACACCGCACAGAATCCTGGTGGCTGCCTACGGTGCAGCTCCCCACCGCCGAACTTTCAGTGCCGGGCTCCTGTACTTCGCCGTGCTTGTCGGCGTCACGGTTCTGGCGGCCGCCGCACCGCAGTCGCTGATGGCTCAGCAGGTCGTGGCCGATGGCACTACCGAAACCGCGAGCGGGACCATAGATACCGGCACTGCTATCGGGGTTGACGGTATCGGCTTGTATGCGCTCAATAATGGAGTCATCGAAAGTTTCAGCCCTCTCGACATAATCACTGGAGGAGACAGCGCACACGGGGTTTCAGCGACGAGGGGGGGAAGCATCACCATCTCCAATGACTCCTCGATTCAGGTCTCGGGCGTGGATGCGTGCGGGGCTTATGTCTTGCGCGGAGGAACGGTCACCATCCTCGGCGGATCCACGATTCAAGCGTCCGGGTATCATGGAGACGGGCTCATCGCTTCGGGCATCGGCACGAAGATCACTGTCACCGATTCCACCGTGGCAGCTACGGCAACGGGAGCGGGAACGGGATCAGGTTTTGCCGGCTACGGCGCTGTGGCTGGCAGTGGAGCCGAAATTTCCTTGTCGGGTGTTACCCTCAGCGGATCGAGGGGTGCCGCGGCACTTTTTGCCGCCAGCATGGCACTGGATGGCGGCTCGGTGACAGGTTCTGGTTATAAACAGCCTGTCCTTTTCGCCAAGGGGGCAGGCTCCACGCTCACGGCCACCGGCACGACCATTCAGGGAGCCAATAGCGGCGTGTTTGGAGCCTTGGTGGAAGATGATGCGAGGCTCTCACTGGCGGACAGCTCGGTCACCAGCGATGGAACTGGCCTGCTGTTGCTTTCCAATAGCACTGCAGCCCTGACCAATACCGACGTCGCGGCCAGCGGAGCCTTCGCGCACGGCGCCGAGCTTTCGGGCAGCAGCACGCTCAACGTCGACGGCGGCTCGATCACCGCTGCCGGAGCAAGTGCCAACGCCCTGCGCGGTAGCGGGGGAACTAATACGGTGACCCTCGAAAACGCGATCCTGATATCGGAGCAGACCTCTGGCATCGGGGTGGTGGGCGGAATCCTGGACGCGACCGTCACCGGTTCGTCCATCAGCGGCAGCACGGTGCTGTTCGAGGTGATCAACACCGGCACGCTCAACCTGACCGCCAATACCTCTACACTCACCGGGGCGGCCATGACGGAGGACGGAAGTAGCTTCGGCGTTACCTTGCAAAATGGCACAGTCTGGACCGTGCAGGATGGCCTGGCCGTCGCAACGGAAGCGGGCAGTAACGGCACTATCGATGTGAACAGCGACAGCGTATTGGATGTTTCGTCGCTGATGCCTGGCGACGGCGCGGCCCAAGTCAACTTCGACGGCGGCATACTGCGCGCCCTCGCCGACAATGCCGATTTCGTCACTGGCTTTTCCGGAACCGAACTCAATATCGAATCCGGCGGTTTAACTGTCGACGACAACGGCTTTACGGTAGCCACTGATGCTTCCTCCGCCTTCAGTGGTGTGGGCGGGCTCACCAAGCGCGGCAGTGGCAGTGTTATCTTGCTGGGCGACAACCCCTACTCCGGCAGCACCAGGGTGCTCGAGGGCACACTCGCGGTGGGCGATGCGAGTCATATGGATGCGGCCATTTCCGGCGGTGGGGGCGGTGCCGTAGCCGCCGGCGCCACCCTCGGCGGCTACGGCAGCGTGACGGGAACCGTGACCAATGACGGCACTATTGCCGTCGCCGATGCCGCCCCGGTTTTCGCAGGCGGAGCCAAGGGTGATTTCATCATTAACAGCGGATTGGTCAACAATGCGCTGGCCCAGATCGCCGGCAGCGGCATCGGCAACCGGCTGCTGGTATCGAATTATGTGGGCGGCCCCGGCAGTTTCGTCGCCCTCAACACCTTTCTCGGCGGCGACGGCTCGCCGTCCGATCTGCTCGTGATCGACGGTGGCAGGGCCAGCGGTAACAGCAGCCTGCAAATCCGCCAGGTGGGCGGGGAGGGCGCGCTGACCACCGGCAACGGCATACTGGTAGTGGACGCCGTCAATGGTGCCACCACCAGTGCCGGCGCCTTCACCCAAGGCAACGCGCTGCTGGCTGGCCCCTACGAATACACCCTCTATCGCGGCGGTATCAGCGCCGGATCGGAGGAGAGCTGGTTCCTGCGCTCGACACTGGAGGAACCTGAGCCCGGCCCTGAACCCGAGCCCGAGCCCGGCCCTGAGCCCGGTCCCGAGCCCGGTCCCGAGCCCGGACCCGAGCCCGGACCCGAGCCCGGACCCGAGCCCGGACCCGAGCCCGGACCCGAGCCTGGACCCGAGCCTGGACCCGAGCCTGTCCCCACGGCTAACTACCGCCAGGAAGTGTCGCTGTACACCGGCGCACCTGCGCTGGCGCTGATCTACTCACGTCAATTGCTCGATACCTTGCACGAGCGCCGTGGCGGTAACGCCGCGCGGCCGGAATTGCCTGCCGAAATGTCCGGCCGGGTCTGGGCGCGGGTTATCGGTCGCGACGGCGAGCACGGTGGCGATGACCGCGGAATCTGGGGCAAGGGCCCCGGCTTCGACTACGACCTGGGCGCACTGCAGTTGGGTGTCGATGTATACCGCGCAGGCAATACCGTTAGCCGTACCGAGGCCGGCCTGTACATCGCCGCCGGTCGTGCCGACGCCGATGTGGATCACGACAGGCCCGACGATGCCAGCTTCCGCGCTGGCGACATCGATCTCGACAGTTATTCCCTCGGCGCGTATGGCACCTGGTTTGGCAGCGGGCCCGGTGTCGACAGCTGGTACCTGGACGGGGTACTGCAGGCCAGTCGCTACGAGCTGGAGATGCACGCCGAGCGCCGCATCCCCGGTTTGCGCACGGGCGATACGGCCGGTAGGGGCCTGGCCGCCTCGCTGGAGACAGGCTATGCCTCGGGCTTCGGCGACGGCTGGATACTGGAGCCACAGGCGCAGTTGGTGTATCAGGACCAAGACCTCGACAACTTCAACGATGGCTTCGCCCGAGTGCGCTACCGTGAACTGGACTCGCTGGCAGCGCGCCTGGGTCCGCGCCTGGCGCGCACCTGGGGTGTCGCGCCGCAACGTTATACCGCCTGGGCAAGGCTGAGCCTGTGGCATGAGTTCGAAGGAGAGCCGGAAACCCGCTTGTCTTCCGCCGCCGGCTTCGTGCCTTTTACCGCGGAGCTGGACAGTACTTGGCTTGAGTTCAATCTGGGCGCCAGTCTGCAATTCTCCACCGGCACCACCCTCTACGGGAGCCTTGGCTATGAGCAGGGTACCAGCAACACCAGCTCCCATACGTTGGAGGCCCAGCTCGGCTTCAGAAGCAGTTGGTGATCGAGAGCGAGCAAAGCGAGCGGTGGCTTTCAGCTACTGCACGTTAGCCGGGGTGTAGAAATGAACAGTGGCGATCGACACCGGCTGCCTACAAAAGGCGCCGATGCCATGGAGCATGCGAAAGCCAGGTGCCAGCGCAAATATAACAATAACCTGAGGCCTACTCGGCCGCCGCCCCAGTAATCGCAGTGTTAATTTCTTCTATATTGATCGGGTGATTTGTAACTTCAGGTGATTGTATGCGCCCCCGTATGTTCCCTTCCTCTTGGGTTGGGGCTGTCACGCTGGCTCTGTGGGCAAGCATTTCAGCTTCCGCTGCCAGCAAGCCGGACGAACTTTATGCCGCGGATTGGCAATTAGCCTGGCACTACTACAGAGCTCATGAACACATTGTTAGCCCCTCCCGCTATCTCTTCGCCGGTCAGAAACGGCCGTAGTCAGCGGCGTGATCAATGCACCTATCGAACAGGTTTTTTCGATCTATTCAGACATCAGTAACCATATTGGACACCATCCTTTCCTTACAGACGTGATTGAGCACGAAGAGTATGCCAATCAGAATGGCGTGAAGATCCGAAACTTTACTGCGATTGAGGTGATACCGGTTGCGGGAATTCCCACAACCAACGAGACCCATGTTCGGCAAAGGATTTCTCCGGGCAGCTATAGCTACCAGACTGATAGCTGGACACTGCCCAATATAGTTACTCACCAACAGGTCGAATTCACTGCAGTTGATAGTGGCACCCTGGTTACGGAAAAAATCGTTTTCGAGGCCAATGTTGCTCTCATAGATTTCACAGTTGAAAATGTGGTCTATGCACACGAGCAGGCAATGGAAAGTATCAAGCTTGAGATTGAAAACGACGATTTTTATTAATAATTACAATATCGTGTTACTCGAGGCTGGTGACAAGGGGGCAGCGGTCTCTGCCTGCCGAAAACCTACAACCTGTAGATCCTTGGGGCGATTCTGACCAGTGAATCGATAATCGTGAAAGCTGACCGAGCCGATCAACACCGACAAATAATTGCCGGTCTCGGCCTATTCGAGCAGGTAGTGCACAACGCTATGGATGCCTGCGCACAGATTTCCTCCCACTTCTCGAACCGGTTATGCCACTCTATGACCTTGGACACGAAGCTTGCGGAGACATCGAAAGCAGTTACAAGGTTTGATTTACAGATTTCCAAAATCTGTTTTTATATTTACTTGAACGTCGAGCTACGTCGGTGGCCGGGCTATTGTTACGTTTACCGGTTCCATTAAATCTGGAGCATTTGACGGAAATGGGGCTGTCATGACAGTAGTTGCGCCGACTCTAAACCCGCTGTATTACCTCAATTCACCCGGATTGACTGAAAAAATTGGCGTTTCTACGTTGAGTATTCTCGATATTTATAGAATTTCTGATAATAAAGGTGAAGATACTATAGGCGCAGGATCCTTGTTTGGTGGTAGAGTAAAGATCGTCAGTTTAATCCACGGTCTTTATCGCTGCGTGCCAGAAACCAGATGTTTGTATGGGGGTAAGTAGAATCTGTTGTGGCACATACTGGGGTGCACCAGATCCTTAGATAGCTCCTTGAGCGCGTGGCCACATTCGATTTCCATACTGGCTCCAGTGTGTCTTAACCAGTGAGTAGATGTCCTTCTTTCTCTGTAATGGATTTGTATAAATAAGGCATTCCGTCAGGGGAGATCCTTATCGACTGTCTTTTTAACCGCTGGCGATAAGGTATCTCCATTTATATGTTTTTAAGAGATGAAAACCATTGGTAACAGGTTGTTACATCCCGCTTCTGACAGCATCAATTCTACTATTGCTGTAAAAATTGCGCCGTTACTGGGCCACTTATAGATTCTAGTCCTCCGAATAGACAGTCGAGATAGGTAAGCTCCGGAATATCATTGTAGCTGAGAGTGAGAATACTTCCTGCAAATCGTCCCGATTCTACTTCGCCTTGCAGAATGAAAACTCGGGGTACTGACGGCACGCCGAGTTCAATATTGAATAATTCAATCTGTGCAGACTCCCAATTTATATTGCTGGTCACTTGATCATCCCAGGTGACTAGAGCTGTCCCACTCAATTCCCCGTTAAAAAGACACGATAGATTTCCAACCCCTTGAACCTCATTAATAACTGCGGTATGTACTGATTGGTCTGACGCAAAAATGCAGCCTTCGACACGTCCAGAGCCATTTATATCTGTCGAAATAGTGGTCAACGTAAGGTTAGGGTTAAAGTTAAGTGTGACATCACCTAATGCACAGGAAGCATCGACAGTTTGAGCGTTAGTTGAAAGTGATGTAGAAAGGGATAAAATAAGAAATAAAAACCCTAAGAATGGATTTATTTGGTTTTTAGATTTCATGGTGTTTTCTCCTTTTGGCTGTTGATTCGATGGAAATTCAATGCGGGCTTTGCGACTGCATATACATTGAATATAGGGCGAGAGCACTTCTGTCGAAGGTAAAGGTTCATAATTCAATTTACTCTTCGACAGTGAGTAATTTTATCTTCAAAACAACTTTATTCGAGAGCAAATTGCGACATAAACTGATATTTGGTTGGCATTTTTAATGAAAAGTGGGGGTTTATTATTAATTGTTTTTGGTCAAAGAGATTGTTTTTAATGGGCTGTTTTGTTTATTTTGTCCTATTTTTTATAGCGGCTTTCTAGGGGGTGGATAATAAGTTTGACATGACATGACATGAAGAGATCTGTGTATCGTCTGATTTTAATATATACGCCATTTCGTAATGGGCGGGTTCTGCAATCTCCTGCTGATAGGATATTTATACTTCCACGAATCGCTGATCGACGTTTATAGGAAGCTGGAATTTCATTAATGGGTTGTCATTCCCGTAACTGGAAGAAAAGTGAGGGTGTTCAAAACTCTGTGTCAGCCAAATAGCCTCACAGGCTGATGTATTTCTCCAGGCGGTCCGGGAAGTGGATCGTCAGCTGTGATAGCGTCAGGTTCCAGTTCTGAATCGGATGCGTCCATCGCTCGGAGGCTTTCAGTATACCGGCATAGAGCAGTTTGAGTAAGCTGT